>CAVIKO010000021.1:25682-36695 GCA_963643035.1 bacterium
CAGGACAGTCGCTCGATATTCACGAAAAGGATCACACATATCTTGCTGCCTGCCGTATCGCGGCTTTGTATGCGGCGGAAAAATGCGGCTGGACGGTGATCCCGTGTGCGTCTTCGGACGGAAAAACGCAGAAAAGCCGTGAGGAGATCGCAGCAGAAATCCGCAAACGGCTGATCCCATTGGAAAAAACGGATAGAGAAACAGAAAATTTATGAATTGTTAATCGCTTATGTGGGGAAGAATGGTATAATATATAATGCGTACCTAAAAAATCCGGTTCGTGTGGAAACGGAGCGGGTGCGTATGGCTGACGGAGGATAGATTTGTATGATATACTGTATTTTAGCGGACGGCTTTGAGGAAATTGAGGCTTTGACGCCAATCGATATGCTGCGCCGCGCTGGACTGTCCGTGATGGTGTTGACTTTACCGGAAAATGGCGTGCCGGGTACGGCAAACGGTGCGCATCAGATCACCGTGCTGGGGGACGCAATCCTGCCGCAGGCTGCACCAAATGATATCGATATGCTGATTCTGCCGGGTGGAATGCCGGGAGCGAAGCATATCGACGAGTCGCCGGAGGCAGACAGATGGATCCGTGCAGCAGCGGAGCAGGGGGCTTATCTCTGTGCCATCTGTGCCGCGCCGATGATCCTCGGCAAACGCGGACTGCTCGATGGGTATCGTGCGGTATGCTATCCTGGTTTTGAAGCGGAGCTGCATGGTGCAAAGGTGGAGGACGGCGCGGTCGTCACGGACGATCACCGGATTACCGCCTGCGGTATGGGAGCAGCCCAAAAATTCGGTGCAGCACTGGTAGCGGCTATGAAAGGAGAAGAGGCGGCGCATAAAGTCTGGACGTCGATCCTCGCTGACAGAATATGATTAAGAAGCAGAAAGACGACATTCGAGAGGAATATAAGAAGAGACGGTTGGAAATGCCCATAGAGGAGCGTGCGCGCCGAGACGACGCGATCTGTCAGGTCGCACAGGGATTGGTGAGCTTCCGATACGCGGAATTTGTCCTCCTGTACGCGGCCTGTGCAGGCGAGATTGACGTGGACGCCATTGCCAGAATCGCACTCGAAAAGGGAAAGAAAATATGTTTCCCGCGGTGTGACAAAAAGACGCACACGATGACCTACCACATTGTATCCTCCCTGGATGAGCTGTCCCCCGATACCTATGGATTGTTGGAGCCGGCCCCGGATGCACCGTTGTATGATAATCACACGGAAAAAGGCAGCGCGGTCTGTTTTGTGCCGGGATTGGTATATGATAAGGCAGGCTACAGGCTCGGTTACGGAAAGGGTTTTTACGATCGGTACCTTTCCTCCTTCACAGGCTGTACCATTGGGGTCGTGTATTCCGACTACATTCTGCCGGAAGTGCCGCGCGGTCGTTTTGATATGTCCGTAGATATTCTTCTGACAGAAAAAGGTGTCAAGGTTACAAAAACGGCGAAAAAGTAACATCCGTTACAGCGGTTCGATCCACGGAGAAACGACTTGAAACACGAACGGATAGAATGGGAAAGACGGAATTCCGATAGAAGAGAGGGATGGTGCCGGTGAAAAAGAATACAACCTCCGGTGCCGCATTGCTCGCGCTTGTGGTATTCCTGCTGCTTGGCGGGATCATGCTTCTTGCGCATTTCGGATTGCTGACGGACGAGCGGCTCGGACTCGATGACAATCCGTATCTCGCAGTGGTCGTTTTGCAGCTTGTGATTTACGCCGTACCCGCGCTGTTCTATTGTAGGATACGCGGGAGTGCATTCCGGGCAAGGCTTCGACTGGCATTTACGGGACCGGGACAAATCCTGTTTCTTCTGTACGCGACAGTCTTTCTCATCTGTGGTAGCGCGCTTGCCAGTGTGGGTATGTATTCGCTCTTTCCAAACGCGTTTGCGGCCGGTAGCGCGGAAACCTATACTGCGTTCGCACGCAATGCCGGGATTTTTGATGGGCTGTATCTGGTACTCGCTTTTGCCGTGCTGCCGGCCGTGACGGAGGAGTTCCTCTTTCGTGGAATTCTGCTTGCGGCGTATGAAAATTTCGGCGTATCCTGTGCGGTTCTTGTGACCTCCGTGACGTTTGCAATGTCCCATTTCAGTTTCGCGCGGTTTCCGGTCTACTTTTTTGGCGGATTGGTCTTATGCGCGGTGACCTACGCGACGCGATCGCTGCCGGCCGCCATGCTTGTTCACGCCTGTCACAACGCGTTTGTACTGTTTATAGAAAAGTATGTTCTGCACATTGCAGAAAAACAGAGCGTGAGCATGGTGCTGTTTCTTATGATCGCCGGATTTCTCACATTGACTGCGGGACTTCTGATGAGCCATGAGGCGGCCAATCTCTATGCCGGATACGCGGAAAGGAATCTCCCGGCGGAGTATCTGACAAAAAAACGTCCGTTGTTTTCGACACTGGCACAGTCCCTGTTTTCGCCGCTCTATCTGACAATGGTCGTGATCTACGTTACTGCGACCGTCGTCGTCAACACGGGCGGATGACGGACAAAACAAAACTGTATAGGATCTAAAAATTCGGCAGTACATAACCTGCGACAGAAAGGAGGCGAACGGTACGGAAAATCAGGAAAAACCATTTGGCGATACCCGGCAGTTCGATGTGCCGAAGGGAAATTCGGGGGATACGCTGCGGGAGCGGATCAATCGAGCCAACGAGCAGAGCTTGCGCCGAAAAAGAGAGGTGGCATCCCAGACAAGCGGAAACGCAAAGGGACAGTCGGCCGCACGGCAAAATCCAGTCGTACAAGCGCACACGGAAGCACAGACAACGCAGTCCGCTATGGTTCAGCCGTCTGCGACGCGGTACTCCGCTACGCGGCAGTCTGCGGTGCATTCTGAAGCGCAATCCGTGGTACGGCAAGCCGCAGGGCAATCCTCCACAACGATGGGGCGGCCTGCTGCGGTGCGGTCGTCCGCGACCGCAAGTAAGGGAAACACGTCGCGTGTCCCATCGGAGGATCCGACACTCGGCACAGCTCGCCAATATACAAAAAAGACGACACAGACGGAGGCGCGTACACGATCGGGAAATCCCACTCCTGGCGCGGCACAGCAATCGGTACGCCAGAATCCGACAGCCTCACGAGAATCGAATGGTCTATATGGAAACGCGGTATCCCAAAAAGTTGAATCCGCAGCAGAGTACCCAGCTCCGGCACGGCAGGAACGCGTGTCCCGAAATAACACCCTTGGACAGCGGATGGCAGCACAGACAGAGCAGGCTGCATCCGTGACAGAACTGTCCGGCGCGAAAAGGGCGGCGGAGAATAAAAACCTCCAGAAAACACGTGTCACCGATGTTTCCGCTTTGACCGGACACACCCGTTTGGGCGCGAAAAAAACGGATGAAGAGCAGAAAAAAGCGAAAAAACAGAAGAATGTGGAAAAAGTCGTATCCGACGAGGGTGGCAACACCGTCGTGAGCGTTGTTAAGGCGGTAATCTACATGATTTTCGTTGTGGTGATTTCCGTATTTTTGGCGGTCGCGATCATCATGGTCGGCAACGATGTGTTTGCTTTTGTCAAGACAGACACCACCATCCCTGTGACGATTCCGGAATACGCGTCCTTGAATGATGTGATTGAAATACTCTATCAGAACGGTGTAATCGAGTATCCGAAGGTGTTCCGTCTTTACGCCCAACTCAAAAAGGACGATGGCGAATTTGTCGCGGGGGACTACACGGTTTCCCCTGTGATGAATTACGATGAGCTGCTCGACGAATTCAAGGAAAAACCGAAGATTGGCACGGTACGCATTACGTTCCCGGAAGGCTATACTACGGATGAGATCATCGATCTGATGGTGTCCTACGGTATTGGTACACGAGAGGGTTATGAGGATGTGATCCAGAATTACGATTTCGACTACTGGTTCATCGATGAGCTGGAGGAAAACGGTATCTCCGGGGATCGCTTCTATCGGCTCGACGGCTATCTCTTCCCGGATACGTATGATTTCTACAATGCGTCCAGTGAAGCGACAATCATCAACAAGATGCTGCGTCGTTTTGACCAGCTCTTTACCGATGAGCATCGGCGGCTCTGTGAGGAAATGGGATATACCGTAGACGAAATCCTGACCATTGCGTCGCTGATCGAAAAAGAGGCGGGCAGTGCGTCGGAATTCTTCAACGTGTCGTCCGTATTCCACAACCGTCTGCATGCAAAGACGTATTTTCCAAAGTTGGAGAGCGATGCGACGATCGTCTATGCTATCCAGCACGATACGGGAGAACGGACGCAGCTCAAGAATACGAATTATGACAGCCCCTACAACACGTATCTGTATGAGGGGCTGCCGCCCGGACCGATAGCCAATCCGTCTGCCAGCGCAATTCTTGCTGCACTCAGTCCCGCTAAAACAAATTACTACTATTTTGTTTCTGACGGCTCCAAGACGTACTTCTCCGAAACGAAAGAACAGCACAACCAGTATATCGAGGCAATCAAGAATAACACGCTCACGCAGAACAATATACCCGAAACGGGCGATGTGCAGTGAGTGTAAAAAAAGGCTTCTTTGCAAAAGCGCAAGGGAGCCTTTTTGTACGTATGGGCGAACGGGGGGATTTGTCGGAATGCACGTGGTTGATATGTTCACAAATCTATGGTATAATATAACATAGGAAAATGTTCGTGCCGACACAGAAAAAGCGACTCCGGCGTGAGATTGTCGCATATGCGGTGGAATCGCTTCCTGTCTGCAGGGATGCGCTGCATAAAATCAACTTTAAATCAGCGTTTCCCGCCTATTCGTTGGATTTGTTTCGCAGGAGAGCGGGTTCCCGCACGGTCGGATTTTGCACGGCTCTGGCGAAGAACAGCTTGTTGATCTCTGCGCCGCAGAGCAGGATGATCATGCAGAAATAAAGCCACAGCATGATGAGACAGAGTGCTGTAAGACCGCCGTAGATGAGAGACGCACCACTGAAATACGTGATGTACAGGGAGTAGCCAAACGAATAGAGAAGCCATCCCAGCGCGGCGCAGATGGCTCCCGGTACATGGCGGAAGAATTTGCGACAGACCACGGTACTTTTACGCGCGACGGCGTAATAGAGAATCGTGAATACAAGGGTCAGAAAAGCAAGAAAGAACGGTGTTTTATAGGCGAGGATTCGATCGATAAAGGCAAGGGATATGTTGAGTTTTGTTTGTAGGAGATTTGAAAGCAGCTCGCCGAAGATCAGAACGACCACAACTGCAATGATCAGTACAAGGAATGACAGTGTGTACAGCAGCGAACGCAGCACATCTGGCAGAAGTCCACGTCGGCGCGGTACATGGTAAACGGTCATAATTCCTTGTCGAATCGCGTCAATACCTTTGGACGCGCTCCACAATACCATCAAGACGGAAATGGATGCAAGCGATACGGCGGAGATGGAGGACAGATCCGTCAGCACCGATTCATACATGGTGACAATGGAATCTGGGATTGCCACATTCACCATTTCGCGCAAATCCGCCATGTTCACCATCGGCGCAAAAACACGCAGCAGTGTGACCAGCAGCGAGAGAAACGGCATGACGGAGATGATGACAAAATAGGATGCCTGTGCTGCGTATACGGTGACGCGATCATCCGCAAAGGTTTGAACTACACCACGCCAAAAATCGATATAGGCGGCCAACCGCACCACGCGTGATTTTTTCAAGGGCAGCATCTCCTTTCCCGGCAGCATAACTGTGCCATAGTACGCGCACACAATAATATAGTATATGATAAATTTGTGAACGTGAAAGGGACTATTTCGTAAAAAAATCGAAAAATAAAGGCAATGCTGGTGTATAATGGCAAGCCATATGACTAAGGATTCCGATTGGTTTCGTGTATCCCAAACGGCACACAGAATGATTTTCAGGATTCCCGGAGGAAAATATATTATGGAAAATAAATCAAAGAGCTTCAAAATCGGCTGTCATCTCTCCACGGAGGGTGGCTATCGTGCTATGGGCGAGCGCATTTTGTCCATTGGCGGCAATACTTTTCAGTATTTTACCAAGAATCCCAGAGGACGCGCACCTTCCAAGGCACCGGATCCGGTAGATCTGGAAGGACTTCTCTCCCTCATCGCGGAGTATGATATGACTCCTCCGTTGGCACACGCGCCGTATACATACAATCCATGCTCCGCGGACGCTGAGGTGCGCCGTTATTCGGGAGAATCGATGCGCCGCGAACTGGAATTTTTAGAATCGATCCCGCACTCCCTCTACAATTTCCATCCCGGATGTCACGTCGGGCAGGGAACGGAGGCGGGCATCCAAATGACGGCGGATATGCTCAACGAAATTCTTTGGACAGGCATGAAAACGACGGTTCTTGTCGAAACTATGGCGGGGAAAGGAACGGAAATCGGAAAAACCTTTGAAGAGGTGCGCGCAATCCTCGATTTGGTGAAGCCGGAATTTCAGCCGTACATCGGCGTATGCCTTGATACATGTCACATTTCCGATGCGGGTTACCCGTTGGAAAAGGATACAGACGGTGTGATTGCGGAATTTGACCGGGTGATCGGTATAAATCGTCTGTACGCGATCCATTTGAACGACTCCAAAAATCCTTGCGGCACCCATAAGGATCGGCATGATAAGATTGGTGAGGGCTATGTCGGACAGGAAGCCATCACGCGGATCATCAACCATCCGCTGCTGCGTACCCTGCCGTTCTATCTGGAAACGCCGAACGAACTGGAGGGATACGCACGTGAGATCGCTCTGCTTAAATCGTGGCGGGAGGAATGAACCCCATCGATAACGGGATGCGCCAATCCTCTCTACAAAAGAAAACGCTGTACATATCGTTTATTTGCACAAAAAATACTTGTTGCCATGCGATTTGGAATGCGAAGGCAATAGCAATCTATAGGATGCGCTGAATGAATCAACCCGAAATCAACGGTTTGGTAAAATGAGAGGGAATGATGTGCAGTTGAATGTTGGAGCAATCTGCCCCACTCTCGAGAATTTCCTTGACAGGAAATTCTCCAAGGTTTAGACTTAATAGTTGAGAGGGAATGATGTACAGTTGAATGTTGAAGCAATCTGCCCCAAAGTTTAGATAGTACAGTTGAAATGGAACATGATATGATGGAAAACGAGGAAAAATACACAAGTCTGCAGGGGCTGTTGGCAAACGCGATGCTTTCCGGAGCCACTTCTAATGTGGTGGATGCGGAAACACTTGCCCGTTGGCAGGATCGAATGCGCAGCGCCGCCTCTCGGGCAGATGGAAATGTACCGGATCCCCCGGCGTTCGAACAGACATTCTCTCCGGAAAATCTGCGGGCGGATATACCCATGCGGGAAACAAAGACGGGCGCGTATGTGAGCGCAAGTTGCCGCTTGACTGATGCCAGAACGGATATGGCACCGGGAAAATATATTCGCGTACCAAAGGTGGTGAGCGAATGAAATACACCACTGTATGTGAGGCATCGGCGGCACTGTTCCGGAGAGAGGTCACATCGACTGACCTGACCGAGGAGGTGCTCCGTCGGATCCATGCGTCCTCTTGCGGCGCGTATCTGACCGTGTGCGACGATGCGGCGCTGGCGGCAGCGGAAAAGGCGGATACACTGTGGCAGACGAATCCAACGGCTGTTCATCCGCTTTGCGGGATACCGTATTCTCTCAAGGACAATTTTATCACATCCGGAATTCGGACGACCTGCGCGTCCAAGATGCTTGCCGGCTTTGTACCGCAATATGATGCCGCTGCATATGAGAGGCTGCGGGACTGCGGCGCGGTGCTGGTAGGCAAAACAGACATGGATGAATTTGCTATGGGGTCGGCAGGTCATTATTCCGCACTCGGTCACTGTGTCAATCCACTCGATCCGACGAAATCGGCGGGCGGATCCTCAACAGGTGCAGCGGCGTCGGTGGCGGCAGGAGAAGCGTATTTTGCGCTTGGAAGCGATACAGGCGGTTCGGCGCGGCAACCGGCGTCGTTCTGCGGCCTGGTCGCGATGAAACCGACATATGGACTGGTATCCCGCTTTGGACTGGTAGAATTTGCCTCATCCATGGATACCGTCTCTCCGATCACCCGTACCGTCGCAGACAACCGACTCGTGCTGTCTGCCATTACCGGATTGGATACGCGCGATATGACGACAATAGTGGCGGAGCAGCCGGAGGATCGATTCTGCGATTCGCTTGCGGGACTTCGTGTCGGTGTCATGGCGGGGTACGCAAAGTTGTGTGACACGGCGACCGTACGCGCCGCGGAACGGATTGCCCTGATACTCCGGGATGCCGGGGCAACTGTGAAAACGGTTACGCTGCCGCCGCCTGAGATCGCCGTGGATGTGTACGTGACGACCGCCGCCGCAGAGGCTTCCTCCAATCTGGCGCGATACGATGGGATCCGCTACGGCACCGGAGCCGATGGCGCGACCTTTGCGGAGGTTGTGATGAATGCGCGGACTGAAGAACTTGGGGCAGAGGTCAGGCGGCGGATTCTTGCCGGAAAATTCGCGTTGTCTTCGGTTTTGAATGGAGATTATTACCGCCGGGTATCTGCTGTTCGGGCAAAAATCGCAAAAGAGATTGCCGAGATCTTGCAAACGGTGGATGTGATTCTCCTGCCAACCGCCGCGACTGTTGCATTTCCCACAGTTTCAGCGGAGGAGGACCCGGATACCCTATACGAAAGCGACGCGTTTACGGTGTACGCCAATCTGACAGGACTGCCCGCAATCCAGATTCCCTCCGGTGGCGACGGACAGCTCCCGTGCGGCGTGTCCTTTCTTGGCGGACGATGTGCGGAAATGTTGCTGTATCGTGTCGCGGCATACTGTGAGCGGATGACGGAGCCGTACCGTACGGAATGGAGGTGTGTGTGATGGCGGAATGGGAGGCGATCATCGGTGTGGAGGTACATGTGGAGTTAAAGACGGCGACCAAGGCGTTCTGTGCGTGTCCCACCGATTTTGGTATGGAGCCGAATACGGCGGTTTGTCCGATCTGCCTCGGGATGCCGGGCGCATTGCCGCGTCTGAACGGAGAAGCGGTTCGGTACGCAGTGATGGCCGGGATGGCACTGCACGGTACGATCCACCTGGAAACGTGGTTTGACCGAAAGAACTACACGTATCCCGATTTGCCTAAGGGATACCAGATCACGCAGTATGAGCGGCCGTTCGTGACCGACGGATATGTGGATGTACCCGGCCGCGAAACCGTGCGCCGCATACGGATTGAGCGGATCCATTTGGAAGAGGATGCCGGGAAGCTCCTGCACCGGGACGACGGTACTTATATCGATTACAACCGCTGTGGTGTGCCGCTCATTGAAATTGTATCTGCGCCGGATATGCATTCTGCCGCCGAGGTGCGTGCATATCTGACCGAGCTGCGCCGCCGGATTCTCTATATCGGCGTGTCCGATTGCAAAATGAACGAGGGCTCCATGCGGTGCGATGTCAATGTGTCCGTCCATCGTCCGGGAGAACCGTTTGGTGTGCGGTGCGAAATCAAGAATCTCAACTCCATTCAGTACGCCGGACGTGCCGTAGAAGATGAAATCGACCGTCAGACCACCGTTCTTGCACGCGGGGAAGCTGTAGATGCGGAGACAAGACGATATAACGAAAATACCGGACACACGGAAACCATGCGCAAAAAAGAGGACAGCGTGGATTATCGCTACTTCCCAGAACCGAACATTCCGGCGGTAATCCTGTCGGACGCGTGGTTGGATGGAGTGCGCGCCGGGATGCCGCCCATGCCGGAGGATGCGGAAGGCAGGCTACGCGAAAGTTATGGACTTCCCGAGGAGGATGTGCGCCGGATCGCTACATTGCCCTCCCGCGTTCACTATTTTGAATCGGCAGTGCGGGAATGCCGGTATCCGCGCCTGTGCGCCAATCTGTATATTGGCTCGCTCCTACCCGGACTCGCGGAAGACGGCGTGCCGGAATTGCGGGCGGACTGGCTGTGTGAGACAGCGGAGCTTTTCGGTGACGGAAAAATCGGAAGCACCACGGCAAAAAAACTCTTATCCATGGCAGAGGCGGAGAAGATACCTCCGCATCAAATTGCCGAAAGAGAGAAAATGTACCTCATCACGGATTCCGCACAATTGATGGAATTTGTGCAGCGGGCAATTTGTACAAATGAAAAAGCGGTTTTGCAATATCGCGGCGGAAAAAAAACAGCTGCAAAAGCGATTCTTGGCACTGTTTTTCGGGAAAGCGGCGGCAGGGCGGATCCGACACTTGCGGAAAAGCTCCTATTTGAAGCTTTGGATAAGACAAATTGACAAAAACGAATACACACGGACACACTGTCAGAAGAATGCTGCACCAGCGTGTCCGCTTTTTTTGTTTTTGCATGGCAGAAACAGCACAGTATGGAAAAATGGTGTGGACAGGGTGGAAAAGCTCACTGCGGCAAAATTCACAAAAAGTAAAAAATGTGTGACAAAATTATCTAAAAATATGTGAACGAAATGCTGGCATGGAAGACACAGAAAAAGTAAAAAATGGAAATTTTGCGATTGTCGAAAGAAGGAAAAAACTGGAATAAGATGGAAATTGGCGCGGTCGCAGAAAGACAGGGGTGCAAAGAAGCTGCGTATGCGTGTACCGAAACCGGCAATGACAGGGAATCGGCGTATATCGGGAAGGGTGGAGAAGCGTCAAATCTACCTGACGGAAATCGCGAAAAATGGCGGAAAAAGAGCGAGAGAACGGTAAAGAATATTATTTATCGGAGAATTTTTTGAAAAACCTCTTGTAATTTTCCGCCAAGTATATTATAATAAAGTTTGAGTGGAGGACTTTCCCAAAAAATCCCCAAAAGTGGAGCATGAATGGAGGTGACGGGTCATGCTGATGGGTAAGTATACGCACGCGATTGATGCGAAAAACAGAATCATCATTCCCTCACGCCTGAAGGATCAGCTCGGTCCCGTCATTACGATGCTCAAGGCAGCCGACCATTGCCTGACGCTTTACTCTGCAGAG
>CAVIKO010000021.1:36705-38014 GCA_963643035.1 bacterium
GGAATGGGCGAAATATACCGATAAGCTCAGCACGCTGCCTACCACACAGAGCCGTGCACTCCTCCGGTATCTCTACTCCAACGCGTTGGAGATTCAGCCGGACAGTCAGGGCAGATTTTCCGTCCCGGAGAATATGCTCACCTTTGCTGGCATTCAGAAAAACATCGTAACCGTTGGCTGTGGCAATTACGTGGAAATCTGGGCGGCGGAGCGCTGGGAGGAAAACAGACTGGACGAGGAACCGGAAAACTTCGCCGCGGTACTGGAATCCCTTGGATTGTAATGGGCAAAGCCGTAACACAGTACGCGCGAACAACTGCCTTTCGAATATGTTAGGCACATGTCAAAAGTTTATCCGACAGGTCACCGAGCCGCATAACTGCTCAAGCAAGAAGCAGCTGCCGAACAGGAAGATAAGCAGCCGACTGATTTCTCTAAAGAATCTCTGAATCAATCAGATTTTTGCGATGAAAGGTTGAAATATAGGAGCTTTTCTCGCAAGAACGATTGTAAAGCAGAGGCTTCCTAAATCATTCCTTTGCCCGGATGGGCGAGGGTTTCAGTGAGTAACCAAAATATGGAATTTCATCATATCCCCATTTTGCTTTCCGAATGCCTGTCCGCATTGGAACCGGAACGCGGCGGCGTATTCGTGGATTGTACGGCAGGCGGCGGCGGTCATTCCTTTGAAATTGCCTCTCGATTGCCGGATGACGGTCATTCCAGACTCATCTGTCTGGATCGCGACGATGAGGCTATTGCGGCCTGTCGGGCGAGACTATCTTCGCTTGGCGACCGTTTTACCATTGTCAAGTCGAACTTTCGCGATTTGGAAGCGGCACTGCGCTCCGTCGATGTGGATCACATTGACGGCGTACTTTGGGACCTCGGCGTGTCCTCTCACCAGTTGGATGACGCAGACCGTGGCTTTTCCTACACGGTGGATGCGCCGCTTGATATGCGTATGGATCAGAGTGCCGGACTTTCTGCCTGTGATGTCGTGAACACCTATTCCGAGGAGGATCTGAAACGGATTCTTTGGGTCTATGGAGAGGAAAAATTTTCCGGAAAGGTCGCCCGCGCCATTGTACAGAGACGGGAAAAATCCCCGATCCAAACCACGTTGGAACTTGCCGAAACCGTGGCGAGCGCGATTCCGACGAGGCAAAAGGAATCTCAGCATCCGGCAAGACGCGCGTTTCAGGCAATCCGCATCGAGGTAAACGGAGAACTGGATGCGATTGAACCGAGCATCCGTGCAGCGGTCGCGCATCTGCGACCCGGCGGCAGACTGGCGGTCATCACATTC
>CAVIKO010000022.1:0-12971 GCA_963643035.1 bacterium
GAGAATTTCCTGTCAAGGAAATTCTCGAGAGTGGGATGGTTCGCTCCACTGTTCAGCTGTACATCATTCCCACTCGACAATCGATTTTCACAAATTCGCACAGGAGAAACCGTGGTTTGCCATGGTTCTCCTGTGTTTTTCTGCTCTTGTAAATCTGGACACGATATGGTATACTATAAGAGACAGTTGCCCTACGACAACTTTTGAATTTCAACAGTAAGAAGGATTATTTCTTGTTCATCCCGCAAAAATCAAAAACGGATTTCCTCTGCGGACTGCGGCAGGGAATTCCGATCGCGCTCGGCTACATTTCCGTATCGTTCGGTTTTGGCATCGCAGCCGTCAACGCAGGGCTCTCCCCATGGATTGCCCTTCTCATTTCCATGACAAATCTGACCTCAGCCGGACAGGTTGCCGGATTGTCGATCATCGTGACCGGCGGCAGCTACATCGAAATGGTGATTGCGGAATTTGTCATCAATCTGCGCTATTCCCTGATGAGCCTCTCCCTCTCACAAAAGGCGGACAGATCGCTGACCGTCCCGCACCGTCTCGTCACCGCGTTCGGCATCACGGATGAAATTTTCGCCGTGGCGGTAGGCAAACCAGGGGAGGTGAGCCGCCAATTTCTGTACGGACTGATCATTCTTCCGTTTCTCGGCTGGTCGACGGGCACCTTACTTGGCGGTATCGCCGGAAATATTCTGCCACCACGGTTGTGCAGTGCGCTCGGACTGGCGATTTACGGAATGTTCTTCGCAATCGTCATTCCTCCTGCACGAAAATCCCGTGGGATCTTTACCGTGGTGCTGGTCGCTGCCGGACTGTCCTGCGCACTTCGGTACATACCTCTGTTCGCCGGCGTATCCTCCGGCACGTCCATCATACTCTGTGGTGTGATCGGAGCCATCATCGGCGCCGTATGCTTCCCGCGTAAGCCGGATCCGACAAGCGGAGGAAACAACATATGAACGAATACTCCACCCTGATTCATATCGCGGTGATGGCGGTCGTCACCTACCTCTTGCGGATGCTGCCGTTCACACTCTTCCGCCGCAAAATCACCTCGCGCTTTCTACAGGATCTTCTCTACTATATTCCCTACGCGGTACTCAGCGCAATGGCGATCCCGGCGTCCCTTTACGCGACCGATCATCCGCTGTCCGCCGCTGTCGGTGTGGTGATCGCCATTTCGTTTTCTTTTTTCGGTCGGAGTCTCCTCACAGTATCGATAGCCGGCGTGATCGCCGCCTACCTGACAGAACTGCTGATGGCACTTCTTTAGACTGCGCAAATGGCTGCTTCTGCGCCACTGCGGATTTTTTCAAATTTTTTTCTAAAACCTATTGACAAACCGGAACATGTGTGGTATGATATATAAGCGTTCAGAAAGAGCGTGTGCGCCCTTAGCTCAGCGGATAGAGTGCCCGGCTACGAACCGGTAGGTCGTAGGTTCGAATCCTATAGGGCGCGCCAAATACGAGATATCGAAATCGATGTCTCGTATTTTTTTGTTTTCTCTGCGAAAGAAATACTGCGCAATAGATGCACCTCCTTATGCATATTGAAAGGGGATTTGCCTCTGGAAATTCCGCGTTGTTGCCCACCGTGCAGACTCTCATCAGCCACATCCGCGCCGTATATCGCGCCGCTTTTTCCCTCACCCATACCCGCCCTCAAATCGTTCTGTCCGTCACCCGACAGTGCGTTTTTTTGAATTTATTGTAGCTTTTCCCCACAATCGATTGCATTTTGCGGCGGGATATGCTATACTTGCGGTAGACCAATCTGTAAAGGAGCCAACCCCGCGGCAGACGGCATCCTATATGCTCTGCAGCGGCAAATATAGACCCTATGCATCTCCAAAATGAAGCGTACAAACGCACTTGCGGAGCGGATCTGCTCTCCCACCGCACAAAAATCGCCGCCGACAATAAAAACTGTTCGAATACACCGTTCCACCCGGACAAATGGAACGATCTAACAGTGCACCGGAATCTTTTCGCAGCACTCTCCGGGACACAAAAATGAAGCTTCTGGTCAGTGCGTGTCTCCTTGGCTGTCCGTGTCGGTACGATGGGAAGTCTAAACCCTGCGATGCGGTGATCGCCCTGGGGGACAGCCATATTCTCATCCCGTTCTGCCCGGAGATTTACGGCGGACTTTCCACCCCACGGATTCCGGCGGAAATACGGGACGGCAGGGTGATCACAAAGGACGGCAGAGAGGTCACGGAGGCATATGAAAAAGGGGCAGAGGCAGCATTGGCACTATACGATGCTCTCGGCTGCGACGGCGCGATTCTGAAGGCGAAAAGTCCCTCGTGTGGCGTCGGCCGGGTATACGACGGTTCCTTCACGGGTACGCTTGTTTCGGGATACGGTGTGACGGCCGCCCGTTTCCGGTCGCGTGGGATTCCCCTCTGCACGGAGGAATGGCTTTTCCCGATACTTGCGAACACGATGGGAAAAGAACGCGCATGCTGTAGGGATAGCATCGACGAAAAAGACGAAAAAAAAGAAGAGTGTGTGCGCACATACAGCTTTACGAAAATGCACGGCTGCGGAAACGACTACATATGCATCGATCAGTTCCGCCCGCCGTATGTCCACGATCCGTCCGCACTTGCCCGTCAAATGGCAGACAGACACACTGCTGTCGGTTCGGACGGACTCATTCTGATCTGCCCGCCGGAGAATCCTGCCAATCACGCACGGATGCGGATGTACAACGCGGACGGCAGCGAGGGAAAAATGTGCGGCAACGGAATCCGCTGTGTCGGAAAATTCCTTGTCGATCACGGCTATGTCCGCGTACCGGAAATCCGGGTAGAAACCGGTGCGGGACTCCGTATAGTACGGCCGCTATTGGATGACGATGTATGTATCGGCGCGTCGGTCAATATGGGCAGGGCGGTATTTCCGGTGGAAGAAATGGCAGAACAGGCGCAAAACAGCACGGGATCAGGAGCCGGAATTGGCGCGAGGATTCCTTTCTGGTTCCATGGCACGCAGTTTGCTATGACGGCAGTATCAATGGGCAATCCGCATGCCGTATGTTTTCTCGGACAATCGCCGGACGATCTGCCGCTTGCGGACTTTGCAACCGCCGTCACCGCTCTCACTGCGGAAAAAGGGATCTTCCCGGACGGCGTGAACGTGGAAGCGGCGCGTATTCTTGGCAAAGACCGGATAGAAATGCGCGTATATGAACGCGGCAGCGGAGAGACGATGGCATGCGGGACGGGTGCCTGCGCCGTTGTATGTGCCGCGATTCTGGAGGGAGTCTGCGCTATGGAGCAACCGATCACGGTTATGCTACGCGGCGGAGAGGTCACGGTAACGGTGCACAGAGATTTCACTGTCACACTCACCGGTCCCGCCGCGATATCGTTCACGGGCGTATATCGGCTTGGGTAAATACGCTTGCGGCATTTCAAACGCGCATGGCGGCGCACCACGCCGACAGAAGGTAGTTGCAAATCAGGCGGCGCGTTTTATATGATAGAACAAAAAGAAGTTCAAGAAAAACGAGGTATATACAAATGCAATCGGTTCAAAATTTATTCCGCAGATACACCTTTACCACGGCAGACGGTTTTTCAATGCCCTATCGGCTCTACATTCCCAAAAATTACGACTGTGGCGAGCGGTATCCGCTTGTAGTCTATCTGCATGGAGCGGGCAGCCGCGGCGAGGACAACGAACGGCAGCTGGACGTGTTGGACTATGCGTTCCGCAACGAGCGTTCTCCGTTGTACGACGCGGTGATTCTGGCTCCGCAGATGGGGGAGAAGTCGCAGTGGGTAAATGCGCCTTATGAGAGCGGACAATACCGTGTGGCGGAGGTGCCGGAATCCGTGGAGCTGCGGACAGTGCTTTCGATCATGGGCTACATAAAAAGCTTTTGCAACATCGACGAGGATCGGGTATACGTGATCGGCACGTCGCTGGGCGGTTATGGCGTATGGGATCTTCTTGTACGGCACGGCGAACAGTTCGCGGCAGGGATCCCGGTATGCGGCGGATGTGATACGACCCGTGCGGCAGCTCTCACGCAAATTCCGATCTGGGCGTTCCACGGCTCCGAGGACAAATCGGTATCGCCGGATGGGGATCGCCTGATGTACGCCTGCATTCGCAAGAACGGCGGCATTCTCTCGCGCTACACGGAATACACCGGATGTGAACACGCAATCTGGGATCTGGTCTACAGCGATCGTGAGGTGTTTGAATGGCTGTTCTCCCAGTCTCGCCTCGCCCGCCGGCAGGCATGGGAAAAGGCAGCTCGCACACGCAGAAAAGCCATCGCCGCAAGCGGTGGACTCGGCGCACTTCTTCTCGCCGGTGCGGCTGTCTGGTTCGGCTCCCGGAAACGTCGGAAATAACGCGCCCTTGGAAAAACACGGTAAACCTTTTGAAAAAGGGATCGGATAAAGAAAGGACTGCAAAATGTTTGAAAACACGCTTTATCGGCTGGTACACGACAAAAAATGCGTTCTCGGATATTTCGGCGGCTCGATCACGGAGGGCGCGGGAGCGTCGTCTCCCACGACATGCTATCGCGCACTTGTGACGGAGTGGTTCCGATCGCGGTATCCGGACGCGGAGATTCAAGAGATTCAGGCGGCAATCGGCGGCACAGGATCGGATCTCGGGATGTATCGGGAGGAAATCGACCTGCTTTCCAAAGAGCCGGATCTCGTCTTTCTGGAGTTTGCCGTAAACGACAGCGGCGGATCTTATGCGCGGATCCTGCGGCAGAGCGAGACGATTCTGAAAAAGCTGTACGCACACAATCCGTATGCCGAGGTGGTGACGATTCTGACGACAACGGGTTCTTTATGCGAAACGCTTGAGAAGGGCGGCGAATATGTTTCCCGAAGTGCATATTTCACGATTTCACACCATTACAGCATCCCCACCATTGATGTTGGCAATGTGCTGCATTATGCGGTGCTCCGCGCGGGCGGCGATTTCCACGTTTTTACGACGGACACGGTGCATCCGAACGACGCAGGATACGCCCTCTACACGAAAACGATCACGGAGCAGATGGCAAAATGGCTGAACGAAACGGCTGTCCCGGATATGCCTGCGAAGGTGGTGTTGCCGGAACCGCTATGCCCGGTGCTGGATCTGGATGCACGGATGATCGACTGCGGTATGCTGGACGATCTCATAACGGACGGTTTTTCGATGGTGGAGGAATCCATGTGCGGCAGATATCCACGGTATTTTGCGGGAACAAAGCCGGGCAACGCATTCTCATTCACATTTACGGGAAAGTCCGCCGGGTTCTACTGGATGCTGGCAAAGGACGCGGGAGATGTGACTGTGGTTGTGGATGGCGGCGAGGAAAGGCCGCTGCGCGCTTGGGATTCTTATTGTAAATCGTTCAATCGCGCCGGACCGTGCTTCTTCGCACGCGATCTGCCGTATGGTGTGCATACCGTGACCGTAACAATCGCAGAGAGGAAAGCGGAGGAATCCGAAGGTCACTCGATCCGGATCGGCTGCATCCTCGTATCGTAATACAAAAGCGGAGACAGGAGCGGGTCTTGTCTCCAAGAGGCATACAATTTATAAGGATAAAACAAGGCGGTATCCGTAGATGCGATTTTCCCCGGATACCGCCGTTTTTTTGTCCGTGCTCTTGCATTTGCGCGCCGATCCTGTTATACTATAGGAAACCATTGACACCGTTCAGAAAGGCGGCAATCCCATGGACAACGAACCCCGCACAATCCGGAATCCAAACGCATTCGACGCACCGCAGCCCCTGTCTCGCGGAGAAAAAATCGTACGGATCACACTGTCGGCACTGCTCTCCCTTATATGCATTCTTTCTACCGTCATCACCTGTACCGTCTTTTTTGTACGTGCCAGTCTGACGCCGCAGCAGATCTACGACAGCGCCGCCATGCTTGATCCGGCGGGAATCTGCATCGCGCTGGACGAGGACGGCTCCCCCTATACGCTTGGCGAAGCGGTAACGGCGTGCTTTGATTCTCTCGGCGTCGCCGTAACGGATGAGGATGTCGACGAAATTCTGGAGCGGTGCGGGATTCCATCCCTGCTCACCGCCATGGCACAGGACGCATGTCGGTGCTTTCTCAGCTCTGGCTCTTTTCCCACATGGACCGCGGAAGAAATCGTCGGCTACAGCATTTCCGTCATGGACGATGGAATGTATCAGTTTCTTTCCTATCTCGGCGACCCGTATGAGATGAGCGAGTATCTCTTTGCACACGCCGTCTCCCTCATTCCGGCGGAGGGTCTGTACGCCTTCTACGCGCCGTATCGATTTTTCGCATCAGAGCCAATCCTAGTCTGCGCGTTCTCCTGCGCCGTACTCTCCTTCTGCTTTCTCGTTCTGCTCGGCACAATACATGGCGCTCTCCGTTTTCTCACCCTTTTCGACTGCGTACTGTTTCTTCTGCTCACCTGTATTATCGGACGGCTGCCGGATCCGCTGGCGGGTACGCTAGAGTATCCGTTTCTGACGGAGCTGTTCCGCAGTGTGACCGGGCAGATACGCGTTTGCTTTCTCACATGTGCTACGTTTTTTCTCGTATGCTTTATCCTCGCGCTGCTTTTTTCTATCCGCGACCGCCGACTTCGGGCAAAAGCGCAGGAAATATAGCCGTGCGGCAAGGGGATTTCCGTCTTTCTTGCATATCACGGCATACGGCTTTCCCCAAAAGTAAACTTTCTATAAATTTCGGGATTTTTTTGTATCGGGGTGTGGAAATTCCGGAAAAACTGTGGTATAATATCCATTGCGGGCGCAAGGCTGTAGGTTTTGTTGTGCCTTTTCCGCGGTGTACCAGCTATATGCGGTGTACCATCGGTACGTGTATGGTTGAGAGAAGTGCAAAATCGCATCGTCGGAACACGCCGCGCGCCATGAAAATCCGCTTTTTCTGAGAAAGGGCGGTACAGAATTTGTCAGCGCAACAAATTAATATACTATTTTTTCGGAGGTAATCAATCCAATGGCCAACAAGTATGTTTACCTGTTCTCCGAAGGCAACGCAAATATGCGTGAGCTCCTCGGCGGTAAGGGTGCAAACCTGGCAGAAATGACCAACATCGGTCTGCCCGTTCCGCAGGGCTTCACCATCACTACGGAAGCCTGCACCAGATACTATGAAGACGGCAAGACCATCGCGCCCGAAATCATGGACGAGATCAACGCATACATCGTAAAGATGGAAGAAATCACCGGCAAGAAGTTCGGCGATCGCGAAAACCCGCTGCTCGTATCCGTCCGTTCCGGCGCAAGAGCATCCATGCCTGGCATGATGGACACCATCCTGAACCTCGGTCTCAACGAAGAGGTTGTGGAGGTCATGGCAAAGAAGTCCGGCAATGAAAGATGGGCTTGGGACTGCTACAGAAGATTTATTCAGATGTACTCCGACGTCGTTATGGAAGTCGGCAAGAAGTACTTTGAACAGCTCATCGACAAGATGAAGGAAGAAAAGGGCGTTACCTTCGACGTGGAGCTCGATGCCAACGATCTGAAGAACCTCGCTTCCCAGTTCAAGGCTGAATATAAGGCAAAAATCGGTGTGGATTTCCCGTCCGACCCGAAGGAACAGCTCATGGGCGCTATCAAGGCCGTGTTCCGTTCCTGGGACAACCCGAGAGCAAACGTATACCGCCGCGACAACGACATCCCGTACTCCTGGGGTACCGCTGTCAACGTGCAGATGATGGCGTTCGGCAACATGGGCGACGATTGCGGTACCGGCGTTGCGTTCACACGTGACCCTGCTACCGGCGAAAAGCACCTCATGGGCGAATTCCTCACCAACGCACAGGGCGAAGATGTGGTTGCCGGTGTTCGTACTCCGATGCCGATCGCACAGATGGCAGAGAAGTTCCCGGAAGCATACGCACAGTTCGTTGACGTTTGCAAAATCCTCGAAAATCACTATCACGACATGCAGGACATGGAGTTCACCGTGGAACACGGCAAGCTCTTTATGCTCCAGACCAGAAACGGCAAGAGAACCGCTCCAGCCGCTCTGAAGATCGCATGCGACCTCGTGGACGAAGGCATGAAGACTGAGGAAGAAGCTGTCCTCATGATCGACCCGAGAAACCTCGACACCCTTCTCCACCCGCAGTTCGACGCCGCCGCTCTGAAGAAGGCACAGGCGATCGGCAAGGGTCTTGGTGCATCTCCCGGTGCTGCCTGCGGTAAGGTTGTATTCTCCGCAGAAGACGCGAAGGCATGGCAGGCAAGAGGCGAAAAGGTCGTCCTCGTTCGTCTGGAAACCTCTCCGGAAGACATTGAAGGTATGAAGGCTGCACAGGGCATCCTGACCGTTCGCGGCGGTATGACCTCTCACGCTGCAGTTGTCGCACGCGGCATGGGTAAGTGCTGTGTATCCGGCTGCGGTGACATCAAGATGGATGAAGAAAACAAGAAGTTCGAGCTCGCCGGCAAGACCTTTACGGAAGGCTCCTTCCTCTCCATCGATGGTTCCACCGGCAACATCTACGATGGTCTGATCCCGACTGTGGACGCTTCCATCGCAGGTGAATTCGGCAGAATCATGTCTTGGGCCGACAAGTTCAGAAAGCTCAAGGTTCGCACCAACGCCGACACCCCGCGCGACGCTAAGAAGGCTCGTGAACTGGGTGCAGAAGGTATCGGTCTGTGCCGTACAGAGCATATGTTCTTCGGCGAAGGCAGAATCGATGCGTTCCGTGAAATGATCTGCTCCGAGACTCTTGAAGAAAGAGAAAAAGCTCTGGCGAAGATCCTGCCGATGCAGCAGGCTGACTTTGAAGCTCTCTACGAAGCTCTGGAAGGCACCCCGGTTTGCATCCGCTTCCTCGATCCGCCGCTGCACGAATTCGTTCCCACCACAGAAGAGGATATCGAAATCCTCGCAGCCGCACAGGGCAAGTCCGTTGAGTCCATCAAGAACCTCATCGCTTCCCTGCACGAGTTCAACCCGATGATGGGTCACCGCGGATGCCGTCTGGCTGTTACCTACCCGGAAATCGCCAAGATGCAGACCTCCGCTGTTATCCGCGCCGCTATCAACGTAAAGAAGGCACATCCGGATTGGAATGTAGAGCCGGAGATCATGATTCCGCTGGTTGGCGAAGTCAAAGAGCTCAAGTACGTTAAGAAGTTCGTTGTGGAAACCGCTGACGCTGAGATCGCTGCTGCCGGTGTTGACCTCAAGTACGAAGTGGGTACCATGATCGAGATTCCGAGAGCCGCTCTGACCGCAGACGAAATCGCCAAGGAAGCTGACTTCTTCTGCTTCGGTACGAACGACCTGACTCAGATGACCTACGGCTTCTCCCGTGACGATGCCGGCAAGTTCCTCGGTGCGTACTACGATGCGAAGATCTTTGAAAATGACCCATTTGCAAAACTCGACCAGATTGGCGTCGGCAAGCTGATGCAGATGGCTATCTCCCTTGGTCGTCCGGTCAACTCGAAGTTGCACATCGGTATCTGCGGTGAACACGGTGGTGACCCGACATCTGTTGAATTCTGCAACAAGATCGGTCTTGACTACGTGTCCTGCTCCCCGTTCCGTGTGCCGATCGCTCGGCTCGCAGCAGCACAGGCTGCTATTAAGCAGAAATAATCGGTCGTATAGCACGACAATCTAATGCATATAAAGAAGGTACGGTGTGGATATTTTCTATCCCGCCGTGCCTTTTTTGTATTTTCATGATTTCAGAAGGCCGTTGAATCCCGATCCGTTCTCGCTTCCAGAAAAACAGACACCGCTTTCCTCTCGAACAATCCGGACAACAATCTCCGCATCACCATATCCGGAGGCTCTGCTGCTCAAACGGCACGTTCCGGGAAAACCCAAACCGTATACCTTATACTGTTTTGACATCACACCAAAATTTTCTTCTTCCCCCATAAGATCCTCTCCCGCAGCTGATATCTTTACAAACGAGCGGTTTTGTGCTATACTATCCACAGTATCGTTACAGTTTCCCCCGAAAGTATAGCCTATGACAAACACACCGCAAAGAATCGTTGAAAAATATGGTGCGGATATTCTCGCTTCCGCAGGAATGCGCGCAGAAAAGCTTTTTATCCAGCATGGCTCCGTATCCGTGTACGCACATTCGCTTGCAGTCGCCTCATGCGCCGTACAGATCGCGCTGTGGCATACACGTCTTTTTCCGCGGTCGCGCAAAATCCGGCTCTCCTCCCTTGTCCGCGGCGCACTTCTGCACGATTATTTTCTCTACGACTGGCACGTTCCTGCGAAATGGCACCGTTTTCACGGCTTCCGCCATGCCGCACGGGCGTATCGGAATGCCAAACGGGACTTTCCCCTGAATGCCATAGAAGAAAACATGATCCGTGCCCATATGTTTCCTCTTGGGATCGTTTTGCCGCGGTATCGGGAAAGCTGGATTCTCTGGACGGCGGACAAAATCTGTGCGCTCCGGGAAACACTCCACCGCTGATCGTTCCATATGACGAAAATTTCTGAAGCAGCGCGCGAAACCTCCGGCAACAGTCGGGCGACAGAAGCGGTTTGGGACACGCTGTCGACGCTTTTGCAAAACATCCTCAGCTTTCTCTTCTATCTGCTTCTCCCCGTTTCCCTCGACTGGCACAGGATTGTCGTGATCCCGCAGACGAACAATAGCTGTGCGGCAACAATTTTTTATCCTACCATTGACATTTTCAAAATTTCTGCTATAATTATTCTGGTATTTCCCGCACAAGGAAATACCGGAATTTTTTACACCAATTTTGGAGGAAATTATGGAAAAAAATACCTCAACATTCGGAGCGAAATGCAGACACGTATGGAATTATTTCTCCCTCTACGAAAAAATCTGGTTTTTCTCGATCCTCATTCTGGCATGCGTTTTTGCCGTGCTGTTCCCGGAGGAGGATGTAAACGGATTCCGCGGCTCCATCATCATGGGTCTATACCTTGCGGACACGTTTCTGAACATTCTCTGTGAACTGCTCATCTCTAAACAGAGCAAGTGGAACTTCATCGTCTCCCTCTTTGTGGAAATCACGGAAATTCTCATCTGTATCGTATTATCGTATCGCTTTGCCACTATGGCGTCCACCCTGTTCTTCTGGATCCCGATCGACATCATCAGCTTCATCAACTGGCACCGTCATCCTGACAGAAAGGATGACGAACTGACGGAGGTGCGCAAGCTGTCCGGTTGGGCGGAGGTCGCGATCATCGCGGGAATTATCGTGTGGACAATCGGCGTGGGGTATTTCCTCACCACGCTGGATATCGGGACGGATCTTTTCGGCGGGAACCAGACCCTGGAAACACTTGTCTGCTACCTCGACGCGTGTGTTTCCGCGGTCGGGATCTGCAACGGGCTGTTTATCCTCTTCCGCATCCGTGAGCAGTGGGTCGCGTGGTACATCAGCGCGTTGCTGGAAGCGACGATCAATATTCTCTCCGGACAGTACGTGCTGCTGGTGCTGAAGGTCGGCTATCTCACAAATACCACCTACGGCTATATCAAGTGGACGAAGTACATCAAGGAACATAAAAAGGAACTGGACGCAAACAAGAAGCCCAGCCTCTTGTAAACGAAAATCGCGGAAGGAAACTTCCGCTTTTTTCTTGACTTTCTCCGGCGTTTGTGCTATAGTATTTACATACGCGCGATAAATCGTTTTACTCCACATTTTGTCTGTCCGTGCGCAATTCTGTATTTTGGCGGTGCTTATGCTTTATACGCTTCTTGTCTTTGTCTCCGTTGTCTTTCTTGCACTCCAGTTTTCCGTGAATAAGGCGTACCAGAAGCGCTACGGCGCGGGAATCGCCGCGTCTCTAACCTTCATCTCCCTCTCCGGACTTTTCACTGCATTACTCTTTATCTGCGTAAACGGTTTTTCTCTCCATGTCACACCGATCTCTCTCCTCTACGGCTGCGGGATCGCGGTGCTGTGTCTGGCGTACAACCTGATCGGATTCAAAATTTTTTCGATGGGTTCCCTGTCCGTCTATACGCTCTTTCTCATGCTCGGCGGGATGATCCTGCCGTATTTCTACGGTGTGTTTGTCCTTGATGAATCCGTCACCGCGGCGCGGATCGCGGGACTGGTTATCCTTTTTCTCTCCCTCCTCTTTCCGCTGTTGGACGCACGGGAAAATCGCGGAAACAGCAACACTACGAAACTCCTTCCCTTTTTTACGCTTTGTATACTCGTATTCTTCTTAAACGGCGGCGTGAGCATTCTGTCGAAGGCGCACCAGACCACCTCATATCCGACAGCGGGAACCACGGATTTCGTGATCCTGTCAAACGGCATTTACGGCGTTCTCTCCGCCCTCTCGCTCGGGATCGTCACGCTCTGCAAACGGTGCGGCAGCTCGAACAAGACTGTGGCAATTCCCTCGAAATGGTGGCTTGTCACATTGCTTGCTCTCGCCGGAGCAATCTGCAACGGGATCTCGTACTATTTCCAGCTGGTCGGCGCCGCACACATTGACGCATCCATGCTCTATCCACTCGTGACCGGCGGCAGCGTCGTACTCTCCGCCCTTGCCGGAATCGTGTTCTTTCGTGAAATCCCGCAGAAATGGTCTCGCATCGGGCTGATCGTCACATTCTGTGCCACTCTGCTTTTTCTGTTTTAATACGTAACCATTCAGGAGATACATCATGACTACACGTGAAAAAATCCTCTCCCTCCCGCTGACAGACACACAAATCGCGTTCTTTTATCTCGGGCAGGAGGGCTACATGCTCAAATTCCGAGGAAAGTACATCCTCATCGACGGCTATCTGACCAACTATCTCGACCGTGTGCCCGGCAAGGATCCGCGTCTGTTCCGTCGGTTTCCGTCTCCCCTGACTCCGGCGGAATGCGATTTTGTCGATTTCGTGTTCTGTTCCCACCGCCACGACGACCACACCGATATTGCCACCATCGAGGGAATTGCCGCCGCCAACGACCATGCTATGTTCTGC
>CAVIKO010000022.1:12981-37933 GCA_963643035.1 bacterium
GACGAAAACGTGCGTCCGCTTAGCACGGATGAGACGATTCGCCTAACGGATTCGATTGGCGTTACCGCGATCCCCGCCGCGCATGAAGAGCTGCACCCGATTGGCGACGGCAACTACGCGGAGAATGGATTTGTGTTTGATTTCTGCGGTACGCGCATCTACCACGCAGGGGACTCTTGCGTCTACGATGGTCTGGAGGAGCGCGTATCCGGTGCAGCCGTCGTGATGCTGCCGATCAACGGGCGGGACTACTACCGCCTCCACCGAAACTGCATCGGCAACATGGATGCTCTGGAAGCAATCACCCTTGCCCACCACGTCGGCGCATCGCTCTGCATCCCGATGCACTACGATCTCTTCCCGCACAATCGGGTCTGTCCGGCGAATTTTGTAAACACCGCGGAATTGTACCGCGAGGAATACGGCGCGCTCACACCGTATCACCTGTTCCAACCGGGCGAAGGGTACATCTTCACGCCGGGATTGTAAGCCACATAGAAAAACGACTGCACGCCGGATCTTTACCGGAATACAGCCGTTTTTTTGTGCGATTTCCGCTTTGCAAGCTCCGCTTGCGCGGTCTTATTTTGCGAAATACTGCCGCAGCTTGTCCACATCCCGTTCGATCACCGCCGAGAGGATCGCCTCCCACGGAATGGTTTCCGCGTCTGTGACGATGGTGCGCTTGCCGGAGAAGTCGCCGTCTATGTCCCTTCACGTCGCCGCCGATGTCTCCCGTGACCGCGATGAATTTCGCCTGTACATCGCCGCCCACATCGCCGTTTACCGTCACCATGCCGTCGTCGCAGGAAAGATCGCCGCTTACCTCTCCGTTGACGGTGAGCGTATTTGTTTCCACATCTCCGCTGACATCGCCGTTGACGGTGAGCGTATTTGTTTCCACATTCCCGCAAACATTGCCGTTCACGTCTCCCTCCACATGTACCGACAGCGCACTGGTCAGATCCGCACAGCTTCCCTCCAAAACGATCTGCAGCCGCTTGGCAAGCGGTACCGGCACCTCTGTCCTATTGCCATTTGCATCGAGCAGAACAACCGTATAGGATGTGTCCTCGTCGATGTTGCCGATCCGTACCGTGCGTTCCGGCAGATCGGCGGGATCTATCGGTTCTACCGGCTTTTCCGGCTCTCCGTGATTTTCGGGTTCTTGCGGCTCCCCGGAAGGCAGCGTCTCCCCCGCTTCCGTATCGGTCTGTGCCGTATCCATCTCTTCTTTTTCTGCCGCATCTTCCGTCAGGCCGAGGAAGTGATCCGTTGTTTCACCGAAAATCTCCGCGAGCTTTGGCAAAATGAGAATATCCAGCAACGTCTCGCTTCTCTCCCATTGCGATACCGCCTGGTGCGTCACGCCGAGAAGATCCGCCAGTTCCGACTGCGTGAGATTGTGCACCTTCCGCAGTGCCGTGATCCGCTGTCCGATGATGTTTCTGTCGATCATATGAAATTCCTCCGCAATATGCGATTTTCTGAAAAACCGTTTCCCAGGCGGTCGTTTTTCTGAAATCAGTATAACAGACCGGGTGAAAATTGTCAATCAATTATTCATTGCATAGGCAATTTTTTGTTTTTGCAAGGGACACTTGCGAATAAATACGCATCAAAATGCACCGTTTTCCAGTTTCTTACATATCATATAGGGGAAAGACCACGTCTTTGTGACAGTGTGCGCGTACAATGCGATGGATTGGCGCAGTGGGGAAACGTGGCACTTGCAGAAAGTGGCAAAATCCCCTGCGAAATTCTGATCCATTTTTATGCCGACAATATTGCCATCGTCCGTAACGCGCCTTTTTGCTGCGCGTTTTTGATTTTTAAAAAAGTTTGATTTTGAGAGAAAAATGGAGATCCAGCGTGCTATTTTCGTTTAATCGCCTTTTTTGCCTGATTTTTGTCTTTCTTTGACTTTGACTTTCTCTGACTTTTGAGATATACTATAGGCACAAAGAAGGTCAAGGATAGTCAAAGACAAGAACGACAATCCAAATAAGACGTACCGGGCTCCGGATACGGAAACCTTCGGGAGAGGATGGTCACATGGTTTTGTCCGATCACATAGCCGGACTGCTGGAAAAGATGTTAGAGGAAGGCGGCGGACAGGTTGAGGTCAAACGGAACGATTTGGCAGCACAGCTTGGATGCGTACCAAGCCAGATCAATTACGTCATCACCTCCCGATTCACACCCGAGAAAGGGTATGTCACCGAAAGCAGACGAGGCGGCGGCGGTTACATCCGAATCATCCGGGTGCAAATGTCCAAAAACCAATATCTTATGCACTTCTTCCACGCCATTGGCGATACACTGGAAGAAAATGAAGCCCGCGCGTATCTCAAAAATCTGCTCGACCACGGCGTCATGACTGAACGGGAAGCAAGGCTTGCCATGTCGGTCATGAGCACGGCAGCATTGGAAAAATGTCCAGTTGAGAAAAAAAGCGCAGTCCGGGCAGATACGATGCGGCACATTCTAATGTGCTATATGTTATAAAATTCACACCGAAAGAGGGATATGGTATATGCTTTGCGAAAAATGTGGAAAGAATGAAGCGACGTTCTATTATAAGGAAAATATCAACGGTACGGAAAAGGCATATCATCTGTGCGCCGACTGTGCCAAAAAGCTTGAAGAATCCGGCGAGATCCGCTCTCTTGACACGAATTTCTTCGATTCCATGAACAAGATCTTCTCTGGCGACAATCTCTTCGGCAGTTTGTTTGCCCCAAGCAGTCAGAGACACGCATTGGGTGCCGGAAGCCGGGAGAAAAAAACCTGCCCGCTCTGCGGCTCCACTTTTGCAGATATTGTGGCAAACGGCAAGCTTGGCTGCCCGATGTGCTATGAGGTATTCGGAGATGTTCTGCCAATCACGGTACAGCGGATCCACGGCAGAACCAAGCACACCGGCAACGCTCCGAAACGGTTCCGCGCGGCGTTGGAAGCAAAAGAACAGCTCCAGAAGCTGGAAGGCGCGCTCCACGAGGCGGTCAAGAACGAGGAATACGAAAAGGCAGCGGAGCTTCGCGATAAGATACGTGCGCTGAAAAATCCTGCACCGGCAGTGGAAACTGCGGCAGTGGAAACTGCGATTGATAATCAAGCGGACGCATCCTGTGCCTGCTGTGACACATCTGCAAAATGCGATACACCCGCAAAAGGAACGACAGATAACGCAAATACGACAGACGCGCAGTAAACGCACAAAAAGCAATCTGTTTCACAATGGCGAATGCGGAAACGAAAGGAATGAATGGTATGTTAAAGAATTGGTATACAGAATCCGGTAAAGAAAACGATGTAGTGGTCAGCTCCCGTGTACGGCTTGCAAGAAACCTGGCAGCGTATCCGTTCCCGGATTGTATGACGGAGGCACAGGAAGCCGAGATCAAGGAGCTTCTCAAAAAGATCTATGTGGACTGGGAAGTTACAGATCTGGCAGCGCTTTCCGCGGCAGATAAAATCTCTCTTGCCGAGCGCGACTTCATCAGTCCGGAATTTGCACGCGCTGTCCATCCGGGACTTCTCTTCTCCAAGGACAACACGCACATCATGGCGTTGGAGGAGGACCACGTGCGGATCCAATCCGTCTACGCCGGGCTTGCTCTCGAGGAAGCATACAAAGCAGCAGCGGAAGCGGACAATCTGCTCGACGATGGTGCGGAGATCGCGTTTCATGAAGAATATGGCTATCTGACTCACTGCCCGACCAATCTCGGTACCGGAATGCGCGCATCTGTGATGTTGTTCCTGCCGGCATACACAAGAGCGGGGCTGATCCGCAGATTGCAGACGCAGCTTGAAAAAATCGGTCTGACCGTGCGCGGCATGGCGGGAGAAGGCTCCGATGCGGACGGGTACCTGTATCAGATCTCCAATCAAGTCACGCTCGGCATTACAGAGGAAGAAACGATCCGTAAGCTGCAGGACGTAATTGAGCAGCTCATCACACAGGAAAGAGATTTGCGTACCAGCAACGCAGAGGAACACGATAATCGCGAGGTACTGCGCGATAAGGCACGCCGTTCGCTCGGTATCTGCCGGTACGCCACCAGACTGAGCGCGGAGGAACTGTATAGCCTTTACGCCAACCTCCGTTTGGGTACGGCGTTGGGACTGCTCGATACAATCACGCCGCAGAAGGTGGATGAAATGCTCTTCAATTGTCTGCCCGGTGTAGTAACGGCCGCGTCCGATTGTAAGAACATCGGAGAACAGAATGCCTCTCGTGCCAAAACCGCGGGAGAAATCCTTAGCGAAACCAAATAAACCGCTGCACCGACAACCGACGCGCACACGCCGGTAGATGACAGCACGCGCATCGATGTAACAGAGACTGCCGCCGCAGAATGATTCGGAAAAGCGACAGGAGAGAGAGCCGTATCCGACAAAAATCGGGTTCGGCTTTCTTTTTGCCCTTGATTTCACGCCGGATTTATGCTATGCTATTAGAAGCGATATAAAAAGGAGAGCTTTTATGGACGATTCCCTGCGCACGGAGCATTATTTTGTACGGTACAATTATCCGAATACCTCGGACGAAAACAGACTGTGGCTGTCCACAATCCGTATCGTGCCAAAAGATCCGCGATTTGTTTTGCAGATTCTGCATGGCGTGGATGAGCATAAAGGACGGTATCTGCCGCTTATGGAGCATGTGGCGCATCACGGCGGTATCGTTGTCTGTCACGATCGGCGCGGTCATGGGGAAAGTATATTTCGCGAGGGACTTGGCTATCCCGGCGATCATCCGGAAGAATACGCGCTCTCCGACATCGATGCCGTCTACGCTTCTGTGTATAAACCCGTTCCGGACGACGGACTGGTTTGGATACAGGATGCGGATTATCCCCGTATGGATCCACTGCCACGGTATCTGCTCGGCTTTTCGATGGGTTCCCTTGAAGCAGCAGCATATCTTGGTGCGAACGACGCCGGACTTGCCGGATGCTTTCTCTGCGGAATGCCTCACCGGGAGCCGTTTGTGAATTTCGCACGGGCATGGGTGTGGTTCCTGTCCCTGTTTGGCGGCGAGACGGCCCGTCCGTTCCTCTTGAATCTGTATGCACTCAATCGTTACAACGCGGCATTTCGCAAAAACGCACAACACGATGTGGAACGATCTCGCCCATCCAATCCGAAATCGCTGTCCCTTGCGGAAATGGAAAGGGAACTTTCCCGAATGGATGAGGAGCAAATGATGTCCGAAAATGGTGAAGAAGAAAACAATCCGTACCCAAACGATTTTCTCTGGCTATCCGAGGATGAGGACAACCGGAAACGCTTCACCGCCGATCCGCTCTGCGGTGCCGATATGACCATTGCACTCTTCCGGTATCTCCTCCGCCTTGTCCACGACACCTACAAGCCCGCGTATTACGACCGCTGCAACCGTGATATTCCGCTCTGGTTCTTCTCAGGGGAACACGATCCGATCGCCGGTGGGGAAACGCATACGGCAGATACCGTGCGCTTCTTCCGGGACATCGGATATAATAATGTAGAAAACCGTATCTTTCCCCATATGCGCCACGAGATTTTCGAGGATACCGACAGGGAAATCGCATATCAAGCGGTCACGGACGGAATCGATTACGTAAACGACGCAGCGACGGCAATCCTGTGTGATCTGCAGCTGGCAGACGCCGCGGAATACACAGCGCAGTTCGGCGGAGACGAAGCGAAAAAATGAATCTCCTGCCTTTTTCTCCTTTCTCTAAAGAATTAGGAAACCTCTGCTTTCAGGTCGATGTATGTGTCAGGATGTTCTTGCAACGCAAGGCTTTTGACGCAAGATCCCGATTGTCTCAGCGTTTTCTTAGGCTGATTGCGACTCTTTTTGTCTTTTTCCGCACTCATTTTCGCTTCTCCGCATATCCCCGTTGACATCCCCGATGTACTCGTCTATAATGTATTTGTATTTTTATGACTTCTAAGCAAAGAGGTATCGTATGTCCGTAAATCCTATTACACCGTACCGTTCCGCTGTGTCTCCAGCGGAGCGGCTGCGTATTACTCATACCCGTCCGGCGGTTTTCTGGATGACAGGACTGTCCGGTTCTGGCAAATCCACCATCGCAGCACGGTTGGAAAAGCTGCTCTCCGACGCGGGTCACGCCGTATTCATGCTCGACGGCGATACGGTACGGACAGGACTTTGCCGAGGTCTTGGATTTTCCCCGGAGGACAGAGCCGAAAATCTACGTCGGATCGCCGAATGCGCACGGCTTCTCGCCATATCCGGTCAGATCGTGGTGGTTTGCGCTATCTCTCCGACGGCGGAATCCAGAAAGACGGCGCGGGAAATTGTCGAGAGAGACAGCGACACCGTGTTCCATGAAGTATATGTCAAAGCTTCGGTCGAGCTGTGCGCCGGAAGAGATCCCAAAGGACTGTATAAAAAAGCATTCGCCGGGGAGATTACGGATTTCACCGGGGTTTCCGCACCGTATGAAGTACCGGAGATGCCGGACATCGTTCTGGATACGGCAAATGTAGATGCGGACACCCTCGCCATGACGTTGTTTGATGCCGCCATGGACGATATTTACCGTCCGACATATCTGCTGTCCCGAATGCTCACGTGCGGTGCGCGCGCAGCTCATACCATTCTATCGATCTACAACGGCGATTATGCTGTTTCCTTTAAAGAGGACGCCACTCCGCTGACCACTGCTGACACGAGCGCAGACGAAGTGATCTCGGCATATCTCGCGGCGGCATTTCCGGAATACGATCTGCTTTCTGAGGAAAAAACGGACGATTCCCGCGACACACACGGAATTCCGAAACGGCTAAACGGCTGCGGCGTTTTTATCGTCGATCCGCTTGATGGCACTAAGGAGTTCATCCACCGCAACGGCGAATTCTGCGTCAGCATCGGTTTTGCGGATCATCATCGCGTCTTGGCGGGAGTGATCGCGGTGCCGGTGCAGGGGATTCTCTACTACGCCATGGAGGGACACGGCGCATACAAGCTCACCCTCCCGGACGGATTTGACGGTGTTCTCCCAGACGAAAAATGGTTCGAGAGTGTGCTCTTTGCCCCGTCGACCCGGATTCACGTTTCCGACCGTCACGAAAATCTGCGCGTCATGGCAAGCCGATCCCACGGCGACCGCCAGACCGAATCGATCCTTGCAGACAACGCGGCGCGCATCGGCGAGGTGATCACGGCGGGCAGCTGTCTTAAGGGTTGTCTCATTGCGGAGGGGAAAGCAGACGTACACTATCGCTACGGCGCGTTCATGAAGGAATGGGATACCGCAGGAATGGAGATTCTCTGCAAGGAGGCTGGCGCATCGTTCACGGATGTACACGGCAATCCGCTCTGTGCCAACCGTGCCGATCCCGTCAACCGTAACGGATTCCGCATTCTCAATACAACGCAGTCCACACTCGACACCACGAACGCGGACGCATTATAAAGCGCACATCCCGGCAGGTTGTTTTCATCCGGGAGAAAGGATACATTGACAAAACTATGAACTACAGTCATCTCGATATGCTCGAATCCCGGAGCATTCACATTCTACGCGAATCCTATGCCGCGTTCAAGAATCTGTGTATGCTCTGGTCGATCGGCAAGGACAGCACGGTACTGCTCTGTCTGGCGCGCAAGGCGTTTTTCGGACATGTGCCGTTCCCGCTCGTCCATGTCGATACGCATTATAAGATTCCCGAAATGATCGAATACCGCGACCGGCTCGCCATGGAGTGGAACCTTGATATGATTTACGGTGAAAACCGTGCAGCTCTGGATGCGAAGCAGACTTTCCCGGACGGCAACACCACCCGGATCGAATGCTGCCGGAATCTGAAAACGGAAGCACTGGCGCACACCCTCTCCGGAGAATGGCCGCGATACCGTCTCAATCATCAAACCGGCAAATACGAGGTCGATCCGAACAAAGAGCCGTTCACAGGCGTCATTGTCGGCGTTCGGGCCGATGAAGAGGGCAGCCGCTCCAAGGAACGGTATTTTTCCCCGCGCAACGTGAACAACGACTGGAACGCCGACGATCAGCCGCCGGAATTCTGGGGACAGTACAAGACAGATTTCGCACCGGGTACCCACGTTCGGATCCATCCACTTCTCGACTGGACGGAACTTGATATCTGGGAATACATCAAGCGCGAGGGTGTTCCGGTTGTATCGCTCTACTTCAATCAGGGCGACGGCAAGCGGTACCGTTCCCTTGGCTGCTGGCCCTGCACCAACCCTGTGGAATCGGACGCCTCCACTTTGGATGAGATCATTGAGGAGCTGCGTTCCGGCAAATTCGCCCGTGTGGCGGAGAGAAGCGGCCGTGCGCAGGACAAAGAAGATGGCGGCGGACTCGAAGCACTGCGCCGGGACGGATATATGTGATTTTTTACGAGGCACAACATGACAGACAAACAACATATGAATATCGTAGTGGCGGGACACGTGGATCATGGAAAAAGCACCGTGATTGGTCGTCTGCTCGCGGATACGCATTCCCTGCCGGACGGCAAGATTGAGCAAATCCGGGAAATGTGCCGCCGTAACTCCAAACCGTTTGAATACGCGTTTTTGCTGGATGCTCTCAAGGACGAGCGTTCGCAGGGGATTACCATCGACACAGCGCGCTGCTTCTTTGAAACGGAAAAGCGGAAGTACATCATCATCGATGCACCCGGTCACATCGAATTTCTCAAGAATATGATCACCGGCGCGTCCCGTGCGCAGGCAGCTCTGCTCGTCATCGACGCGGCAGAGGGAATCTGTGAAAATTCCCGTCGGCACGGGTATATGCTGGAAATGCTCGGGATCACGCAGATCGCTGTACTCGTAAACAAAATCGACCTGATCGGCTACGACCGCGCACGCTATGACCAAATCTGCAGAGACTTTACGGAATTTTTGGCGAAGATCGGTATTCGTCCGGCCGCCTATATTCCGGTATCCGCCATGGACGGCGACAACATTGCCTCCCGTTCGACACATACGCTGTGGTACGACGGTCCTACCGTGCTTGAGATGCTCGATCGATTTGTCGGCGGTACACACAACGACGCGCTTCCGCTGCGGATCCCGGTGCAGGACGTGTATAAATTTACCGAGGGCGGTGACGACAGACGGATCGTGGCAGGTATGTGCGAATCCGGTACGCTCCATCCCGGAGATCACCTCATCTTCTACCCGTCCGGCAAAACGACCGATGTGGCACGGATTGAGGAATGGTACATGGATCCCTCAGCGCATCCGACTCCGACAGAGGTCACATTCGGCAAGTCCTGCGGATTCACAACAACGACGCAAATCTATGTCCGGCGCGGCGAAATCGCGTGTAAGCTCGGCGAGGAGGCGCCGCGTGTCGGCAAGACGTTCCGCGCAAGTGTGTTCTGGCTCGGCTCTGATCCGCTGGTGATGGGTAAGGAATACGGAATCAAATCCTGTACTGCGAAAACGACCTGCCGTGTAACGGCAATTCACAGCGTGCTGGACGCATCCAATCTTGAAAAGGATCATGCACCCACCTCCGCCGGGAAGCATGCGATCGCCGACTGTACCTTTACCTGTGAGCATGAGATCGCCTTTGACGTAGATCCCGCCCTGCCGGCGACCGGACGTTTTGTCCTCATCGACGGATACGAAATTTCCGGCGGCGGCATCATAAAGGAATCCCTCGGCGGCGACGGCAAGAAACGGAACGACAATCCGCTTACCCCCGGAGAAAGACGGCGCTATCTCGGACAGCTGCCGCTCGCAGTACATTGTCCGGACGCAAACTACGCGAAAATTCTCGAGCGTGCGCTCTTTGAGGAGGATCGCATCGCCTACTACACTGTGGAAAGCAGTGTTGTTCCGACCCTGCTCGACGCGGGTCTGGTCGTGCTGACTACCACGGATATCGCAGGCGCTTATACATGCACCGGCAAACTTGAGGACGACATCACTGCGATCCTGCTTTCCACCAAGGCGGGACTGTAACCCATCTCTATACGCTCTACTGCACATTTCCCCGGAGGCTCTGCAATTGGTCTCCGGGGATTTTGAAAACGGAGGATTTTCTTATGTCAGACGTTTTTCACGCGCTGTGCCTCGCCGGAGAACCGTATGCCGCGGGGCTGATCGAATTCCCTGACCGTTCCCCGCTCTTCCGCCACGCTAACGCCTACGCCCATTTCTACAGAGAGGCCGCGATCACTCCCTACGATGGCGGGATGCTCTATCCGTGCGGCCCCGCCATGCGTCACAACAACGGCAACCGCGCCATGTGCATGAAGCCTGACTTTTCGTTCACGTATTCCCTCGATCTTGCCGGATTGACGCGCAAGGTTCCGGATGCCGCGGACTATTTTTCCCGTGAGGTTTCACTTATCTCCCCAGTCAATACGGTGCATACCGTCGGCGGTGCCGGATTCACGCATTCCTTTATCTGTTATCGGCGAATTCTGGCGGATGGGCTTTCCGGATACCGCAAACGGATCGACGCATTGCCTGACGGGGAATTCCGGGATGCGATGACGGTTCTCCTCGATGCAATATTCGACTACCGCGATCGCTGTCTTGTTCATCTTCGGGAACAAAATGCACCGCAGGCTCTCATAGACGCGCTGTCTTATGCACCGGAGCACACGCCGCGCAATGTTTATGAAGCGCTGGTGGCGTGGAATTTCGTGTATTACATCGACGGCTGCGACGATATCGGCGGTCTGGATCGCTGGCTGCTCCCGTATTGGCACGGCGAAGATATTGTCCCACTGCTCTCGGAACTGTACACCCATGTGGATACCAACAGTGGCTGGTCTGGTCCGCTGGGCCCGGTGTACAACGAGCTGACCGTCCAGTGCATCCGTGCAAGCGCCGGACACCGCCGTCCGTCCCTGCAACTTTTGGTCACACCGGCACTGCTCTCTCCAACCCCCGGTTCGATTGAGGAGGCAGTCCTTACAGTGACATACGAAACCTTAGCGTCAAGCTGCGGGCAGCCGGCGTTTTACAACTGGGAACTCTACCGGCGCGAAATTCATAACAGATTGCCAGAGGTCACAGATGCAGATTTGCAATCCTTAGCGTTCGGCGGCTGTACGGAAACGATGATCGAGGGCATGTCGAATGTTGGCTCCGATGACGCCGGAATCAACACCGCTCTCATTTTTGATACGTATTTTCGGGAGCACCTTGCCGACCACGCCACCTTTGACGCATTTTTGGAGGGTTATCTGCAAGAAGCAGTGAACGTCATCTCCGAGGTATGCGCGATTCTCGAAAAGCACCGCAAGACCCGCGCGCTCTACCGTCCCCACCCGGTGCGCACCTTGTTCGTGGACGACTGCCTCGATACACAAACGGATTTCAACGCAGGCGGCGCACGGTATTATTGGAGTGTCATCAACGTTGCAGGACTAATCAACGTGATTGACTCCCTCTCCGCTATCGAAACCTTAGTCTATCGCGAAAAGCGTTACGACGCCGTAACGTTTATACACCTGCTCGAAACGCGTGATCCAACGTTTTTAGCACAGTGTGCGCGCTGTCCGAAACATGGCGTTGCGGACGAGGGTGTAAGCAAAATTGCCGGAATCGTGTCGGAGCGGATCTATTCGGCATTTGAGACACACTCCTGCACGCCGCGTGGTAAATATTTTCCGGTATCGAATCAGTTTGTCACTTACGTCGATGCCGGTCGAGGGGTACGCGCCACTCCGGATGGCAGAGCAGACGGTGATCCCCTATGTGATTCCTGCGGTGCAATCCACGGCAGAGATACGGCGGGACCGACCGCAATGCTCTCGAGTACCGCTGCGCTCCGCCTTTCCAAGGTGCTTGGTTCCCCGGTAACGAATCTGCGCATGGCAAAGGAGCACCTTTCCACACTGTTGCTGCCGCTGCTTTCCGCATTTTTTGCCGAGGGTGGGATGCAGCTCCAGATTACCTGTGCCTCCCGGGAAGAGCTTCTCGATGCTCTCGATCACCCGGAAAAGCATGAATCCCTCATCGTACGCATTGGCGGCTATTCGGAATACTTCAACCGGCTCTCCCCGGAGTTGAAACAGTCCGTCATTGCGCGAACGGAATATTGATATTCAAAAGAAAGCGGATCTTATCTGAAAGATCCGCTTTTCTTAGCCGCACAAGGGATACACACCTTAAGTCTACAATTGGTACAAGCTTACCTTTGTTTGGACATTTTTCACCCGTTTCTTTAAAACCGTGGGATTTTTTGCGTTTTTTTTGAATATTTTTTGAAAAAAGTATTGCAGAATCGCGGCAAATGCGGTACAATAAGGAAGTTAATCATTTTGCTCGGTTCTACCGGGAAATAACTTTGAAAGGACAATCTTATGCAGCAACGTGAAAAATTCTCCTCACGGCTCGGATTCATTCTGATTTCCGCAGGATGCGCCATCGGCCTTGGCAACGTGTACCGCTTCCCCATCATCACCGGGGCGTATGGCGGTGCGATCTTTGTACTCATCTACATCGGCTTTCTGCTTCTGCTCGGTCTGCCGATCATGACTGTGGAGCTTTCCGTAGGCAGGGGCAGCCAGCGCAGCATCGCCTCCTCCTTTGACGTACTGGAAAAGAAGGGACAGAAATGGCATTTCATGAAGTACCTCGGCATCGGCGGTAACTATCTGCTCATGATGTGCTACACCGTTATCACCGGCTGGATGCTCACCTATTTCGTAAAGTATCTTACTGGCTCCATCATGTCCGCGCATACCGTGGAGGAACTTGGTAACGTTTTTGGCGATCTCGTCTCCTCTCCGCTCAAAGTGATCGTCGGCGCGTATGTCGCCATATTGCTTGGTCTGTTTGTCTGCTCGCTCGGTCTGGAAAAGGGCGTGGAGCGGATCACAAAAGTCATGATGATCGCGCTGTTTGTCCTGATGATCGGACTTGCTGTCTATGCATGTACCTTACCCGGCGCCGGACGCGGACTTCGCTTCTATCTCGTACCGAACGCGGATAACATCGCGCATGCCGGCCTCGGCAAGGTCATCAACGCCGCAATGGGACAATCGTTCTTCACCCTCTCGCTGGGGATCGGCTCCATCGCCATTTTCGGCAGCTACATCGGCAAGGATCGCAGACTGCTGGGAGAATCCGTCACCATCATCTCGCTCGATACATTTGTCGCGTTGATGTCCGGACTGATTATTTTCCCGGCGTACTACACCTACAACGAATCCATGATAGAGGGCGAAGGAGGTGCAGGCTTCATCTTCACCACATTCAGCTCTATCTTTAACAACATGGAGGGCGGACGAATCCTGGGCGCGCTCTTCTTCCTGTTCATGAGCTTTGCCGCCATGTCCACCGTCATCGCCGTGTTTGAGAATATCATGTCTTTCTGGCTGGAGCTCACCCCTCTGAAGCGTCCCGTCGTCGCGGTAATCAACATCGCTCTGATGCTCGTTCTGGTGCTGCCCGCCGTATTCTCCCTCAATCTCATCAGCGATTTTACGATTTTCGGCAAGACAATCATGGATCTGGAGGACTACGTCGTCTCGAACCTTCTCCTGCCGATCGGCTCGCTCATGTATGTGCTGTTCTGCACATCCAAATTTGGCTGGGGCTGGAAGAATTATTATGCGGAAGTCAACCTGGGCGATCACGGTGCGAAAATGCCCGCGTGGATCCGTCCGTATATGACCTTCGTTCTCCCGCTCATCATCGTCGTTGTGCTTCTTCTCTCCGCATTCTAAAATCTGTAAAACCTCCCGTACCACCGCATACAATGGTGGCGGGAGGTTTTTTCCCCGTCTGTGTGACATCGTGATCGACGGCATTCACACTGTGGTGTACGATCTGATGGCAGAGAAGGCGTTACATTCTAAAAAACAGCTGTCCGCGATTCCGATGCAGATCGGGATCGCGGACAGCCGCCATTATTCACTCATAGGATTCCCGCCGCGTACATCATCGCCGTGATTGCCTGCGGAATGTGGGATGCGGTATCTCCTGCGGTCTGAGAAATCGGATTGGATGCCGCCTGCGCCAGTTCTCCCGCAAGTCCTGCGATATACGCGCCGCACGCGACCGTCTTGGGGGTGGACGCGTTATACCCGAGCAGTCCGGCGAGAATCCCGGAGAGGACATCCCCGCTTCCCGCCGTTGCCATGCCGGGACAGCCGCGGTTCACGATATACGTCTCCGCACCGTCCGTCACCACTGTCGCCGTACCCTTGAGCAGTATTGTCGCACCGGAGCAACAAGCGTATTCCGCAGCGTATCGCACGGGATCGGCAAGCATGTCCGTGATTTTCACACCGGACAGCCGCTCGAACTCCTTCGGATGCGGCGTGAGTACCACATCTGCCGCCGTATTGCGGAGAAGTTCTCGCCCGTTCTCCCCCATGCGCGCAAGGGTATTCAGTCCATCTGCATCGATCAGAAGGCGTCCCCGATATGTGGTCAGTATCTGGGTGAGGATCTGCTCATACGCCGGATCGATTCCCCACCCCATACCGATTGCCGCCGCAGATGTACCGGACAATGCCTGCTCGATCTCCTCGGGTGCATAACGGAGCCCGCCATCCGCGTTTTCCGAAAGGGGGAATACGGTACTTTCCAGAACATATTGTCCAACGAGCGGTGCCGTCGACGTTGCAACCGCCAACCGTACCACACCGCACCCGCTTTGCAGCGCCGTTTTCCCGCACACCGCAAAGACTTGTGCGTCCGTGTTCCTATTTTCCGTGGACCGCACCGCTGTACACGCGAGGTTCGCCAGTTTTACCGCACCGCTGTAACGTCCGCACCCGCCGAAAATCGTCACATAGCCATAGGTTCCTTTGTGAGAATTGTATTCCCGACGGCGCAGTACCGACGCGAAGTCTCCTATCTCCGGCACGAAAACTGTTTTCCCGGCAATCGGGATTCCAATATCACATACCGTGACCGTACCACAGCGATCTTTTGCCGCGCCGAGGAGATTGCCGTATTTCAGAGTGCCCATGACCACCGTCATGTCCGCGTGAATACATTCTCCCGTCGCCTGCCCGGACAGTCCGGACAGCCCGCTTGGAATGTCGATCGCCACAATTTCTGCACCACTGTCGTTTACGGCACGGATCAGCGCTGCTGCGGAGGGATCCGGCATCCCGTGAAATCCGGTGCCGAACAAACCGTCCACAAGCTGCCGATAACCGGAAAGCGATTCGCCCCGCCACAACCGTACCGGAATGCCCGCCTGTTTCACCCGGTCGAGATACCATTGTCCCTCCGCGCTTGCCTTGTCCTGCCAGAGAATTACCTCACACGGAATCCCCTTTTCCTGCAGACAGAGAGCAAGCACGTATCCATCGCCGCCGTTGTTGCCAGTACCGCAGACAATCCCGACCTTCCCCTGCCACGAATGTGCCTGAAAAATCGCGTGACCTGCCCGATCGAGCAGTGTGATCGCCGGGGTGCCGTCTGCAATGGTCTGTCGGTCGGATGCGCGCATCACATTCGGAGATACCGCGTACCGCATCGTATACCACCTGCCTTATCCTCTCTGTATCGCCATCGTTATTTTTTTACCGCCGCCGTCATCGTGAACGTTCCGGTTTTCCAGTGTGCCGCAGTCACGTCGATCCGGTGGAGCGTCTCTCGCTTCCACTCTCCCATGAGCTTTCCGTCTCCCTCCAGATCCACCGGAACGACCGAGAGAATAAGAGGCTCATCGGAGGTGGATGTAAATGTTACCTGTACTCCGGCATCCGGGAAATACAGTGTGTTGCCATCAATCTGCGGCACATCCACAGTCATCCAGTGCCACGATACCGTCTTGGTCTCCATCAACGCAAGCGCATCTACTACCGCCGCGCCATCCTTTGTCAGATACGATGTGCGGCGATAGCTCTCGATCTCTGCCTCCGCCGGGTATGCGTTTGTCAGAGCATAGGAGATCCGCTCGCCGTCATACACAGGATCCGAGGAGGCGAATTCCCGTCCGGCTCGTTCCTCCACATCGCCGATCACAGGCAGATTGTGGAACACGGAGCGCATTGTCCATAGGGTGTACCGCTTATCGGAGAAGGTCGTTTTCGTGTAGGTCGCCACCCCGCCGTCGATGAAGATCGGTTCTTCCCCGCGGAAAAGAACAATGTTACCAACATCATTGTGGTTATGGCTCTCCGCGTTGTGTCCGCCTTTTGCTGCAAGTTCCAGACCGGTTTGCGCATTTTTTGCAATAAAGACTTGCAGGTTCGGGTAGTAGATTCGATCCGCCGCCGTATAGGATACCGATTCCGGCTTCTCCTCCAGCAGATTTTTAATCTGTCGATACGGTGTTGTCGCGCTCCAGAACCGATACGGTGCGTCCGACCAAATCGATCCCGCCATCGCCATGAGCTTGTCGGAATTTACCCGTCTGCCAAACCGCGCAATCGACCGGGTATCTGCGCGCATCCGGTGGGGAGCGTCTGCGAAATTGACAAAGGTATCGCCCATGAGCCGGAAATCTGCGATGTACTCGCCCATTTTCCGCACGAGCGGCTCGTCAAATACGTTCACTCTGCCGCCAGTCAGATCATACAGTACCTCCAGACAATCGAAATACGATGCGGCAGCCACCGTCCAATAGCTCGGTCCCTCATCACAGCCGCCGTCCTCCGGGTATTCACGCGTGAATCGATCTAGGATCACCATCGCTTTCTCCACACCAAAGCTCCGCCTGTCGCTCTCCGTCTCCGTGAGCAGAAGAACCGTCAGCACATTCGAAACAATCCACGGCGTCCAGTTGTTGAGCGTATTGCCCCGGCTTCCCTGCCACCACATCGAGTCGGAATAGGTGTAAAACGGTGTCAAAATCCTTTCGTGCAGTCTGCCCAGTATCCGACGGCGGATCACAGGAGTCACATGGTCGAGCATTTCCGGCAGCAGATACACAATCAAAGCAAGATCTGCTCCCGTTGCGGCGGCGAAGAGGTCGATATAGAAAATATCGTCATTCTCCCCATAGCCAAGCGCATCCGGCAGTGGCTGCCATTTTCCATGACGCGGATTGTTGTGTGCCGGAATCACCCACGTCGCCTCGTCGCAGATCGCCCAGAGGTAATCGATGAGAAGATCTGTGAATCTGCCTTTTTTCTCCGCATATTCTGCCAAGGCAAGAACCACGGCGGCATTGCGGCGGGTGAAATACGGTCCTTCATACCGACTGCGATTGCCGTTTTCCGCGTATTCCCGATAGAGCGATGCGGGGAGAAACGGCACAGGTTTCCCGAGCTGTTCCTCCGCCAGCGCGATGATTCCGGAAAAGTCGGCGTCGGCAAGCGTTTTTTGTCTGTCGGAGAATAGATGCGCAACGTCATACGGCAGCACCAGACCGTCGGCGTGCAGATTTCTCGCTTCAAAGATTTTTCCCATCTTCATTATCCTTTCGTATAGAACCAAATCCGTCCCGTACGGCGCGGCAGATTCACAGAGAAGCCACCCGCCAGTTCTGCTGCGGTTTTGACAATGGTATTGCCGTTTTCGTCCGTGAAGGTGTAGGTCATACCGTCCTCCACGTGCATGGGGAAGGTCGCCGTATCGCTCTCGACCAGGGTATTGCGAATCACCTGTAAAAAGCCCTCTGTATCACCATCAAACTGCATCGCGTACCAGTCGTGCGGATCCGCGCGGCACTCCGTGAGTGGATAATAATCGCAGGACAGCTCCAGAATTGCCGCACGCCGCCATAGCGCCTGCATCCGTTTCGCCCTGCGGCAGTCCGCCTCTCCGGACGTATAGTGGAGCATATCGGTGAGAGCCGGTGCCATCGCGTTTTCATAGGCAAATTCATCCGGTACCGGATGATCGCCGCCACCATAGGTTCCGTCCGGTTTATCCCAGCTCATATTGTGCGCCCGGAAATACGGAATCCACGCGAACATTGTCCGATGCTGCTTTTGCTTGATCGGGTGATTGCCGTAGCCGACGTCCGTGTAGTGAAGCGGCACCGCACGGCGCATGGTGTCGAGATCGTTCCTCCGTCCGCCGCTGGCGCAGGAATCGATCCACAGTCCCGGATTCCGGCGAATCAGCTCGTCCCAATACCGCAGATACCCCTGCACGTGGTGATTTTCGACCGCCCCGATCCGATCCTCCGCTTCCGCTGCCACAAAGCACGGCAGGGGCGAAAAATTGAAATCCTGCCGGTAGACGCGAATACCGGATGCTTTTATAAGTCCGTCCACATGGTCAATAAGCCATTCGAGTGCCGCCGGATTGCCGAGATCGAGCAGATGGTTATCGCTGTGGTGTGCCGGATCGTCCTCACGCGGCTCCGGAATGGGGAGCAGCCAGTCGTGATGCTGTTCGTGGAGCCATGTCCCCGTGACCACCCGCTCCGGTTCAAACCAGAGGAGGAACCGCACATCGCTTTCCCGGCACAGCTCACCAATCGGAGTCAGTCCGTGCGGGAATCTCGCGGAATCCGGTTCCCATGTGCCGACATGGGGCCAGTCGCCGTCGCACGGATACCAGCCTGCGTCAATCCACCAGATATCCGGATGAATCCCGTTCCGGAGATACGTTTTCAGCGCGCCGCATTGGTTTTCCTCCGTTGCTCCGGTAAATTCCGGCATTCCCTCGGCACAGAAATTGTGCATACAGCAGTACGGGGACAGCGGAACCCCATTCTCACGCGGCAAAATGTGCGCCATATACCACCGCCGCCACAGATTCCGCCCGCGCTCTTCGTTTCCCGTACAACAAAGCATCGTCACGGACGGCGTGCGGATCGTCTCGCCAGGATAGAGTTTCATATGGCACCGCCGCTGTCCGACAAGGTATTCCGCGCCGCATTCCGTCTGCCGTATGGACGCCTGCCACATCGATGGGTACCCGATCCCGATACGCACAGCGTACTCCATAAATCGTAGGATCATATATGGTGCCGCGCCATGGCAGGAGGTACCGTCGTCCGGGAAGATCGTGCATACCTCCTCCGTCACCGGATCCGTGAACCACGTGTAACCGTCCTCGCCGCAGTTGTCGCCGTTGCTGTGGACAAAACAGGGATTGCTGCCCGAAAGTTCCCCGCCGATGCGAATGTCAGAGAGAATCGGGGTGTCCGTATGTCCGCGGTTGGTAAACGCCGCCGTCCATTCGCGCACAGGAAAGTCGCGGTATTCCGTCTCCGTCAGCCGTACCTCCAGTCCGTCCGGAGATACGCCGGTGTATTCATAACGGAGTATGTTCGCGTCAGCGTAGGAATACGCACTTATCGGATGAAAGTCCGCCGGAATCCCGTCCACGACACGCGCACCCAGGCGAAAGTGGAGCGGCAGGTTTGCCGGATTTCTGGATGGAAATACGGCAGCCGAACAGACAAAATCCGATTTGGTTGGGTTTGTCATGCTGAACCTCCTTCTAATATAGTAAAAAATTTTCGGAAATGCGCTGTATACAACAGCGTTTCCCTACGATTGATATGCATTTCAGTTTCCGGTATTGTCCGTTTCCTGATCCCTGCGCAGTTTGTCAAGCTGCATCCGGATCGCGGGCATGGCGGAAAGGGTTGGATCTCGGTCTATCACCGTGCGTGCCAGAGCTACGCTTTCCTCGATAAGATTGACGTCCCGGCAAGATGCGGCAAGCCGGAATCGATCCTCGCCGTGCTGTCTGGTGCCGCTGCCCGTGATGAAATCGCCCGGACCGCGCAGCGCAAGATCCATTTCCGCGATCTCGTAGCCGTCCGTGTATTTTTTGATCACACGCAGCCGTTCCAGGGAGGATTCCTGCGTACTGTCTGTCACCATGACAAAGTAAGATTTTGCCTGTCCTCTGCCGACACGACCGCGCAGCTGATGGAGCTGAGACAACCCGAACCGTTCCGCATTTTCCACAATCATCAACGTGGCATTCGGAACGTTTACACCGACCTCGATCACCGTGGTGGAGACAAGCACATCCACATTCCCGGCGACAAAGCGGCGCATTACCTCCTCCTTATCCGCCGGACGCAGCTTTCCGTGAACAAACGCCACCGTCATCTCCGGCAGCTCTTTTGTCAGCGTTTCAGCGTATGTCACGGCAGCCTTGAGCGGCGGCTTTTCTTCTTCCGGCTCCAGAACAAGTTGCATATTGACAAAATCCTCGGGATCTGCGCTCGCCTTTTCATCCGTCTCCGCTTCCTCCACTGCAGGGCAGACCACGTATGTCTGGTGTCCTTCCGCTTTCTGCTTCCGGATGAAGCCTACAAGCCGCTCATGGAAGCTGCTGTCCACGAGAAAGGTATCGATTTTCTGACGTCCGGCGGGCATTTCGTCGAGTACGGAGCGGGACAATCCGCCGTATGCCACAAGAGACAGTGTGCGCGGAATCGGGGTTGCGCTCATCACAAGACAGTGGCAGCCGTCTCCCTTGTTAAGGATCGCCGCGCGCTCCATGACTCCGAATCGGTGCTGTTCATCGATGATCACCATACCGAGCCGCCCGATCACCACGGATTCTGTGAGCAGTGCGTGGGTGCCGATGATAACCTCCACCTTTCCGCCGCCATCGATGGTCAGCGTTTCGTCCGTCAGCGCGTCTGTGATTTTCGTCCGTTTCTTTTTCGGCGTTGATCCGGTGAGCAGCTCCGTGCGAATACCAAGCTTGGCAAACAGCGGTGCCAGATCGGCATAATGCTGTGCCGCCAGGATCTCCGTCGGCACCAGAAGTGCGGCGCGGTATCCGTTTTTTACTGCCAAATACGCGCTTGCCGCCGCCACAACCGTTTTCCCGCTGCCCACATCGCCGATGAGGATCCGGTTCATGCGTTTTTTACCGGACACATCTGCTGCGATCTCTGCGATGGAACGGTTCTGCGCACCGGTCAGGGGATAGGGCAACAGTGCCGTCATCGGTGTGATATCGGTGTCCGCCATGACACACGGATTCGGCTTCGCCTCTCCCGCACCGCTTTGCGCCATACAGAGAAACTGTAAAAACAGTTCTTCAAAAACCAGCCGCCGTTTTGCCCGATCCAGTTCCGCCATATCTCCCGGCCGATGGAGTGCGTTTATCATGTAGGAGCGCGCCGGTAGTGCCATGCGCTGCAGGATCTCCGGCGGCAGGTTTTCCGTGATCTCCGCAGCGCAGAGACGCAACGCTTCTCCCGTCATCTGATGCATCTGCTTCTGGCGGATCCCGCCGGGCAGCGCATACACCGGGACGATCGACGGAAGCGGCTTATCTTCCGTATACGGTTCATAAATCGGGTTGGCACTCTGCATCTTCCCATTGGGCGCGCGATTGTATTTGCCGAAGAAGCGGTAGGTTGCGCCGATATGGAACGATTCCCGCACGTATGGCATATTGAAATACGTGATCTCCAACGTTCCCGATTCGTCGAATACACGGAATTTCGTCAGACTCATCCCCCGTCGGATCACACGAAACTGCGGTTCGGTCGCGACGGTGGCAAGGATGGCGGCAGGCTTTCCCTCCTCCAGATCGCACAGACGTGCGATGGGAACAATGGTACCGCGATCCTGATACGCCCGGGGAAAATCCAGAACGAGATCCCCCAGAGTGCGGATCCCCGCTTTTTCCAAAGCCGCGCGCCGCATATCCCCCACACCGGACAGTGCCAACACGCTTGTATTCCAGTTTCCCATATTCTCGCCGCCTTTTTACTGTATTGTAGTTATCATACCATATCGTCCCCCGGTTTGCAAGCGTTTTTCGGGGAAATGCTGAATAAATTGCGTTTTTGCGGCAAAGAACTCCGTACATATATGTTTTACGCTGCCGGGTCTTCCAGTGTCGGCGTTGCTTTAGACGACACGATCGCGGCAAAGTGTACAACGCACCGAAAGTTTACCCACTGATTTTTCCTTTATTCGCCATACTCCTGTATATAATAGGTTCGTTTATGCAGAATTTCCGCTGTTCATGCAGTTTCATGCGTGCATATGTATGTAATTTTATCCATTATATGTGCGCTTTTTGTATATTTATACTCCTCATTATACATAGCAATATAGAAACCTCTCCTCCACACGGTGAATATTTTTTGAAAACCTCTTGCAAAGTTTGTATGTTTATGCTATAATATCCGCATCAGGAGAAAAACACGCCGGGGATATCCGGTGTCCTGTCTCCGTCCGAGTGCAAAAGGCTACATGGGTATGCGTGCATTTCGGACATACAATCTTATGCGCGTTTTATGCGGCAAACCGCTCGCTGACGCGCTCATCATCTATCTCATGGAGGAAAGACTTATGAAAAAGCTACTGACACTCGCACTTGCCGTACTGCTCATCGGCGGTCTGTTCGCATCCTGCTCCAAGGAAGCGTCCGATTCCGTTGTCAAGGTTATTGAAGTAAACCTCACCGAAGAGGAATACGCGTTCGGTGTAGACAAGAATCAGCCGGAACTGCTCGCATCCGTGAATGAAATCATCGCGGAAATCATGGAAGACGGCACCTTCGACACGATCTGCAACAATTATTTCGGCGACGGCACCCCGGTTGCCGTGACTTCCGGCACCATTGACGAATCCAAGGATCAGCTCGTGGTTGCCACCAACGCTGCTTTTGAACCGTTTGAGTACACCTCCGGCGATTCCTACTACGGCATCGACATGGAGATTGCAAAAATCATTGCGGACAAGCTCGGCAAGGAGCTTGTAATCGCCAACATGGATTTCGATGCGGTTTGTCTCTCCGTCGGTCAGCAGAAGGCGGATATCGCTATGGCAGGTCTGACCGTCCGTGCCGACCGTGAGGAATACGTTTCCTTCAGCGATTCCTATTACAACGCCGCGCAGAAGCTCATCGTGAAAGCGGACGACACCACTTTTGACGCCTGCAAGACCGCAGCCGATGTGGAAGCCATCCTCAGTACGAAGGATACCTCTACCGTGATCGGCGTACAGAACGGTACCACAGGGCAGTTCTATGTGGAAGGCGACGAGGACTGGGGCTTTGCCGGTTTCCCTGTCACCTGCACCGGCTACAAGAACGGTTCTCTCGCCGTACAGGATCTCATCAACGGCAACATCCAGTATGTTGTGATTGACTCCGCGCCGGCAGCCTGCATCACCGCCGCATACAACAATATGAACTGAGGACGCACTGCGTCAGCGGCAGCCTGCATCACCACAAAAAAGGCATGACCTTTGGATAGCAGGGGGAGAATTCTCCGTATGCGGGGTGTTCTCCCCTGTTCCTTGTCATGACATCGTAGAATCGCAGAACGGAGAAAAAATGGGCAGCTTTTCCAAGAAAATAGCACGGTTTGCCACCATATTCATTGACCAAAACGGCTACGTCAAGGTGCTGGAGGGACTTCAGAATACCCTTCTCATCGCAGTAACCGGTCTTGTGATCGGTATTTTGATCGGTATTCTCATTGCCAGTGTGCGTGTCATGCCGAAATACAAGCGACTTCCCCGCATCCTCAATTCCATATGCAGCTTCTATGTTGCTTTCTTCCGCGGTACGCCGATGGTGGTACAGCTTCTTTTATTCTACTACGTGCTGTTCCCGCTTCTCGGCATCAATATCACGGGTGTGAAAATCTCCATGATCGTCTTTGGTCTGAACAGCGGCGCGTACATTTCCGAAATCATGCGCGGCGGCATTCTCTCCGTGGACAGCGGTCAGATGGAGGCGGGTCGCGCTGTGGGACTGTCCTTCTTCACCACCATGCGGAAGATCGTAATCCCGCAGGCGATTAAGAACATTCTGCCCTCGCTCGGCAATGAGTTTATCGCGCTCATCAAGGAAACCTCCATCGTCAGCTTTGTCGGTGCGGCGGATCTCTATGTGGCATTCAATCTCATCGGCACCAACAGCTATGAATTTATGGTACCGTATCTCGTGATGGCACTCATTTACATCGTACTCGTACTGATCATCTCGGCGGGAATCAAGCTTATGGAAAGGGGTCTCGGGAAAAGTGATCGACGTAATTGACCTGAAAAAGAGTTTTGGCTCACATGAAGTTCTGAAGGGGGTCGATCTTACCGTCAATAAGGGCGATATCGTGTGTATTCTCGGTCCCTCCGGCAGCGGTAAATCGACATTCCTGCGCTGCCTCAACTGCATGGAGGATCCCACCTCGGGCAGCATCATTTTCAACGGCGTGGACATTGCCGATATGCACGTGGATATCAACATCCATCGGCGGCACATGGGCATGGTGTTTCAGCAGTTCAACCTGTTCAACAACAAAACCGTCATCCAAAATATCATGCTTGCCCCCGTTTACATCGGTTTGCAGAATTACCGCAGCGCACGGCGTCACAACGCATGGACAAAACTTGCGAATCTGTTCCGCAAAGAAAAAAAACCGCTTACCCCGATCACGGAAACACCCGCACAAATCAAGGAAAACGCTCGTGCGAACGCCGTTCGGTTGCTCCATCGAATCGGACTGGAGGCAAAAGCGGATGAGTATCCTGCAACGCTGTCCGGCGGACAGAAGCAGCGTGTCGCCATTATCCGTGCGCTTGCCATGAATCCGGATGTGATTCTTTTTGACGAACCGACCTCTGCGCTGGATCCGGAAATGGTCGGCGAGGTGCTGGATCTGATGAAATCCCTCGCAGACGAGGGCATGACAATGGTCATTGTAACGCACGAAATGGGATTTGCACGCGAGGTCGCCAACCGGGTGATCTTCTTGGACAAGGGCAAAATTTTAGAGGAAGCGACCCCAGCAGAATTTTTCGGAAATCCGAAGAACCCCCGTCTGCGTGATTTCCTATCAAAGGTACTTTGAGAAAGGCTTCTTTCGCAAAACACAGCAAAAAAACGGGATACCGTATCCATCTCGGACGCGGCGTCCCGTTTTTTCATGTTTTTTGGACTATATGCACCGTTTCACGGCCCCGTCCCTCAGGTGTCCATTTCGCGAATCTGCTTTACGGCTTTTTGGAGCGCTTTTTCCACCTTGCTCTCCTCCTTTGCCCAGTACGACGCGAAATCCTTGTTTTCTCTTTCCATCATAAAACGCATGATGAACCACGGACTACCAAGGGATTCGTTGTAGAT
>CAVIKO010000023.1:0-37377 GCA_963643035.1 bacterium
CGTGCGTATCGCACAAACGAACGCCGTCTTTTTTCCATCAGCACAAATGAAAAACGTGCGATCAAAATCTCACGAAATTTTCTGAAACGCAAGCGATCTCAGTCCGAACACAAAGCACCCAAACGATATATCGAAGTGGGGATGAAAAGTCTGCACCGGAACCCAGATACCAATATTGGTAGAAACCCGCGGCAGCAGAAATGTCCCGCCGCAGCGGTATCCCATCAGGGTGAGTGGAGAGGTGTCGGAGAGGTAGAGAGGGATTCGCAAATCCATCTCTACCTCTCTGACCGCCCCCGCGAGGGATCAAAAAACCGCACCGATCCGGTGCATAACAAAAAAGCGCCGCAAGGCAAGAATCCGCACCGATCCGGTGCAAAATAGCGCGCCGCAAGGCAAGAATCCGCACCGATCCGGTGCAATATAGAAGCAATGAGGCATCCCTCGTTGCAAAAACTGACTGTAAGTCAGTAGGCTGATTGCAAATCAGTAAGCTGACTGTAAGTCAGTAGGCTGACTGTAAGTCAGTAGGCTGACCGCAGGTCAGTAAGCTGACTGCAAATTAAAATAAAGGGCGCCGGGACAAAGTCCCGGAGAAGGAGTGCGTATGGAGAAATCCATTGCGATCTGCGCGCTGGGCGAGATCCTCATCGATTTTACCCCTGATGGTTTTACCGACATCGGGTATCCGCGCTATATTGAAAATCCGGGCGGCGGTCCGGTCAATCTGACAGCGGCGGCAGCAGCCTTTGGCGCGCCTGCAGCGTTTATTGGCAAAATCGGCGATGACGCGCACGGTCATTTCGCCCGGGATCGTCTCCGGGATGCCGGGGTGGAGGTGTCCGGAGTGGTCGCCGATCCGTCCCGCGGCACGACGCTGGCGTTCGTCACCCTCCAGCCGGACGGGGAACGCGATTTTACGTTCTATCGGCGGCATGAGGCGGATGTCGCTCTCGATTGGGCGGAGGTGGATCGCGGGCTTCTCGAGCGCTGCCGCGTTTTCCACATTGACTGTCTGTCGCTCACCGACGAGCCTGCCCGTTCCGCCACCGAAAACGCTGCCCGGTATGCCAAATCCCACGGCGCGTATCTCTCGTATGACCCGAATTTCCGTGAAAATCTCTGCACCGATCCCGACGCAGTCGGACGCATGATCCGGGTGCTTGACTGGGGCGTGGATTTGGTCAAGGTCAGCGAAGAGGAGGGAGAGCGGATGACCGGGGAGACGGATCCCGTGCGGATCGGACGTTCCATCCTCGCGCATGGGGCGAAAATCGTCGCTGTCACCCGTGGAAAGGATGGTGCGGTTCTGGTCACGCAGACGGGTGTACATGAGCAAAACGCCTATCCTGCCCATGCCATTGACGCAACCGGAGCCGGGGATACGTTCTGGGGTACCTTTCTCGCCGCGTTCTGTGAGAGCGGATTGTCCCTCGATGCGTTTGCCGCCGATCTGCCCGCCATTGCCGCCTGCGCTGCCCGCGCCGCCTGTGCCGCCGCGCTCTGCACCGAGAAAAAGGGCGGATTGCCGTCGATTCCCCGCAAATCAGACGTGCTGCGGATCGTGGAAGAGAAAGCGGCGCAGTAAATCGTTTTTCATGCCGGATCCCGCAAAAATATTGTAAACATTTTCAAAAAAACGTGCGCACACAAGCGGTATGTGATATAATATATGGTAAGTATCCATGCCCGATCGCGCTGTACAGCTTTGCCGCGCGGACGGGGAGCGGGAGGTAAGAAGGCGTACCATGAAGTTCTCCGCCTATTTTGACAAGCAGTATCTGCGGCGCACGCTGTCGTTCTTTTTTTCAGGCGTTCTGACCGTGGGACTGGTCATCTATATCGGCTATCACATGGCGGGCGGCGGAGCTTCCTCCCTCACCCTCGTGGACGCGTCGTATAAGGACGCCACACAGCTTGTCCATGCCGACGGGTATATCCTGCGCAATGAGACACTGCTCTATGCCTCCTCCGCAACCTCCGGCAGCGTTACGCCGACGGTTACGGATGGTACGCGGCTCGCCCTATACGACAAGGCGGCAGATATTTACGTGAACAACCTGCCCGACGTAACCGCGCGCATTTCCGAGATCGACCGGCAGCTCACCCTTGTGGAGCAGAGCAAAAGCGAAAATGTGTCTCTCGTCAATACATCCGGGTTGGAATCGACAATCTTCGGAAACATCGAGTCGATCCGTACATTGGCGGAATCCCGGAATCTCGGCGATGCGGTGACGATGCGCTCCACGCTGCTTGTGAACATCAAACGGCGGGATCTCGTCAAGGGGGCGGATTACGCAGCGCAGGAATCATCCCTCCGTGCGGAGAAGCAGGAACTGACCGCGCAGCTTGGCTCCTGTCTCGAAAGCGTATACACGCCGCTGTCGGGGTACTACTACATGGACACGGACGGCTATGAGTCGATATTCACGGCGCAGGGGATTGAGGAGTTGTCCTACGAGGAGTTCATGGCGAAAACAACGGCAGAGCCGGAAACCGACACGCACTCGACGGTCTGCATCGGAAAACTGGCAACGGATTTCCGCTGGTACCTTGCCTGTCCGCTATCCAAAAAAGAAGCGGCGCAGATGGAGGACGGCGAAAGCTACGACGTGACCTTCCCTTACAACGGCAATAAAACGCTGTCGATGGAACTGTACTGCGTGATCCCGGAACTGCCCGGCACGAATGCAATTGCGGTTTTCCGCTCGACGCAGATCCCGTCCGGATTTGACTACACACGGATGCAGCCTGTGCAGATCCACACCGCGGAATACCGTGGGTTTGAGATTCCGCAGTCCGCGCTGCGTGTCCTGGACGGCTGGGAGGGCGTGTACATCCTCGACGAGGTGACGGTCGATTTCCGGCGTGTTCACATCGCCTATGAGGGGGACGGCTACTATATCGTGACTGGCGAGGATCCGTCCACATCGGCAACCGCAGAGGAGGACGCGGAGACGGAGACAACGGACGATTGTCCCTACGGCTGGATCCGCATGAACGACGTGGTGATCGCGGAGGGACGCGGCCTGTACGTCGGCAAGGTGGTGCAGGGGACGAGCTGAGGGAAAATAGATCCTGACAAAGCAGCGAAACTTCCGCGGCAGACGCGCTCCCTTCTCGCGAGAAGCTATTTAGAAAGAACAGAAATACAGAGTATTGCCATGACGGACGAAAGAAAACAGCAACTCTATGAAAATTACCAAAGCGTCACCGAACGGATCGAGGCGGCGCGGCGGAGGCGGTATGCGAAAACCGGGGTCGATACCCCTGTGACGCTGCTCGGCGCATCGAAAACGATGGAGGCGGAGGACATCGCATACCTGATGACGGATTGCGGACTCCGGGTCGCCGGGGAAAATCGGGCGCAGGAATTCGCGGCGAAATATGACGTGGTACACGCGGCGGGCGGGGCGTATCACTTTATCGGGCATTTGCAGACGAATAAGGTGAAAACCCTGATCGGACGCGCCGCGCTGATTCACTCCGTCGATTCGGTCCATTTGGCGCGGGAGATCGGCAGACAGTCGGTGGCGGCGGGAATCACTACACGGATCCTCGGACAGGTCAATTCCGGCTGTGAGACATCGAAATCCGGCGTGACTCCGACAGATGCGCACGCGTTTTTCGATGAGATTGGCGCGATTCCCGGCGTGGAGCTGTGCGGGATGATGGTGGTTGCCCCGATTTACACGGATCCGGCACAGATTCGGGAGAAATTTCAAGAATCTTATCGAATTTTTATTGACTTTTTTGCAAAAATAAGGCATAATATAAAAGAACCCGTTTTGTCGATGGGAATGAGCGATACGTTTGAGATTGCCATCGAGGAAGGCGCGAATTTGGTGCGGGTCGGCAGTGCGCTTTTCGGAAAAAGACAGACCCAAATCTAAGCTATACAGAATAAAAATCGGACAAAATGGCTGCAAACGCGGCTGTTTCAATACACACGGAGGCAGAAAATGGGACTTATGGATCGAATCAAAAAAGTGACCGGAACCAACGAAGCATACGATGAAGCATACGACGAGGATTACTACAAGGGCTTTGACGGCTACGACGATGGCACGGATGACGACAGCGATATGCAGATTGCGAACGGTCAGATGGGCGGCGGCATGGGTCAGCAGAACATGGGCGGCGGTATGAGCCAGCCGATGGCGGGCGCATCCGGCGGAATCGGTCTTTCCGGAAACAACATCCAGATGCAGGTCGTCCGTCCCCAGACCTTTGACAGCGTATCCCAGATTGCCGATCACTTGCTCAACAAGTGTACGGTTGTTCTCAACCTCGAAAGCACAAACAAGGAAACTTCCCGCCGCCTGATCGACTTTTTGTCGGGTGTCGCGTATTCCATCGATGGCTCCATCAAGAAGATTGCGACGAACGCTTACGTGATCACGCCCTCGAATGTGAACGTGGACGATGCACGTCTGAAGTCCGCCCGCCGCAAGGAGGAACCGGAAAAGGCACCGGAACCGGAAAAGGACGAATTCGCGGATTTTAACTGAGAACGCGCCGCATCCCCGCAGTCGGTGTTTCCTGAAGGAGGTTCCCGATAAGCGGACGTATGTCCGATAAGCGGACGTATGTCCGATAAGCGGACGTATGTCCGATAAGCTGTCGGGGTCTGTGTGGCTGCGGAATCATATATACCATTTTATTCCAGTGGAAAAAATTCAGAAACCATTGGGTTCTTTTTCTGCACCATTTTGGCAAGTCAATAAATTGCAGACACATTTTGGAGGGGAGCTATGCCGCAGTGGTATAGCTCCCTGTCGGTACACGGCGATCCGAGCGAATACGGATGCTTTTGGCGAATGATAGGCGATAGTGGAGGCTGCCCCTTGAAGATTGTTTTCTATATACTGCGCATGACGGTATCGGTGCTGCTCGGTGCGTTGGAAATTTTGATGCTGATACGCGCGGTGGTGAGCTGGCTTCCCATCGATGAGAACAGCGTGATCAACCGGTTCCTGTACGCGGTGACGGAGCCTGTGGTGCTGCCGCTGCGCCTGCTGTTCTATCATCTCGGTTTATTTCAGGATCTGCCGCTGGACATTGCGTTTTTCCTGACCTTCTGTCTTCTGTCCGTGCTGCGGCTGTTCGTGTGACCGGGGGATCGTGTGAAATGGAGAAATCGGATGAGATTCTCATAAACCGGGCGTTGGAGAGCGCGGGAACGGCGGAATACGAACTCTCCTGCACGGATTTTCTGACACCGCGCGAGCGGATTCTCGTACACGACGGGATTGTGCGGCGCGGGTACGGGAATTCGCTGTTCTGGTACGGCGGCTATCGCGGGGCGGAACGGGCGATGGCGGTCTTTCTGCCGGACTGGTTTCTCATGGAGGAGCCTCCGATGGTGCGATCGGGCTGCGCGGGAGCCTTTGACGAGGCACGGGAGGCGTATTTTCTATCGCTGGTTACAGGGAACGCGGAGGTCCGCGAACAAATTCCTATGGCAGCGCTGGAAATCATCGGCAGCGGATACGTGACTCTGACGCACCGGGATTTCATGGGTGCGCTGTTATCCCTTGGCGTAGAGCGGGAGGTGATGGGGGACATTGTTCTCCCGGAGCCGGACGTTCCGCGCGCCGTGGTCTTTCTCGCAAAAAAGATCGCGCCGTACATCCAAAACAGTCTCGTGAAGATCGGCAGGGACAGCGTGAAGGTGACGGCTCTGCCGTCCGATCCCGCCCTACAGCCGACGCGCCGCTACAAGCCGGTTTCGGTAATTGTCGCGTCTCCCCGCGTTGATGCGATTGTCCGCACCCTTGCCGCCACATCCCGCGAACGTGCCGTAGAGCTTCTGCGCAGCGGCATGGTGGAGAGAAACTATCTCCCCACCCTTGCGCCGGACGTTCAGCTTGTCCCCGGTGACGTTCTTTCCATCCGCGGCATTGGCAAATTCCGTTTATCCGACAGCGTTTCGGAAACACGCCGGGGCAGAATCCGCCTTGTATTCGACAAGTACGACTGACACGCATCCTCGCCGATAAGGAGGTATATATATGGATGATAAGCTGAAGAAAATCACGTTTTCCAAGAGTTTGCGCGGGTACGCGTGTGAGGAAGTCGACACGTATCTGCGGTATGTGGCGGACAGATATGAGCAGCGGAGCCGGGAGTGTACGGAGCTGAGGCGGCAGATGGCGCTGATCGCGGCGAAGATGAACGAGTACACGGAGGGACTGAACAAGACGGCGGAGGCGGAGAGCGCACAGAAGAAGTCGGTGCAGGAGACGTGCGACAGCATGATCGATGAAGCGAAGCGGCAGGCGGCGCATATATTGGCGGACGCGGAAGCCGAAGCGGAGGTCATTCGCCGGAGAGCAGAGGACAATGCGCAGACGATCGCTGCCAATGCCGCAAGAGAGGGTGCGCGGGTCGTGAACGACGCCGCACGGTCTGTTGCCGCCAGAAACAACGCCGCGGACCGGCTTGTGGAGGAAATCGATTCCTTCCGTGAGGAGGTCTACGCCCTGTATACCCGCCATATCACCGAGTTGGATCAGCTTGCGGAGCGCACCAACGCCTTTTATGACCGCAAGACCGCTGTCGCGGAAAACGCTATGGCGGAGAATGCCATGGAGGAACCTCCCGCCGATGCGGAGGCGGATGCCGATTGCAACCGGACGGAGGATGCTCCTGTGGAGGAAGAGACGGTCGAGCCTGTGGATGAGCCGATGGACGAGCCTGTGGCTCAGCCGATCCGCATCGACTGGAAGAATCGGCGCGCTACGCGGGATCTTGTGATCGATATTGCAGACGAAGAAGATGACACCTCCGGACAGGAGCATATTGTTCCGCAGTTGGAGGATGGCGTGGACACGGACGAGGACGATCTGGAAGCACTGTTTCTCTCGCTCACCGGGAAGAATATGCTCAGCGCGGCGGTGAAGCCGGATTCCCAGCCGGAGCAGACGGCGCAAAGCGCGGAAAAAGCCGCCTACGATTTTGCTGCGGACGAATACGAGGATCCGGACGGAGAAGCGGACGAATATGAGGATCCGGATGGAGAAGCGGACGAATATGAGGATCCGGACGGAGAAGCGGACGAATATGAGGATCCGGATGGAGAAGCGGACGAATACGAGGATCCGGATGGAGAAGCGGACGAATATGAGGATCCGGACGGAGAAGCGGACGAATATGAGGATCCGGATGGAGAAGCGGACGAATACGAGGATCCGGATGGAGAAGCGGACGAATATGAGGATCCGGACGGAGAAGCGGACGAATATGAGGATCCGGACGGAGAAGCGGACGCGGAGGACGATACCGATTGGCTGTTGGACAATCTGAAGGCGCAGTATGCCGTGAAGCCCAATTCGCCCCGGTCAGATGCGAAAACAGCACCGGCCGATGGGACAGCCGCGCCGGATCGATCGAAAACTGCCGGCACACGGGCAAACGCTGCTCCCGAGAACTTTGATGAGCTTCTCGCCTCCGATACTGCCACATCTCCTGTACAGGATGTCTCTCTCACCGGCGAATTTGAGCGGATTTACAATAAGGAGCAGGCGGAGAAATATATGGAGGAGGTCGAAAAGCAGCCTCTCAATGTCCCGGAAAAGCCGAAAAATCCGAGGAAGCATACACGGTTTTGAATAGGACGCGGGTATGCGCCCGTTGCCACTGCGGGGCGGGTCGAACGGATTCCCGGTATTATAAAACAAAAGTGAGAAGAATATGATCTGGACGATTTTGATTATTATTGCCGTCGTTGGGCTGGATCAGTGGACGAAGGCTCTCGCACTGGCGCACCTGCAGCAGATCAAGACACTGCCGCTTGTCGAAGATATCCTGCATCTGACCTATGTTGAAAATCGCGGCGCGGCGTTTGGAATGCTGGCGGAGCATCGGTGGGTCTTTATGGGCTTCTCGATCTTGGCGATCCTTGCCATTGTGGTGTGGCTGTGGAAGGAAAAACCGAAATCCTTCTGGATCCGGTGCGCGGCGGCGTTTGTCGTGGGCGGCGGGATCGGCAATATGATCGACCGGATTGCGAGAGGGTTCGTTGTGGACTTCATCGACGTGCGCTGCATCGACTTTTACGTCTTTAACGTCGCCGATTCCTTTGTCTGCATCGGATGCGCCATGTTCTTCCTCTGGGTTCTGCGGTCTGAGATACGCGAAAAAAAGCAAAAGAAGGAGACGGCGGAGGATACGGACGAAATTCCGGAGCCGCCGGAATCCGACAAGCCCGCACCGACCGAGGGAACGCAAAATGACCGATAGAGATACCGAAAGAGAGTGGGAGGAGATCGAGGACGATCCCGCCTGCGCCGTCGAGAACTGTCTGATCGTCACAACAGATGCCGGTGACTCGCTCACTGCAGGTGAACGGTTCACCGGAGATGAGCGGTTCACCTTTGGTGAACGGTTCACCTTTGGTGAACGAGTGGACTCCGCGCTTGCCCGCCTGTCCGGAATCTCCCGTTCCCTCATCCAGAAATACATCGATGCCGGCAGTGTCACAAGAATCGACAGCGGAAAACCTGTTTCCAAAAAGGATAGAATAAAACCCGGCGAAACGTACCGGATCATGCTTCCGCCCCCTGTACCCGCCGATGTGGAGCCGGAGCCGATGGAATTGCATATCGTCTATGAGGACGATGCGATTCTTGTGCTGAATAAGCCCGTCGGCATTGTTGTCCATCCCGCACCCGGTCATTATTCCGGCACTCTCGTCAATGGACTGCTGTATCACTGCGGTGCGGAACTTTCCGGGATCGGCGGCGTGCTGCGCCCCGGCATTGTCCACCGGATCGACCGAGATACCACAGGGCTGCTCTGCGTAGCCAAAACGGATGCCGCTCATAAAAATCTCTCCGCACAGCTCGCGACCCACCATATGCACCGCGAATACCGCATGCTCCTCTGCGGTACGGTCGATGCGCCCGGCACCGTCGATAAGCCGCTCGGCAGACACCCCACGGATCGCAAGAAAATGGCGGTCTATCCGGCAGAAAGCCGGAAACAGGGCGTTCGGGAGGCGGTTACCCACTATACGCCGCTTGCGGTTTTCCCCGGTGACGCATCCGCAGGCAGCTTCACCTACGCCGAAGCTGTTCTGGAAACCGGGCGAACCCACCAGATCCGCGTCCATATGGCGTCGATCGGTCACCCCGTTCTTGGCGACCCTGTCTATGGCGGCGATACCAGCCCGTTTGCGAAAAAGCACCGGGGCCTTTTGCCCGGTCAGCTCCTCCACGCAGCCGCGCTTCACCTCACCCACCCCGTCACCGGAGAAGAAATGCGGTTCACCGCTCCCCTGCCCGACAATTTCGAGGAGGTTCTGCGCCTCCTCCGGGAACGATAACGAAATAGGAAACCGGGACGCCCGATACCAATGCGGTACGGACGTCCCGGTTGTTTGTGGGGAAAGGTTTGTTCGGAAACTGTGCGGTATTCTGCTATTACATAATATATACTCACTGTATAGGAATCACTTTTGTTTCCCCTCATACTTCTTTTTTAATGATCTCGTCTCGTCACGTATCTGCTGCATTTCTTCCACAGCATCCCGCATGGCTGTTGCTGTATCGTAGTATTCTTCCAACGTGATTTTTCCGGATTCATGTCGTCTCTTCATATCTTCCGGTTTTATCGCATGTATATCTTCATACAACTCCGTGTATCTGTCTTTCAGTTCCGTAAGCCTGGTCTTATAGTATTGCCAATTGTATTTGTTCGCACCTTTTGTTTCCATTTTCGGTTTCGTGTCGGAAACATCATCGCACCCATCACGCAATATAAGCGCAGCAATCTCCGACCAAATAAAATCCCCCAATCTATACTGTACCGTTTCCTCGCTTATGATTATTACAAATACAATCAAAACAGCAGTGTACGCATATGTGATTATATGCGCTTTTAGTTTGCTCTGGATACATCTCTTGCGGATAGCATACCTGTATAAAATAAAAGGCAGCGGATACATAACAAATGTGATGATCTCGTACACGAATGCCAGTCCAAGCGCAGAAAGAGGATACCATTCATCCAAAAGAACAATAAACTTAATGCAGAATTTGACCGCAATAAACGCAACAGCCGCAACAATTCCCCAGTGTGCTTTCTTGCCCATACGTGTACTCCATCAATCCGCAAAATCTGATTCGCTCGTTGTTTTCGTGGTGAAATTTCCGCCAGTCACAGGTTGTAATGTATATGTTACCGTATTTCGCGAAAAGTCAATCTCTTGACTGTCCTTGCCATAAGCGGTATAATCCCCAAAAAGGTCATCGTATCCGTACCAGGTTTTACCCTGTGCGAAAAACACGTACATCGAGATCGCCGGTATCTCCATTTCAATCGTTTCTCCGGCACAGACGTAAAACGCAACCACAGTTTCTTTCTTGGCTTTTCCGGGCGCGGTCCTTTTCAACTTGACCACAACCGCTTCTTTTTCGGGAGCCGTCACCGTGATGGATGAATAATAGGAGTGCCAATATGCCACTCCATATTTCAGGATTTCTCCGTTTTCCGGTTCTTCCTGCTCCACCAACACAGCTTTAGGCGTGGTCTCCGACGCTTTCGTCTCTGCTTTTTTCGTCTCTGGCTTTGCTTTTGTGGTGGTCGTACTGCTCGTAGAAGGCACCTGTGAGAACGTTTTTCCATCGCTCGACGTATACGTGTTTCTCCCGGCATGGTACGTTTTCGGTTCACTTCTGTTGCTCGCCGAAATGACAAACGCAAGCAATCCGACCAGAGCGGCAACGATTCCCAAAAACATCAATATGGCAAGCCACCAACTGTTTTTTTCGCCTTTCGATACTTCTTCTTTGGCTTTCTCAGTTTTCGGCTTTTCTTCTTTCTCATTCTGCGACTTTTCCTCTTGTTTTGCACCGGATTCCAGACGTTCTATCTCGTCTCTCGTTTCATGCATCTGCTTTTCGTAATCCTTGTACGTTGCAAGATACTTCGAGAAATCATCGTAGCTTGTGTCTCCTTGCAAATACCGCAAAAAAAGATCATCCTGCGTCGATGTGCCAATCACCTCAAACAAACGCAGGTATTTATATTTTAGTTCTTTTATGTGACTTTGCAGATTTGCTTCTCTCTGTTCTTGTTCGTTGACTTGTTCGGAGAACATCCGCTTTTGTAGTTCAGATACCTCGTTCGATATGTGCGTGATTTCCTGCGCAGCAACTGTGTGCGCGTTCAGTATCCTACGGTATTCCGTAGCGTTGATTTGGCCGTCAGAGTATTCCTTTTTGAGTTCATCAAGGTCTATGGCTTGTAGCACTTCATTTGCCCGTTTGTATCGTTGGGCAAGTGTCCGCATCCTGATGTCATACTCCTCCGTTGTCATATCAACAACCCTTTCCGCAGCTTTTGCTGCTCGGAATCACTTTTTAGGTGTCCAATAATCTTGCGCATTGGTAACCACATATGTGACTGAACCATTCTGATGATCTACCGCCTCGCCTTTCCCATGCCAGACGGAGTGTTTAAAGTTGTGATCATACCCTCTCCACACTTTTCCGCCGGTAATCCATGCCTCTGCTCTTACCGCCGGTATATTCACTGTGACAGTATCACCCGCTTGCACATAAAGCGCCATAAAAACATTGTTTGTTATCGTTTCTTTTAACTCAAAAAGTATATCTTCTTCCTCCGGTGCTGTGACGGTTATGGGGACAACGTCAAAGTTTATGTAAGAAACATCAAAATACACCACCTCGCCGCTGTCAGGTTCGTCCACCACAGACACCTCTGGCTGATCGTGAAGTTCGTTTTCGTCTCCAAATCCCGCTTGCAAAAGAATTGCTCTGTAATCTTTGTATTCCAGAGATATTTGAATAGTGCCTTTTTCTTCTTGTTTTTTCGTTTCCGTCTGAGAGGATTGTTCCGTACCGCCGTGTTTTCTCTGGTACTCTTCCGCTTCTCTTACCTTGTTCGCCGCTACCCTGGCGTGTGACGCGGCTTGCGCTTTATCGAACCCATTCACGTTTATCTCCGATGTGTATTGCGTGACGGCTTCGGATCGTGCAACATCTGCAGTGCTTTCCAATTTATCCTGTTCCGTTATTTGATGCTCACTGCTTGTGACCATGCCCAGAAAAAAACCAATAGAAGAAGCCAGAACAGAGATAGAAATGCAGAAAACGGCTAAAATAGCCGTCCTTCTCCTCCTTTTCTTCCGCTCGATCTTCCGAATATACTTGTCTAAAGTGTCAGAGCTACGGTTATTCATTACTTATTCCCCACAAATTTTTCTGCTATATTTGCGACCTTATCTAGATTTTCCACCATATCGCGGTATTTCTTACCTCTGATTACAAACTCCACCGTAAGTCAAGCGAATCCCGCGCTCTTCTAGCAGTCTCCGTATCAAGCGGATGTCTCTCCGTTGAAGCTCACTCTATTGTGGAATATGACGACTGAACTTCACTTTTCTTCCAATCCCTTGCATTATACCACGCCTCAAGCATATCGTCAAGTATCAGACCACAAAATATAACAAAAAAATATAAATTCCTAATGTAATGCAATCAATACGACAAAAACGTATGGGAAGGCATGTATGCACACAACACATAAATCGGTCATCGGTGTTTATTTTAAGAGTGTCTGCCAATTCAGCAGGACGTGAGCGTTTAGAAAAACGTACTGTGTGTTACAATATGACTTTATGACTTATGCTATTACACAATTGTAGGTTGCCGTATGCTTTTACCTGTGTTATCATATCCTTTTGGATGGAGTTTGATCGAATGACGGGGTGTGAACCCAAACTCCGTCATTCGATCGTGAACGGTTTCCGATTGCTGACTGACTATAGTAAGTGTAGAAACATTTATATCGGCACGCTCCACGGCTCTGCATAGTCGAAAATGCATCCGGAGTTCCGGAGGTGCCGCATCTCATTGGCGCGAAAAGGCTCGTTTTTCCCCTGTCAGATGCGATACGGCAGCCAAACAAGCATGTTGGATTCGCCGCGGTTCGCAAAGGCGTGGTAGGGGATGAAACGGATAGTGGTGGGGGTGAATTTTTCCGGAATGGTCAACGGTGTGTAGAGTTGGAGTCCGCTGTCCATCTCCGGAGCTGCGTTGTGCCGCCGATAGCCGGAGGCGATGATGTCCGGAACGCCTGTCTCCGGGAGGGAATCGGCGAGCGTGAAGGCGGGGGCGGAGCCGTTTGCAAAGAGCGCGTGTACGTCGCCCCCGTTGTCGATCGCTTCCGCACAGTAGACAACCGGTCCGCGGCGGAGGGATACCTTGCCCGCGTTCTTGTAGACCCCTGTGTGCGATACAACGTACTCCGGTTCCATCGCCAACGTTATCTCCAGTTCACCCGCCGCGAATTTTGCGTAGCCCGATACCATCTCGTAGGGTGCGCTTGCCGTGAAACTGTGACACCATCCCGGAATCCGCACATAGATCGGACAGTTCGCTTTGAGTCGGATGCTGCCGGAAACCGGATAATCCGTCTCCTGCGTCACCTCGATCGAGCCGTTTTTGTATACACTTGTGCCGAACTGGTTCACCCAGACCGCGCCGTCTTCCTCCGCGTAGAAGTATTGCCCCACCGATGCGAGGACGCGGTTGATGTTGCACGGACAGCATGAGCAGCCGAATACACGCTGCCGCTGCGTGATCGGATACCGCCCGCCTTGCTTCTTGTAGTTGTCGAGATGGATTTCCAGCGGGTTTTCGTAGAAGAATGCGTCGCCGGAGAGGGAAAGTCCCGAGAGCATCCCGTTGTACAGCTCCAGCTCTACGACATCCGCGTACTGCGCCTCGTGGTGCATCAGAAACATCCGGTGCGCGAACAGGATCATTGCAATCGACGCGCACGTCTCCGCATACGCTTTGTCGTTCGAAAGGTCATACGGAATCGTGAACGCTTCCCCTACGTTCGTGGAGCCGAGTCCGCCCGTCACGTACATTTTCCGATACGCCATGTCCTCAAACAACGCACGGCACGCCTCGTCTAAGGCGGCATCTCCCTTTTCCCGCGCCAAATCCGCCATTGCCGCGTATATGTATCCCGCGCGCACCGAGTGACCGACCGCCGATCTCTGCTCCCGAAGCGGCATATGGCTCTGGATATTCTCCGCCAGCGATTCGCCGTTGTCTCCGTATCCGCGCCGATCGATGAAATGCGCCGCCAGCTTGAGATAGTCCTCATTGCCTGTCGCGTGATAGAGTTTCACCAGCGCAAGTTCGATTTCCTCATGACCGGGCGTGGCGAATTTCGGCTTCGGCTCTGCCGTACCGTCCATGAACACCGCTTTGATGTACTGCGCGTATTTCTCCATCAGCCTGAGGAACCGCGTATCCCCCACCGCATCGTGATATGCTACCGCCGCCTCGATCAGATGACCCGCGCAGTACAGCTCGTGGCAGTCCCGGTTTGTAAAACGATTCTCCGGCTCGACTACGGTGTAGTAAATGTTGAAGTAGCCGTCCGCGTGCTGGTTCTTTTCGATTTCGTCGATGAGGGCTTCCACTTTTGCACGCAGCGCGGGATCGTTGTCCCGGGAGAGCTGATACGCCGCCCCCTCCATCCACTTCGCAATGTCGGAATCCCAGAAAATGTGCGGGCGGTTGGGCATGCCGTCCTTCCAGTCGCACCGGAACGCCGCGACACGCCCCGTCTCGTCAAAACGGTCGTATACGGCACCGAGCGTCACATCGCGGTTTAAGTCCTCTTTCTGCTTCCAGAAGCCGCCCGTGAGCGTTACGTGTTGGTAATTGCACTGCATAAACATTCCTCCGTACTCATGTAGTCATCAGGATGCAATTCCGGCGGCAAACAGCCCCATGCTGTCCCACCGCTTTTGCCTATGAGAGTAGTATAACAAGTTTTCACCGGAATTGCAAGGGGCAAAAACCGTGATATGGAGAAAAAATACGACGAAATGAACAGAGAAAGGGGGTGGACAACGGTGGAGGAAATGAGAATAGATACATAGGTAACCAAATGCGTTTTGCACAAAGAAAACGGTCATGGCTTGTAAAAAATAAGTGGATTTACTGGAGAATGACCTCCTGTTCGTACTCCGCGATTGTGACCTCACAGTGCGCGGCGTTCAGAACGTTTTTCTCTTTCCTATATTTCAGCTGCTCCGGTGTGAACGTGCCATCTTCCGTCTGCCACGGTGTATAATATACGATACGCAGCTCCGCTTCGGCGATTACCTTGTCGGGTGTATCCGGATCGAAGGCATACACTTGCAGATGCGCCGTTGCTTTTTTGCGCGTGACATTCTCGCAGATCCCGGCGGCTATCGGATACAGCTTCAGAAAGTTCTCCGTTACCTGCGGAACAGAATAGAGCATCTCCTCCGGCCATGCGGACAAGCCACCGAGAAACGGGTCAAACGGAATCGACAGCGTCATCTTTTCATCAAGCTCACCAACGGACGTATACTCTGTAAACACATCTACGTTCATTCTGTGCACTGAGTTCGGCGGCAGTCCGGTCTCCAGGTTTCGGAGCTTTTTATAAAGCCATCCATTCCAATCGTCTGCCGGTATGCGGAGGTCGTCTGTGGAATAGAGGAGCGCTCCGAGTCCCTTGTATTCATAGGCAACGCGGATCTTGCCGCCGAGCTTGTTTTTGATTGTAAAAACGGGCATCCAATAGGCTTCCGAACCGTTTTGCAGCTCCGAATAGCCGTCCCATCCGAGATTGTGTACCGTCACCTTATCGCGCAGCAGCCGGAAAGTGAAGGCGCGGATGTTTCCCTGCGTATCGCCGAGCGGCGTCAACCCCTCCGACGGCGCAGTTGGATCGCCGTCCTCTCTGCCGCACCAGAGATAGATCTCCATCAGCGGAACTTCATCTGCATATTTATACGAAAGTCCGAATACAGAAGCGTCAAATTCCTCACGCTTCAATGCCTCCCACGCGGACACACCGAACGCCATCGCCGTCATAATCGCAAGACACGCAAGGAGAATGACCAGGTCAATACAAAACGTGCGGGCTGTGTTTTGTTCCTTATCCATGTCTGACTCCTTCCAATTGTAACGTGTTTGTTGGCAACTTCAAGGACAGTATACCAGCAATTTGACATAATGTCAAGTCAATATCCATAATTTTGCAGAAATACTATCGGATTGTACAAGTAAAAGAAAAAATAAGGTCGAAATGTATCTGTCACCTGATATGACAAACGGTGCGGCGGTTTTGTTACATCGGCGGTTCTGTTTTTTGAAAACGACACAAAAAAACACAGCGGCGGGGACTGCACGCCTCTATTCCGTTGACGCGGAACCTTTACGCAAAATGGAGCGCGGAAATTTCAAAATCCGTCTTGTAATATATGCGTAAATATGGTATACTATACTATACAGAATCGCAAAACGGCTGAATGCTGTATAAATCACACATAGGAGAGTAGTAACATGAAGAAAAGAGTACAAATGTCACTCCTTTGCATCGCGCTGCTTGCCGCCCAGGTGCTTCCCTCCTGCAGTCAAAAACAGGCGGAAACAGAGACGGCTGCCGCTACCGAGACGGTGGAAACAGAGAGCACAAGCGCCGAGGATGATTCGCTTGCCAAGGTGGAGGAAAATTACGACTGGCGCGCCGGAATCGCGAAGAAGGACTACAGCGGCTATTCGTATACAATCCTCAACGGCTGTACCGCGGATTGGTATTCGTACACATTGATTGCGCCCGAGGAAACGACCGGAGAACCTGTAAACGATGCCTTCATCGAACGCAATAACCGGGTCAGCGAATATCTGAACGTGAAGATTGTCGAAAACAATGTGTCGGATTCGGCGGCTATGCTGAAGACGGAGGTCAAAGCGGGGACGGGAGATTTCGACATCGCGCTTGTGACCCTCGTCAATTCGTTCGCGATCGCCATGGAAGGCAGCATCTTCGATCTGAACACCCTTTCCTCCGTTGATTTCACGCAGTCATGGTGGGATCAGAACGCGATTTCCGACCTGACCGTCAACGGAAAGATGTACTTTACGACGGGAGATTTCGACACAACGCGTTTTGACGGGATCCGTTCCCTCTTCTTCAACAAGGATATGATTGAGCAGTATCAGTTGGAGAATCCCTACACCCTTGTGGATGAAGGCAAGTGGACGATAGACCGCTTCACGGAAATGTGTCTCGCCGTGGTGGAGGATTTGGACGGCGACGGCGTGATGACGGACGCGGATCGCTACGGCTATGTGGGATACGGCGAGATTATGGCAGACCTTCTGCTCTACGGTATGAACGAGCGGTACATCGGCAAGGATGAAGAAACGGGAAAAATTGTAAACCTGTCCGGCAGCGAGCAGTTCTTGGACGCATACAATAAAATCATCAATCTGACCGTGACACAGCAGGATGCGGTGTTTGACGTGCGCGCAAATAAGCGGAAAAAGTACTTAAACGGTCTGGGTGACCGGGCGCAGGAGCCGATGTTCACGGAGAACAAGGCGTTATTCTATTCGGAATGCATGGCATGGTCACGTGTGCTGCGCGAAATGGAAGCGGATTTCGGTGTTCTGCCGCCGCCGAAGTATGATGAAGCACAGGACCGCCACTATTCGGTTATCATCAATCCGTTCATGCAGATGATTCCGGTCACATCGCAGGATCCGGAGCGCACCATTCACATCATGGACGCGCTGAACGCCGCCTCGCATGACACTGTGGTTCCGGCATACGTGAATGTGACGCTGACCGGTAAGGTCGCCCGCGATACCGATACGGTGCGGATGCTCCACCTCGTGTTCGATGAGCTGGCGTATTATCTCGCCTTCTCGAACATTCAGGTGCGCAGCATCGCAAACGGCGGTATTGTCGCCGGCACTGAGGATATTGTCTCCAAGCTCAACGCCAATGCATCCAAATTCGAGGAGCAAATCGCCGAAGCCAACGCGTATTTCTTTGATTGATGCGGCGAACGCTGGGAACGCGGCTTCGTAAATAGAAGGCAGACCTCCTTCCGAAACAAAACACCTATAAGAAAATGGAAAGGGATAAGGCATGTGCAAGTCCCAATGCGCATAACCTGTATCCCTTTTCTTTTTCATAAAGTTTTTTGCCAGGCTTTTTTTCAAAAAAGCCGCGTTCCCTGTTCCCTGTTCCCCGCTCCCCGTTCCCAAGGTTATTCCGCCGTAAGAACGCCGCTTTCCATTTACTCCACAGAAAAACCGACCTGTTTCCAGATCGGCTTTCTTTTTCGATTCTGTTTTCTTGCGAATCCGTCACATTTACCGTGCGAATCTGTTACATCATCGAGAGCACCTGTGCGAGGGCTGCCTCCACACCGGCTTTCTTTTCGATATTCTTCTGGAGCTTTGCCTTTTCGGCGTCTACGATATTCTGCGGAGCACGGGCGACAAAGCTCTCGTTTGCGAGCTTGCCCTCAGCGCGGGCGATTTCTTTTTCGACATTGGCAAGCTCACCTTCGAGCCGTTTCTTCTCGGCGGCGAAATCGATCATGTCGGCGAGCGGGATATAGATGACGGCATCGGCGGTGACGATCTGCACGGCGTTTTCCCCCGCAACCTCGGCGCCGGCAGGAACAACGGTCACGCTGCTAGCGGAGGCGAGACGGCTGAAATATGCTTCGGCATTCGCGAATGCGGCGGGATCCTTTGCCACGATGGTGCAGTGCGCCTTCCGGGACGGGACGACGCCCATCTCGGCGCGGCGGGTACGGATGGCGCGGATCGCTTCGATGACCTTTTCCATTCCGGCAGCGGCGTCCGGGAATGTGAGTCCCTCGTCGTATTCCGGGAAGGATTTGACCATGATGTAGCCCTCTTCGCCGGGCAGACCCTGATAGATCTCCTCGGTGATGAACGGCATGAACGGATGGAGGAGCTTCAGTGTTTCGCGCAGGACATATGCGAGGACATTCTGCGCCGTCTGGGAACGCGCCGTATCGTCGCCGGAAACGGCGGATTTGGCAAGTTCAATATACCAGTCGCAGTACACGTCCCAAACGAAATCGTACAGGTAGGAGAGGGCGATGCCGACCTCGTACCGCTCGATGTTGGCGGTGACGCTCTGCACCGTCTCCTCGAATTTCGTGAGAATCCACTTATCCGCGTCGGAGAGATCGGCGGGGATCGGGGTATGGATTTCGTCGATGGTGAGATTCATCATGACGAATCGTGCGGCGTTCCACAGCTTATTCGCGAAATTGCGCGCCGCCTCGATTTTTTCGTCGGAGAAGCGCATATCGTTTCCGGGGCTGTTGCCGGTTGCAAGAGCGAACCGGAGCGCGTCCGCGCCGTACTTGTCAATAATTTCCAGCGGATCGATGCCGTTGCCGAGTGACTTGGACATTTTTCTGCCCTGCGCATCGCGCACCAGACCGTGGATGAGAACGGTATCAAACGGTGCTTTGCCTGTATATTTCAGACCGGAGAAGATCATACGGGATACCCAGAACGTGATGATGTCGTACCCGGTGACAAGGGTATTGGTCGGGTAATAGCGGCGCAGATCGGCGGTGTCGTGGGGCCAGCCCATCGTGGAGAACGGCCAGAGTGCGGAGGAGAACCAGGTGTCGAGGGTATCGGGATCCTCAGTCATATGACCGCCGCATTTCGGGCAGGTATCGACGGAATCGGTGGAAACGACCGTTTCGCCGCAGTCGTCGCAGTAATAGGCGGGAATGCGATGGCCCCACCAAAGCTGCCGGGAAATGCACCAGTCCTGTGTATTTTCCATCCAGTGGAAGTAATTCTTATCGAACCGTTCGGGGACAAAGCGGATATCGCCGTTGCGCACCGCATCGATGGCGGGACCCGCGAGGGGTTCCATGCGGACGAACCACTGGAGGGAGACCATCGGCTCGATTGTGGTGCCGCAGCGGTAGCAGGTGCCGACCTCGTGCTTGAGATCCTCGATTTCGCAGAGGAAGCCGCCGTCGCGCAGGTCGTTGACGATGGCCTTGCGTGCCTCATAGCGATCCATGCCGGCGTATTTCGGGTAATTTTCGGTGATTTTTGCGTCGGGGGTGAGAACGACCTCCATAGGCAGGTGGCATCTTCTGCCGACCTCAAAGTCATTGGGGTCATGGGCGGGGGTGATCTTCACACAGCCCGTCCCCTTATCGAGCTTGGCGTGTTCATCGGCGACGATGGGAATCCGTCTGCCCACGAGAGGGAGGGTGACATACTTGCCGATGAGATGTTTATACCGCTCGTCGTTCGGATTGACGGCAACGGCGGTATCGCCGAGCATGGTTTCGGGGCGCGTGGTGGCGACTTCCACATATCCGCCGCCGCCCACGAGGGGGTACCGGATATGCCAGAAGTGGGAATCCTGCTCCGTGTAATCGACCTCTGCGTTGGAGATGGAGGTCTTGCAGTGCGGACACCAGTTGATGATCCGTTCCCCGCGGTAGATCAGGCCCTCGTCATAGAGCTGCTTGAATACCTTCCGAACCGCTTCGCTGCATCCCTCATCGAGGGTAAACCGTTCGCGGGACCAGTCGCAGGAGGAACCCATTTTCTTGAGCTGGGAGATGATCCGTCCGCCGTACTGTTCCTTCCACTTCCATGCACGTTCGAGGAATTTCTCTCTGCCGAGATCCTCCTTGGTCAGTCCCTCCTTGCGCATGGCTTCGACAATTTTCGCCTCAGTCGCGATGGACGCGTGGTCGGTGCCGGGAAGCCAGAGGGTGGAAAAGCCCTTCATACGCTTATAGCGGGTGAGAATGTCCTGCAGCGTATTGTCGAGGGCATGACCCATATGGAGCTGTCCGGTGATGTTCGGTGGCGGAATGACGATGGAGTAGCTGGGCTTTTTCGGATCCGGATCGGGCTTGAAAAGGTCGTTTTCGCACCATTCGCCGTAGATTCGATCCTCAAATGACGCGGGATCATATGTCTTTGGCAATTCTTTTCTCATATATAATACACCTTTCTGATGGATTACTGGGGGATGCGGGGGAGCGCGGGTTGAAGGGGCGAGAAACAAAAAACGCCCGGATCCCACTCTGGATCAGGACGCAGGTTACGCGGTACCACCCGATATTCGTCCATGGATCACACGGACGCACTCACTGCCGACAGTGCCGTCTACGCTTCAAACGCAAAATTCGGGGAAGCTGCGAGAGAAAGCGATAGAATCGATAAATCGATCGATCGATAAAATCGGCGTACTCTGTAACGGGAGTACCCGGCTTTTCTTACATACTGAAATTCTGGGCACGGGGAGAGATACGGACGTACACAGATCCCTTGTGCGGCAAAGACTTCGCTTCGGAAAAGCGGCTCCGGGATCACTTCCACGAATGCTGCGAAAGCCTTGCACCGACCGGCTCTTCTCTGTGCGCAGGAGAATCCGTGTACTCCATCCCATCGACGCGATTTGGATATAGGAATATACGATACGAATAGTATAGCACACGCCGCAACGGTTTGTCAAGAGGAAAAGCGAAAAAAACGGTGGTCGGCGGATGGAAAGCCGCTGCTGTACAGGTGCATGGATGCAAAAGCAATTTTCGATCGGGCGTTTCCGGAATACCTATTGCGCGGCGGGTATTTTTGTGGTATACTGTATAAAATTCGCCGTTGATTCCGGTGGGAATCGCGGCATAAAGCAAAGGAGCGATTTATGTTTATACCTCGTTTCACTACGCGGGAGATTCAGCCGACCGGGTGGCTCCGCGATCAGCTTTGGACGCAGGCAGAGGGACTGTCCGGCAATCTCGACAAAATCTGGCCCGACGTGCGCGACAGCCGTTGGATCGGCGGCGACAGAGAAGGCTGGGAGCGCGTGCCGTATTGGCTCGACGGGTTCATTCCGCTTGCCTATCTGTTGGATGATGCGGATATGCAGGCGCGGGCAAAGCGATATGTGGACGCGATTCTGGACGGTCAGTGCGCGGACGGCTGGCTCTGTCCATGTGCCGAGGAGGAACGTGCCGGGTACGATATGTGGGCACTGTTCCTGATCGGCAAGGTACTGACGGTTTGGTACGATTGTACCGGAGACGCGCGCGTTCCGCAGACACTGTACCGTGCACTTGCCAATCTGCGGGAACACATCGCGGCGCATCCGATCCACAATTGGGCAAAGAGCCGTTGGTTTGAAGCATTGATTCCGCTCTATTTCACCTATGAACGGTATCCGGAGCCGTGGCTGATGGAGCTTGCGCAGACGCTGCGGGAGCAGGGACTTTCCTATGAATCCCTGTACGAAAACTGGGCGTATCGGGAACCGCGCGATGCATGGGAGCAGGAGAGCCATGTGGTCAATCAGGCGATGGCGATCAAGGAGGGCGCGCTGGCGTCTCTGATCGAGAGGGAGGTCGCGGACGATGATTTCTCCGAAAAAATGTATACGCTTTTGCGTGCCTATCACGGGATGGCGGCCGGCCATTTCACCGGAGACGAATGCCTGTCCGGACGTTCGCCGATCCGCGGAACAGAGCTGTGTGGCGTGGTGGAGGCGATGTATTCCTACGAAATCCTGTATGCGCTGACGGGGGATCCGGTGTGGCTCGATCGGCTGGAGACGCTGGCGTACAACGCGCTGCCCGCGACGGTTTCGGCGGATATGTGGACGCACCAGTATGACCAGATGACGAATCAGATCGCGTGCGTGCGGTTTGCGCAGTCGCCGTTCCGGACAAATTCCGGCGAGTCCAATCTTTTTGGATTGGAGCCCAATTTCGGCTGCTGTACGGCGAATTTCAATCAGGGATTCCCGAAATTCGCGCTGTCCGCGTTCTATCCGATCGAGGAAAACGGTGTGCGGACGGGGATCGCCTGCGGCAGTATCGCGCCCGCTGTGGTGAAAACGACTATAAACAACGTGGCAATCTCGGTGGAATGCGCCACAAATTACCCGTTTGACGATGCGGTACAGTATATCGTCACGGCTGACGCACCGGTGGAATGTACACTTTCGCTCCATGTGCCGCCGCACGCGGGAGAAGCGTTCCTCGATGGAAAGAAAATCGATGGCGGTTCCGTGATCACGCTGCGGCGCGTCTGGGAGGGGCGGAGCGTCGTCTCCCTCGATTTCGATTTTGCCGTCACGCTCATGGAGGAGCCTGCCGCCATCGGATGCCCGGAGGGGGAAAAGCTGTACTTCCTGAAACGCGGGCCGCTCGTGTTCTCCCTGCCGATTGCCGGTACGTATACGGCGCTGTCGTACACGCGCGACGGCGTGGAGCGGACGTTCCCGTACTGCGATTATGAGATCCGTCCCGCCTCTGAATGGCAATACGGACTGGATAAGGCGACGGATTGGAAACGCATAAAAATACAGAAAAGGAATATCGCGGCGCATCCCTTTGACGAGAACAAACCCGCGATCACATTAGAGGTGCCGGTGCATCCCATCCGTTGGGGATACGCGCCCGGACACGAGGGGGAATTGGCGGCGGAAAAACCGGATGGTACAGAGGCGATAGGTCCGGGGGAAAGCAAAGTCTTCCAGCCGTATGGCGCGACAATGCTGCGCATGACTTCCCTGCCCCTTGTTTGAAAATACAGAAATCGGAGATTGGGTATGCAAAAATGGAAAGAAACAGCCGGTGCGGATGAGAAAACTCCCTCGCGCGCACAGTATTTCAGCTGGGTGAACAGCACAAACGAAGGTTCTACGGAAGCGCAGACACTCGCAAATCTGGAATTTTTCAAGTTCCTGCGCGATCGCTTCGGGATGCAGCTCGACATTTATGCCTGGGACGCCGGGAATATGGACGGTTCGGGCGGTCTGTACGCAGCACAGCGCATGGATTTGCTCGCAAAACAATATCCGAACGGCTATAAAACGATTGCGGATGCGGCAGCGGAGATCGGCTGCCGACTTGGTGTCTGGGGCGGTCCCGATGGCTACGGCGACGATCCCGCAACGGAAGCGGCAAGGCAGGAGCTGCTTGTGTCCCTCTGCCGCGACCATCACTTCGCGCTCTTCAAGCTCGACGGTGTATGCGGTGGACTGCGTGAGGAAAAACAGCTAAAATTCGTGGAAACGATGCAGAAATGCCGCAAGTATTCCCCCGATCTCATCGTTTTGAACCACAGACTGCCCCTCGGCATCGGCGAACCGTACGTCACCACCTTTCTCTGGAACGGCACGGAAACCTACGTCGATGTCCATATCCGCAATCCGAAAACCGCCATGCACCATAGGGAATTCGTATTTTCGCGCGGCAATGTCCCCGGTCTGGAGCGACTGGCGGAGGATCACGGCGTGTGCATCTCCTCGTGTCCGGAATACTTCGAGGACGACCTCATGTATCAGGCGTTCGGACGGGAACTGATTTTGGCGCCGGAAATTTACGGCAACCCGTGGTTCCTGCGCGACTGTGAACTGCCGACCCTCGCCGCCATCTATTCGCTGCACCGGAAATACAGGGATATTCTCGTGCAGGGTATGCTGCTTGCGGAATCCTACGGTTCGAATGCGGTTTCCCGTGGCGACGGGACCAGACAATTCCTCTGTACCGGCAACGACTCGTGGAACGAGCGGTTCGTGAAAATCAAACTGGATGCGGAGATCGGACTGCATAAGCCGGAATCGGGCAAGGTTTCCGTCATTCTGCACCATCCGTACACGGAGTTTTTGGGCACATTTGCCTATGGCGAAACCGTAGAGGTACCGGTACACCCATTCCGTGCCGCGTTGATCGAATGCTGCCACGCCGAGATCGCGGAGGAAATGCCCAGGGATTGCGCGTACCGCGTACTCCATCGGTGTACGAATGTTTGTGAAAAGAACGGATGTGTGGATGAGATTGAGGTGGTTGCCGCAAAACATCCGATCGAGTTCCGTGGGGAGATCCTCGCAGAAAATGCGCCCTTTGACCATAGGGAACCCATCCCGGAGCATCTCGGCAAGGCTAAGCGGCTCCCCGCGCCGGATGCGGCTTATGCAAAAATGCTGTACGAATATGCAATGCGCGATGTCGACAACGATTCGCTGGAGACCCGCGCGGTGCGTCGTGCAGGAACAACGGAATACCCCGCTGTCGCAAAATGCCGCCACGCCTTCTTCGCACAGGACACCTACCGGTACCGCGGATGCGACCATATGGCACTGTTCGACAACGATCCCGATACCTTCTTCGACGGCCGTTCTCGCACCTACTCCGGCGGTCAGCGCCTCGATGGCGGCTGTCTGCGGGTGGATTTCGGCGAAATCTATGATGCAGACACCGTGGAGATCGAATATTATGCGACCCGCGAGAATCCCGTCAGGCAGATTTTGCCGCAGATCGCCCCCGGCAATGCGGAGTTTTCCGCCGACCTTGTCGCCTTTACAGCCGTGAAACCTGCCCACATCGCGGAACTTGGCGCGTATACTATGCCCTACGTTGTCGAAGTGACGCACGGGATCGCCGAGGACCACGGTGTCCGCTGCCGCGTGACGTATACAATCGGCCAGCCAATCCGCTATTTCCGCCTCCCGAACCCGATGGATCGCCTGTTTTCCGTAAAACTCACGAAAAACGGCGCACAAATCGCCACGCCGAAAGCCCACGCGAATAACCTCATGGCGCCCGACTATCCGGTACGGTTCCTCGAGGAAGCAAAGGTCGTGATCCCGCGGGCGGGCAAGCTCGCGATCGCCGTCAATGGGGAGCATGGCGCGGAAGGCGTCGCGGTCACGGTCGAGATCGATGGCAAACGGTACGGCTGTCCCGACCGTGCGGTGTCCTACCCGTCCAATATGTGGGAACACTTCGTCATTACTCCCGCTTCCGACACGACGTTCTACTTCCCGGTGACGGAGGAAATGGCAGGAAAATCCGCGATGGTAACTGTACTGTTCCGTGAAAAGCACGAGCCAAACGCTCTGTGCGGAACCCCCGCGGAAACGGATATCTACTGGTGCCCGATGCATGTGTGACTACACCTGTAGTGTTCATTAAAAAATAAAATAAATTCATAATTCTATTGACATTCGCACAAAAAACGGTATACTGTAAGTGGCGAGAGCCAAAATTCGACAACTTACAGGAGGTCAATATGAAAAAGCTTTCCGTTCTCTTTCTCGCGGTATGCATGGTTGCCTGCATGGTCTGCAGTGTTTCTGCCCATGATAAAGTGACGTACGCCAACTGGGGAACACCGACCATTGACGGCGTAATGGAAGATCTGTGGAAAAACGCAGAATCTATCCATGTCGCGGATGAAGCCATTACGGATGCAGGAGACGAAACTGCCGTTGCAGACGTCTATTCGCTCTGGGATGGGGATTTCATCTATTTCTACGCCGTCATCACCGACCCGACTGTCGATGCAGAACTCAAGGACGATGCATGGAATCAGGATGCCATCGGCTTCATGATTGACTATGCCTATCACCGCGTGGAGGGCGATAACTATCGGGATCTCGGCGACGATTCCTATGCCGGATATGTAAACGTTCCCGCCGTGGAAGGCACTGCGAATTACCCCGAAGGACCCACCATTTTCGGGATCGCGGAATATGCGGACGCTGTAAAAAGCATGTGCGTCATGACGGATACCGGCTGGGCTGTGGAAATTGCCATTCCGCTTCTCTATGACGACTACTTCGCCGGCGATAAGATTGGTTATGAGATCTGCATGAACAACAGCATCGGCGAAGGCTCTCGCTATTCCCAGACCGTGTGGTCGTACGCAAACGGCGACAACGGAAGCGATTCCTGGCAGTACACGTACAATATGGGTACGTTGATCTTCAATGAAAAGCCGGCGGATCCCGAGCCGGAAGTGGTTGCCGTAGCAGAAACCGTAGAAACCACGGAATCTGTCGCAGTTGCACCGCAAACGGCAGATGTGGGACTTGTCCTCCTCGTGAGCGCAATTGTTTCCGCAGCGACAGCCGGCGTGAGCAAAAAGAAGAGATAAGGAAACGCTGATTTTTCAGCATCTCCTGAAAAGGATCCGTAATTCCATAAAGGAAGAAAAGCGGGCGGCTTCTCCCAATCGAGAAACCGCCCGCCTTCTTTTTTCATAAAAGTTTTTGAAGTGGGGGGCGCGGGGGGAGGAACTTTTTTCAAAAAGTTCCTCCCCCCGCAAAATTTATAAATTCATTACAGCCCGCGCTTCACGTAATGCGTGTGCAGTAGCTCGTGCGCCTTGTGGCTGTTCGGTTCGCCGAGGAATTCCTCGTAGACCTTCTTCACGAGCGGATTTTCGTGGGACTTGCGGTATTCGAGCTTGTGGGCATCCGCATTGTAGAGAATGGACGCACGGAGTGCGCGCAGATCCACGTTGTTGCGAACGACCGCCGGCTGGATCGGCTGACCGCCACCGTTGACACATCCGCCCGGGCAAGCCATGATCTCGATGAACTGCACGTCGTAGGTACCGTCTTCCACGCCCTTTAAGAGCTTGGACGCGTTGGCGGTGCCGGACGCGACAGCAACCTTCAGTTCCATATCGCCCAGCTTGTATGTCGCGAACTTGATGCCTTCGGTGCCGCGCACTTCCTCAAAGTCGAGCTTTTCAAGCGGCTTGCCCTCGATGACCTCCGCAGCGGTACGGAGAGCTGCTTCCATAACGCCGCCGGTTGCGCCAAAGATCGCGCCAGCGCCGGTGCCGACATCGATCGGCTCGTCGAACTTCGCATCGGAGAGCGAACGGAAATCGATGCCCGCCTGCGCGATCATTCTGCCCAGCTCACGGGTCGTGACGGCGATGTCCACGCACGGCATACCGTTTACATCCTGTCCTTCTCTGCCGACCTCGAACTTCTTCGCGGTGCAGGGGATCGCAGATACGAATACGATGTCCTCCGGATTCAGGCCGAGCTTTTCCGCAAAGTACGTCTTGTACATTGCGCCGAACATCTGCTGCGGGGACTTGCAGGTGGACAGATTGTCAACCATTTCCGGGAAGTAGTGTTCGCAGAACTTGATCCATCCGGGCGAGCAGGACGTGATCATCGGGAGTTTTCCGCCGTTCTTGACTCTGCCGAGGAATTCCGTAGCCTCTTCCATGATCGTGAGGTCAGCGGTGAAATTCATGTCGTATACGCCGTCAAAGCCGAGAGCCTTCAGCGCGGTGACCATCTTGCCCTCTGTGTCGGTGCCGGGTTCGTAACCGAAGCATTCGCCGATTGCGGTGCGGACGGACGGTGCGCAGCAGATGGCAACGTGCTTTGTGGGATCGCCCAGCGCGTCGAGGATCTTCTGGGTGTCGTCCTTTTCGTAGAGCGCGCCGACCGGACATGCAACGACGCACTGACCGCAGTTGATGCAGGACGTTTCAGCGAGATTTCTCTCGAATGCACAGCCGATTTCGGAGTCAAAGCCGCGGTTTGTCGAGCCGATCGCACCGATTCCCTGGAGCTTGTTGCAGGCGGCAACGCAGCGGCGGCAGAGGATGCACTTGTTGTTGTCGCGGATGATGGAGACAGAGGAGGTATCCAGCGGCTTCTTTGCCGGCTTGGGACCGTACACGAAACGATCCTCATCGCACTTGTATTCCTGTGCGAGCTTCTGCAGCTCACAGGTCGTGGAGCGGATGCAGGAGAGGCACTTCTTTTCGTGGGCGGAGAGCACCAGCTCAAGGTTCGTCTTGCGGACGGAGCGGATCCGTTCGGTGTTCGTCTGGATCTCCATGCCGTCGTTAATCGGATACACACAAGCGGTTACCAGACCACGTGCGCCCTTGACCTCCACGAGGCAGAGACGGCACGCGCCGATGGCGTTGATGTCCTTCAGGTAGCAAAGGGTAGGAATGTCGATTCCCGCGTACCGGCAGGCTTCCAGAACGGTGATCCCGGCGGGTACGGAGTAATCCACACCATTGATTTTTACGTTTACCATATCCATTGTGGTTGTATCCTTCCTTATTTCTTAGAGATTGCGCCGAACTTGCACTTTTCCATACATGCGCCGCACTTGATGCACTTCGCCTTGTCGATTACATGCGCTTCCTTGACCTTACCGGCAATCGCGCCGACCGGGCAGTTTCTCGCGCAGAGCGTACAGCCCTTGCACTTTGCGGGATCGATTTCGTAGGAGAGCAGCTTCTTGCACACGCCGGCGGGACATCTCTTGTCCACGATGTGGGCGATGTACTCGTCGCGGAAGAAGCGGAGAGTGGAAAGAACCGGGTTCGGGGCCGTCTGACCAAGGCCGCAGAGGGAAGCGGACTTGATGAAGGTGGCAAGCTCTTCCAGCTTGTCGAGATCTTCCATTTCGCCGTTGCCGGAGGTGATTTTTTCGAGGATCTCATGGAGACGAACGGTACCGATACGGCACGGTGCGCACTTACCACAGGATTCGTCCACGGTGAATTCGAGGAAGAATTTGGCAAGGTCAACCATACAGGTGTCCTCGTCCATGACGATCAGACCGCCGGAACCCATCATGGAGCCTGCCTTGATGAGGTTGTCGTAGTCGATCGGGGTGTCGATGAGGGATGCCGGGAGACATCCGCCGGAGGGGCCGCCCGTCTGCGCTGCCTTGAACTTCTTGCCGTTCGGAACGCCGCCGCCGATTTCCTCGACGATTTCACGGAGCGTGGTACCCATCGGGATTTCCACAAGGCCGGTGTTCTTGATCTTGCCGCCGAGCGCGAATACCTTGGTACCCTTGGAGGTTTCGGTACCCATGGAGGCGAACCAGTCTGCGCCCTTCAGGATGATCTGGGCGATGTTCGCGTAGGTTTCCACGTTGTTTACGATGGTCGGCTGGCCCCACAGACCCTTGACTGCCGGGAACGGAGGACGCGGATGGGGTTCGCCGCGGTTGCCTTCAATGGAGGTCAGAAGCGCGGTTTCCTCACCACATACGAACGCGCCTGCGCCGAGACGGATGTGGATATCGAAATTGAAGCCTGTGTCAAAAATGTTTTTGCCGAGGAGTCCGTATTCACGCGCCTGCTCGATGGCGATGTTCAGACGCTTTACGGCGATCGGGTACTCGGCACGGACGTAAATCCAGCCTTCGTCGGCACCAATGGCGTAGCCGGCGATTGCCATAGCTTCCAGAACGGCGTGCGGGTCGCCTTCCAGAACGGAACGATCCATGAATGCACCCGGGTCGCCCTCGTCGGCGTTACATACAACGTATTTCTTATCGGACTTGGAGGCACGTGCGAACATCCACTTACGGCCGGTGGGGAATCCTCCGCCGCCGCGGCCGCGCAGACCGGAATCGGAGATGGTTTTGATTACATCGTCCGGGGTCATTTCCTTCAGCACCTTGGCGAGAGCGAAATAGCCGTCTACGGCGATATATTCCTCGATATTTTCCGGGTTGATTACGCCGCAGTTCCGGAGTGCAACACGCTTCTGTTTTTTGTAGAAAGCGGTTTCGGAGAGAGAAGCGGCCTTTGCTTCCTCGTCGGCGTTGGCGCTTTTAGCACCCTCGTTATAGACGAGGCGTTCGACGATACGACCCTTGAGAAGGTGTTCCTCGACGATTTCCGGGATGTCATCCACGGTGACGCGGCTGTAGAAGGTGCCTTCCGGGTAGACGATCATGATGGGACCAAGTGCGCAGAGTCCGAAGCAGCCGGTCATGACGATCTTGATTTCCTCGTCCAGACCCTTTGCCTTCAGCTCGTCCGCCAGCTTGTCGCGCAGAGCGGCGCTGCCGGAAGAGGTACAGCCGGTGCCGCCGCAGATAAGTACATGAGAACGGATCATAATATATATTTCCTCCTGAAATTACTTCCGAATCAGAGATTGGTCGCGCCGATGGTGTATTCCGTGACCGGCTTGCCGCCCTTGATGTGCTTTTCGATGACATCGACCGCCTTTTCCGGACTCATCTTCACGTAGGTGGTTTTCTTGTCGCCTTCAAAGACCTCCACAACGGGTTCGTACTGGCAGATGCCGATGCAGCCTGTCTGGGTAACGGTGACGGATTCCGCAAGACCCGCTTCGTTGATGCCTTCTACAAATGCGTTGAGGACGGGACGCGCGCCGGCAGCGATACCGCAGGTTGCCATGCCGACTACGATGCGGGTGTTGTTTCCGGCGGTCTGACGCAGAGCCACCTTATCCTGCATCTTGTTCTTGATCGCCATCAGTTCTTCTAATGATTTCATAGTTTTCATCCTTTCTGAGAGGGAAATGGTCGCTTTTCGGAAAAAGCTCCGCAAAAACTTTTATACGGAAATGGGATGGGATTTTGTTTGGTTTATCTGAGAGGGAAACGGTCGCTTTTTGGAAAAAGCTCCGCAAAAACTGTATACTGAAATGTCATTTTCCGACACTCCCTGCGTCCTCCTCATACTGTTCCTGCAGGTACCCGCGGATCCACTGGAGGATCTCAGGCTCCGCCAGGGAGATTTCGTCGCCGAGGATGGATTTCAGTTCCGAACACGAGAGGCGGACGGTATTGCCGTTTTCGCGCTCGTGGGTGAAGGTGAAATCGGTATCGGGGGAACCCTGGATGAGGGTGACGACGGTATCGGGGAGATTGCCCATAGGGAGAAAATCGATATGGTGTCTGCCGAATTTCGCCGAGAGGGTGGTGCCGTGGCGCGGATCGGGCTCGCCCGTCGTCTCGTTGGTCGCGGGGACGGAGGTGATTTCGATCGTGCCGCCGGTCATTTCAGCAAGCATGGCGAGGAACGGAACGCCAAGGCCGACCTTGCGGGTTTTGCGCGTGGTAAAGAAGGGATTTTTGAGCTTCTCGACCTGCGTTTTTGTCATCCCGCAGCCGTTATCGGTGACGATGAACCAGAGCCAATCGCCGTCCTCGCGCAGAGTGATCTCGATATGAGACGCGCCTGCCCGGACGGAGTTCATGGTGATATCGAGGATATAGAGAGAAAATTCATCCATAATAAGGGGGCGCGGCTTTTTGGAAAAAAGCCTGTCAAAAAACGATACAAATGGATGGATGTACGTTATTCTTCCCCACGCAGGTACCGGATGAGCGCGGTGCGGACATTTTGCGCGGAGTAGTTCGCGTCGTCCACGGGCAACTCGATGGTATAGTCGCCCTCGTGCATATCCCAGAGGTAGTGCGCGTCGGAATTGACCACGTGGCGCAGCGTACGGATATGGGGAAAGCGAGACTGGTGGGAAAGGAGGGAATCCGCGTCATGGAGTTCAAACGCCGTAAAGGGGACATCCTCCGGGAAGGCGCCGAGTACGGCGACGATGCCGTTGGACGGGCGATCGATATGCGCGGGAAAACACACGCCGTCATGCGCGTTTACGAGAGCGAGGGCATGGGGAATGTCGATTTCCGTCGCGTTGAGAAGGAGAAATTCTTCTTCACCAACGACCTCATCGTTCTCATCGCGGATGGTCTGGTGGCCGAATATGGCGGGCTTGTTTTTCACGCGCACGCGATATTCCTCCACGGCTTCTCCAAACGCCATAGCTGCCTCCAGCGTAGGGAAGAGGCACACAACGTGTACGTCCTCCGCGGTGGTCAGCTCCATACCGGCGACCGGAACCACGCCGCACCGTTTTGCCATCGCGAAAAACGCGGGGCAGTTCCGTGTCGTATTGTGGTCGGTCAGCGCTGCGATTGCCAGTCCGTTGATGGCCGCCATCTGCGCCATATTTCCCGGCGTCATATCGTCATCCCCGCACGGCGACAGACACGAATGCAAATGCAGATCATAGCTGTATTTCATATCATGCACCTCCATTTTTTAGGGGACGCGATTTTGGAGATGCGATTGTCAGAACCTTTTTGAGAAAGGGTCTTTTCGCAGAAAAGGATCCGACAACCTCCAAAAACTTTTATGAAAAAGGGAATGGATTTTGTTTTGCGTAAGTCGTTTGACGGGGGCTATGGTTTTGGGTTATTATAGGGTAGGATTTTCTTTTGCGATTGCTTTGCAGATGTGGTACACGTCCGTGTCGGTTTGCCAGACGGTGATGTCTTCCTCCTCCGCGGCTTTCCTGACTTCGTCGGGGAGGGTGACTCCTTCGGCTAAGAGTACGACGGCGGCTTCCGTGAGGCTGGCGACCGCGATCACGTTCATGTTGTTCATGATGGTGATCCAGAGGTTGCCGGATTTCACGTGGCTCATGGCGCGACTCAAAAGATCTCCAGCATACACGCCGTTATAGGAAACGGTATCGCGTCCGCAGAGCCTTCGGAGAGACAGTACGGGGGAGAGGGAAGTGAGGGTGAGATCAGCCATCGCTGTGGTCCTCCTTGTCGGTATCGCTCCCGCCATCGTGTCCCTGCCATTCGGGAGCCATCCATTTTTTGAGCGGATTGATCTCATGCGTTTCCCGTCTTTTGAGAAGGTAATCGTGGAAGATCATCCGCATGGTGACGGTACATTCATCCGCGTTGGTTTCGCCCTTGACGACGTCCTCCGCGAACGCCATACAGGTGGGTGCGCCGCAGGAGCCGCAGTCCAGACCGGGCAGATCATTGCAGATGGATTCAATATCGCTCATCATGCGCATTGCCTCTGCTCTGTCATCGGAGAGGAGATTATACGGATTATACTGGACGACCTCCGGGGAAAAAGCGTCCTCGGGGATGAAATCATCGATTTTGGGCCGGTTCGGCGATACGGGCAGGTATCGTTTCAGAGATTGGAGCCGTGCCTGTGCGATATACGGATTTGCCACCGTCATTACGCCGCCGACACAGCCGCCGCTGCACGCGTTCAGCTCGACGTAATCGAGATTTGAGATTGTCTCGTTGTCGATCTGTTCAAGAACGCGGATACAGTTTTCGATGCCGTCCGCCGCCAGATAATGCTCATTGAAAATCGCGGAGGCCTCGCCGCCGCAGGATGCCCAGCCGATGCCGATCATGCCGGCTTCTGTGGTATCGAGCGGTTCGGGCAGGTGCTTCATGATGTCGATGAGCGCAAAATAAACGTCCCGGATGGAGAGTACGCAGTCGATGTGATTCCGCTCTCCTGCGAATCCGTTTTTGACATAGCTGACCTTTGCGGGGCAGGGAGAGATGAAGAACACGCCGATGTCCTCCGGGGACAATTCGGGATGCTCCTCCATCGCCTGCTTCCGTGCGAGATCGGCGGCAATCTCAATCGGCGGCAGAAGCGGGATAATATTCTCACCGAGCATGGGAAAGTTCATGCCGATGATCCGCGTGATGACCGGACAGGCTGAGCTGATGACGGGGCGCGGAATATTCTCCTTATGCAGATAAAACCGTGTGTACGCCGAGACAAGCTCCGCCGCGCGCGCCACCTCATAGACCATATCAAACCCCATTTTCCGCAGTCCGGAAAGGATGTAGCCGATATTTTCCATGTTGTCAAACTGCCCATACAGGGCGGGCGCGGGCAGGGCAATGCGAAAGGTATAATCGGACAGTCTGTCTAAGCTGTCATGTGTGGCTTTCTTTGCCTTGTAGCTGCACAGCCGGATACATTCGCCGCAATCGATGCAGCGTGCGGAATGGATCACGGCATGACCGTCGCGAATGCGGATCGCTTCGGTCGGACACCGCTTCAGGCAGGTGGTGCAGCCCTTGCATTTCGTCACGTCAAGGGAGACAGAATGCTTATATTCCTGATTTGGCAAGGGATTCACCTCCGAATTGGTTCGTAAGGCAAAATCCGGACAAGGGAAGTGGAAAATGAGGAATGATGGGGAATATCGCCTGCGTCAGTCTCGCACCAGCGAAATTCCTGCCTCTTTTTCAAAAAAAGTTCTTGCGAGGCGCAATGAATCCCAAAGGATTCATTGATTCAAGAAGCTGCGTTCCCCTTCGTTTCCCCTAAGGAACCTATGCAAAAATAACCTTAAATCAGAGGTTTCCTAAATATTCACGCGCATCGTCACGGTGGTGCCTACGCCGACGGTGGTATCGATGTGCATATAGTCGGTGTATTTTTTCATGTTGGGAAGTCCCATACCCGCGCCGAAGCCGAGTGCCCGGATGCTTTCTCGAGCAGTGGAATAGCCTTCTTGCATGGCGAGATCCACATCGGGGATACCGGGACCGTGATCTGCCAGCACGATTTCTATGCAGTCATCCGTGACCGACACGTCCGCAACGCCGCCGGATGCGTGGATGACCATGTTGATTTCACCCTCATACATCGCAATGGATACGCGACGAATGATCTCTGGGGAAAAGCCAAGCTGCCGCAGCTTCTTTTTGATCACTACGGAAGCCTCACCTGCCGAGGAAAAGTTTTCGCCGTCTACGTCAAAGTGGAATCGGATGGGTTCACGTGTCATGACGCGTCCCCCTTCTTCGACTCGCTCAGTCTTGCGTATAGGATGCCGCAGGCCTCAAAGGCGCGCAGCTTGGAACACATGACTACGATGCCGCATTCCTCCGCCAGCGCGATCATTTCCTCCGTGGGGACTTTGCTGCGGACGAAAACGATGCATACCATGTCCATCATGGCGGCGGTACGGATCACCTGGGCGTTTACAAGCCCCGTAATCAGCACTCCCTGATCCTTCACGAATGCCAGCACGTCGCTCATCATATCGCTGCAGCAGGCGGAATATACATCGCCGTCCAGATACGATTCGCCACATATCAGCTCCGCGCCAAGGACCTTTTGAAGTTCGTGTATCTTCATGGAAGCAGTCTCCTTTGGAATTGGCTCTGGAGAGAAGTCAGTGAAACCGTTTGCAGAAAAATTGTCATGGGATGCCGGGGAGATTCTGTTTCTTTTTCAAGAATTTTCAGGAAACCGTGTATCTCCCGTTCCCCAAAGTATCCTTATTTATATTTTTCCAGGATGCCTGCGAGCTGGTTGGGTTCAAGACGGCCGTATACGTCTTCGCCGATGGTGATGACGGGTGCAAGACCGCAGGCGCCGATGCAGCGAGTTGCGTCGAGGCTGAACTGGAGGTCGGCGGAGATTTCGCCCGGCTTAATCTTGAGCAGCTCCTCGAGCTTTTCCATCAGCTTGCCGGAGCCCTTGACGTAGCAAGCTGTGCCAAGACATACCGATACCGGGTGAGAACCCTTCGGATTGAGCAGGAACTGGGAGTAGAACGTCACAACGCCGAATACCTCGGAGTAGGGAACGTCCAGACCCATCGCGATTTCCTTCTGAACCTCTACCGGCAGATAGCCGTAGATGTCCTGCGCCTGCTGAAGCACCGGCATGAGCGCGCCGGGCTTTCCCTTATACGACGCGATGAGGGCGTCCAGGGATGCCTTCTGTTCTGCGGTACCGTGGAAAGGTACCGTTGTCATGGTTTTCTTCATATATTTCCTCCTGAATGAAATACGTGTTGATTATTTTTCCACCGCGTTCACGATGGGATCCATGTAGTCGTTCTCCATCAGCTCGATGACGCCGCGGTCACACAGTGCGGCAAGAGACGGATCCAGCGGGAGTCTGCCGAGGAAGGGGATACCGCACTCAGCGGCGACTGCTTCCGCCTTCGATTCGCCGAATACGTTGATGTGCCGTCCGCAGTCCGGGCATACCGCGTAGGACATATTCTCGACCAGCCCGATGACAGGAATGTTCATCAGAGCCGCCATATTGACCGCCTTCTTTACGATCATGGATACGAGGTCCTGCGGGGTCGTTACGATGATGATGCCCTCGAGAGGGATGGACTGGAATACCGTCAGCGGTACATCTCCCGTTCCCGGCGGCATATCGATGAGGAGATATTCGAGTTCTCCCCAGACCACGTCTGTCCAGAACTGTTTTACCGTGCCGGCGATCACCGGTCCGCGCCATACAACGGGACGGGTTTCCTCGTCGAGCAAGAGGTTTACGGAGATCATTTTGATGCCTGTTTTTGTCTCGAGCGGCAACAGTCCGTCGCCGGTGGACAGCACGTCGCCGTGCGTGCCGAACGCCTTCGGGATCGAGGGCCCCGTGATGTCCGCATCAAGAATACCCACGGAATGGTCATGACGGCGGAGTGCCACAGCGAGCATGGAGGTCACAATCGACTTGCCTACGCCGCCTTTGCCCGATACGATGCCGATCACGTGCTTGGCGTGACAGCCCTCGTGCATGGGTTCAAAGGTGGGGGCAGACGACCGGGACGAGCAATTCGCCTCGCAGGTCGAGCAGTCATGGGTGCATTGGGATTCTGCCATATTGAATCAATCAGCTCCTTTGCTTATCGATACATTCCTTATCATTATATACCAAACGCGCGGAAATTACAAGTGTTATTTTCAACTCATGCGGGGAAATCTTATATTTCTCTGCGGATTTTGTGCGAAAATCCGGATTTTCGCCCTGTTTGGGGGGCGAAAGGGCGGAATTTGGCAAATCTTGCCGAGATGGAATATTAGTAAAGCAAACCGGTTTGCATATCCAAACCGGCGGCTGCTTATTTTGACTTGCAGTCAGCCTACTAACCTGTGGTCAGCTTTGTTTGGCAATAAGAGATGCCTCATTGCTTCTATATTGCACCGGATCGGTGCGGATTATTGCCTTGCGGCGCATTGTTCTATGCAGCTGTACCGCTTGCAGTGGGATTGCCTTGCGGCGCACCAGAGGACAGGGACGGCGGGATTTGCGAATGCTGCTGTGATTTATGGGCTAAACGCCGAAAAAGCCTGTAATATCAAGGAAT
>CAVIKO010000024.1:0-35367 GCA_963643035.1 bacterium
CCAACTCGGTCGCCTTCGTCTTCAGCGTGCAGCCGGGGTAGTAGGTTAGTTTCATGATTGATTTGTCTCCTTACATAGGTATGGAGAGGCGGTTGTTATCCCGTCTCTCCGCAGCACCGATCGATATGGATCACGCCATTTCTTCGGGATGGAAGACCTCGTCAAAACGCTCGGCGGTCAAAAATCCGAGTTCTACGCACGCTTCTTTCAGAGAAATGTTGTCGTGATATGCTTTTTTTGCCGTCTTTGCGGCGTTTTCATACCCGATATACGGGTTGAGTGCGGTGACAAGCATGAGGGAATTGTACAGGTTATGGTGCATTTTGTCCCGGTTGGCGGTAATTCCAACAGCGCACTTCTTATTGAAGGAAGCAATCGCTTCAGCAAGAAGACGTGCGGACTGCAGGAAATTGTAGATGCACACTGGCATGAATACATTCAGCTCAAAATTGCCCTGTGATGCCGCCATGGTGACAGCGACATCATTGCCCATTACCTGCACAGCAACCATGGTGACCGCCTCGCACTGCGTCGGATTGACCTTACCGGGCATGATGGACGAGCCGGGTTCGTTTTCGGGAATGTGGATCTCGCCGAGACCGTCGCGCGGGCCACTTGCCAGCCAACGGACGTCGTTCGCGATCTTCATCATATCGCACGCCATTGCCTTGATCGCACCATGTGCGAAAACAAGCTCGTCCTTGGAGGTGAGAGCGTGGAATTTATTGGAAGCGGTGACGAACGGTTTGCCGGTGAGGTTAGACACTTCCTTTGCGACGGCGGTGTCGAAGCCCTTAGGTGCGTTCAGACCGGTGCCGACAGCAGTGCCGCCAAGTGCCAGCTCATGGAGGGGTTCAAGCGCACGGTGCAAAAGCTCGACGTCGCGTTCGAGGCTGGATCTCCAACCGGAAATTTCCTGGCTGAAGCGGATCGGGGTCGCGTCCTGCAGATGGGTTCTGCCGCTCTTGACAACATCCTCGTTTTCGCTCTCCAATCTGCGGAAGGTGGCAATCAGCTCCTCTGCGGCGGGAATGAGTTTATCCTCGATGGCGATCACGGCTGCGATGTGCATAGCGGTCGGAAACGTATCGTTGGAGGACTGACTCATATTCACGTCATCATTCGGGTGAAGGAGCTTTTCCTTACCGGCGATCTGGGAACCTCTGGCGGCGATGACCTCATTCGCATTCATATTGGACTGTGTGCCGGAGCCGGTCTGCCACACAACGAGCGGAAAATGGTCGTTCAGCTTGCCCGCAATAACCTCGTCACACGCTGCGGAGATAGCAGCCAGTTTCTCGTCCGTCATCTTTTCGGGACGGCAGGTGTGGTTCGCGATAGCAGCCGCCTTCTTCAAAATACCAAACGCGTGTGTGATCTCGCGCGGCATCGTCTCGATACCGACGCCGATCTCAAAATTCTCGTGGCTGCGCTCGGTCTGGGCACCCCACAGTTTATCGGCGGGAACTTTCATCTCGCCCATTGAATCATGCTCAATGCGATATTCCATATTTATGCACTCCTTTTATATAGTACGGGGAACGAGGGGACACGGTCGCTTTTGAACCAATGAATCCAAGGGTTCAATGCGCTCCGCAAAACTTTTATATGAAAATTGGGGATGAATATAGTCTGTGCAATCCAGGTTTTGTTTGTACTTCTTTTCTGCTCTTTAGATATCCAGACCGTCGATTACGGCTTGGAGGCTTTCAGCACTCTTATGGAGCTGGCTGATTTCGCTATCGGTGAGCGGAAGAAGAATTCTGCCATGTGCGCCCTCGCTACCAACGACATTCAAAATGGACAGACAGATGTCAGAAATGCCGTATTCTCCGTGCATCATGGTAGAAACGGTCATAGTGGTATCGATACCGGAAAGGAGACACTGGCAAATATGGCATACGGAGACGGAAACGGCATAGAAGGTTGCGCCCTTTCTCTCAATCACACGCGCACCGGATTTACGGACGTACTGTTCGACCTCTGCAAAATCAAGCGGGGGAATTTCTCTGCCCATCGACAGGATGGAATGCTGACAATCTTCCATCGGCACATTGGAGATATTGGCAACAGACCACGGCACGAACGAGGTATCGCCATGCTCGCCCATTACATAGGCATGGACATTCTGCTGGTTGATCTTATAATATTCGGAAAGACGCGCACGGAGTCTGGCGGTGTCGAGAATGGTGCCGGAGCCGATAATCTGATTTTCCATAAGACCGGAACGCTTGCAGAACGTATAGGTCAGAATATCGACCGGGTTGGATACGATGATATAGTTTGCGTCCGGCGCGTACCGAGTGATCTCCGGGATGATTGCTTTGATGATATTGACATTGGTCTGTGCGAGATCAAGCCGCGACTGACCGGGTTTGCGTGCGATACCGCAGGTGATAATGACGATATTGGAGCCGACGGTATCACGATAAGATCCGGCATACACGGAGCAGGAGGAGCAGAACGGCGTGCCTTGTTGAATATCCAGAGCCTCGCCGACCGCACGCTCGTTGTTGAGGTCGATCATAACAATCTCCGACGCCAATCCTGTGACAGTCAGCGTATACGCGATGGTAGAACCTACACTGCCTGTGCCGATGATGGTAATTTTATTCATACTTCCACTCTTTCTGAAATCGAAGGAATGTCCGAAATCCGGATCGCTCCTTCTGATGCGCGGGAAACGTTTTCGGATTTTGTCCGCCATACCGTTCTGTTGTTATCGTCCGACAGAGACGGCGGACGGCGGCCGTGATCCTATCCCAACGGCGATGCGGTTGTTCGCCTTGGCGGGAGACCGGTAATTTCGGATTGGTTTCCCAAAAATACGCCGGGTTGCTCTCGTACTCAACCGCTTTCTTTCGTTTTTTCACATACTGCACGTGCAATGATAACAGTATTGCAGTGTACATATATATATGATAATACAAATTTCGCATTTTGTCAATGCACAGATAGGAAAACAGGCGGGCGTCGACATGGGCTTCGTTTAGCGGTTTCGCCAAATTTCTGTGACTGTCTATTTGTTTTTCATGCAGCAGATGTGAATTTCCATGAAAAACGCATATTTACACCGTTTGCAATCGGTTGACAGACGGCAAGACGATATGCATAAAAATACAGAGAGGTTTTGCGCTTGTCTCGCATAGCCTCTCTGTATTCAAGAAAACGCCGATTGCAGGCGAATTTATTCTGCGTTTTCTCCGTTTTCTTCCTCTGCGGCAGCCGTGCTTGCGTCGGTCTCCGCACTCGGGATGGTTTCCGGAATCGTCTCATGATCCGACGGATCCTGGAAATCCGGATCTGCAGACGGATCATACGTCATCGGAATGAGCCGATCACCCTCCAGATCCTTCCACTTCACTATGATTTCGTAGCAACCCTCCATACGATTCTGCGTCAGTTCGTAATCCGTCACCTCACGCATCGAGGTATCGCTGAACACTACCGTGACCTTGAGTTCTTCCTTCGTGAACGTGTGATTCGGATCGTTTTCAAGTGGCTCTCCAATGTATTCCGGCATAATCGATACCGGAGTACCGCCAAAATCGCCCCGTACCTTTTCGCTTGTGCATCCGACGACCGAAAGCATCAGGCAGAGCAGCATAAGGTAGATCGATATGATTTTTTTCATCAGTTATTCATTCCTTTTCGGTTTTTTTGCAGCCATGATAAAAGGGATAGGCGGCGCAGGGCACAGAATCGGGTTGCCCGCTGGCATAAACGGTCATCCCTATTCCATATAAAGCCTTGTTCTTCCACCAAGCGTTTCTTAAACGCCGCTGTAGGCCGCGAAACCGCCGTCAACGGGTACGACTACACCGTCCACAAAAGCGGAAAATTTGTCATCGGCAAGCCAGAGAAGAACGCCGTCCAGATCTTCCGGTACACCAAAACGTCCCATCGGCGTATGACCGAGGATCTTTTCACTGCGCGGACTGAGCGAGCCGTCCGCGTTTAAAAGCAGATTCCGGTTCTGATTCGTGAGGAAGAATCCGGGAGCGATCGCGTTTACGCGGATTCCGACCGGCGCGAAATGAACCGCCAGCCACTGTGTGAAGTTCGAGACAGCCGCTTTTGCACCGCTGTACGCCGGAATGCGGGTCAGAGGACGGAAGCTGTTCATCGAGGATATGTTGATGATGTTGCCGCCCCGTTTCGCCATATCGCGTGCAAAGATCTGTGTCGGAATCAGCGTACCGAGGAAATTCAGATTGAACACGAACGAGATCCCCTCTGGATCCAAGTCAAAGAACGTCTTAACCCCCTCGATCGTCCCGTTCTCCTCAAGTGCCGCCATATCCTCCGGTGTCAGATTGTCCTTTGTCGTCGAACCCTTCGGATTATTACCGCCCGCGCCGTTCAGGAGCAGATCCACATCACCCAGCGTCGTGACGATTTCGTCCCGCGCCGCACGAACGGAATCTGCGTTCAGTACGTTCATCTCCACCGCGATTGCCACACCGCCGGAAGCCGTAATCTCATCCGCCACCAGCTGCGCTGCGTCCTTACGCAGATCGCATACCGCCACTTTCGCGCCGGCCGCCGCCAGCGTCTTTGAAAATCCGGAGCACAGCACGCCGCCGCCGCCGGTCACTACCGCTACCTTGCCCGATAAATCAAATGTAAGATTTTTCTTGTCTGCCATTTCTGTATGTACCTCTCTGTTTCATGCAATTTATTCTTCTGCCGCGCCGCCGATCCACGCATTCAACGCATCGCGCCAGAGCCATAAGCTCTCTGCCGCCATATCCATATGTACATCCACATTGCCAAGCAGTTTTTCCGTAAACGCTATCACTGCCGACCTGCCGAATTTCTCCTCCGCCAGCCATAACGCCCGCAAATCGCAGAACGCCGTGCGCATCTCCTTCTCCCGAATCGAGGGCATCACTCCGCCATCCATTGCCGGATATACGAGATACGATGGTCCCGGCATCTGCTTGTAGCCACATGGATTCACGAGGGGAGAAAACAGTCCTTGCGACATCCGGTCGTAGTAGAAATTGTAGCCCCAGTGCAGAAACCCGTTCGCGCCGTAGCGGTACAGCATCAATCCAAGCTCCCGGATCCGCCAGTAGGACTGCGTGAGTCCCCGATTCGGAAGATTGCCGTTCGGACCGCCCGTGTAGTAGAGCCAGTATTGCCTGTCTCCCATCGCACTGTGCGGCGGGATCTCGGCTCCCCACACTGCATCCGCGAACGATTCCGCCATACGGATCTCGCATACCGGCGTCCGGACAATCCCGTCGTGATAGAACGCCACCTTGTCAAGCGCGTCGATCACCACTTCCCCGTCCAGAAGGTCCCGTACTTGGGAAAGCGCACGTTTGTACACCGTCAGCTGTTCTTCGTTCGGTTCATCGGAAATGTGGTAAACCATTTTGTCCCGAATTCCGCATTCGTCCGCAAAACGGAAGAACGCGTTCAGATACGCCCGTAAAAATTCGCCGTATTCCACGCCGCCCGCATCCGTGTTCCAACCGAACCGGAGCTTGTTCCCTACGTAAATATTCGGTGCATGGGCGGCGCCCCACTGGGTAAAGAACGGCGCGTGTTCAAAATACCGGATTCCGCAGGCGCGCGCGACATCCACATACCGCTTCAGCCGCGTGAAGTCAAAGCTCCACGTGCCGCCAGCGTGTTCCTCAATTACGCACAGCTGCACATTCCGCCGTTCCGTGCCGACCGGGGTGTCAAAAGCAGGCGTGAACGCGGGCAGAAGCAGTGTCGTCATACCGTTTTCCGCCGCGTTTTTAACCCATTTTTCAAAAATCGCCCAGAACCGCTCGGAATAGACCGGGATCCCATATGTGTCCGCCAGACAATCGCAGTGAAACCAGTTCGTGTAGTACGCCGTATGCGCCGGCAGAGCTGCATCATATATCGTCAGATGAAAAACCGCGCGGCAAAGCTCCGTACCATCGTCTAAGGAGACAATCCGGATCGTAAGCAGATATTCGCCGGCAGGGATCACCGCGCCGTATGGATTGCAGTCGATCCACAGTGCCGTCGTATATGCGCGGGATACGTTGACCGTCGTCCTTGTATCCCGTTCACGGAAAAACGTGCCTGTCCACGGATTGCCATTCGGTATCTCCTCGATCACGGGTGCGGCTTCCCGTTCGGACAGCGGATCCGGATACATACCGCCCGGAATGTCCGCCATCGTCTGCGTCACGGGGATGTATTCCTCGCGATACGTACGCACCGGTATATCGCCGGTCACCTGCACGGATATGGGAGAGAACCGCACATCGTCGGAGCGCATGGCAAGCTGAAAGGCAAACGGTTCGTTCGTCAGTGCCGTACCGCGCTCCGTTTTCGGATAGTCCACACCATCCGGACGGATCGTGACTGCAGAGGACAGTGTAGCAAAATACGTAATCATATCGTATATGCCGTTTTGACGTTTATTCCTCGACCGGATATGCGATCGTCGTCATCAGTGCCATTTCCGCCGCGCTGGTGTCGAGCCGCGAGTACTGGCACACGATCGGGGTGTTCGATTCCACGAGAACCGCGTAGGGTGTGTTGCGCGGAATCGGCTCGCCGTTTTCGTTGCGCAGCTTGTCCATGCGGATGTGGTGGGTACGCATCGCCGGGCATTGAGACGAAAAATCGGTGCGTGCCTCTCTGTCCTCAAAGAATAAGGTCAGCTTGATTTCCGCGTCCACATCGGAGGTGTTGATGACGCAGATTGCTTCGTGACTCAGATTTTCGTTCTTGGAGACGAGATTGAGATAAGTGTCCGGAATCAGCCAGACCTTCTTGCCATATGCTTTCATGTCTTAGTATCCTTTCTGTTTTCCCTTTTTCGGGATCATTATGTTCAGTATACCATAAAATCCGCGTTTCGTCTACGTTTCCGTGCAATTTTTCAGAAAAAAACACACAGTCTGCCGTTCAGATTACCGTCTTTTTCCATTTTCCGCTCCGGTACCGGATGGCAAACGCAATGATTCTGCAAATCCAGTCGAGGATCATGGCGATCCACACGCCGACCGCGCCCATCCCGAACCGGATGCCCAGCACATATGCCATCGCAACCCGGCAGCACATCATGGATGTAATCGCCGTGATCATCACAAAACGCGCGTCCCCCGCCGCCTTCATCGCGTTCGGAAGAACAAACGCCGGTGTCCAGAGGAATACGCCCATGCCGTTATGGAGGATCACAAGCAGAATCGCCAGTTCCTTCGCTTCCGCAGAAATATTATAGAGATGCATAATCGGCACAAGCAAAGCGAACAGTACCACATTCACTCCCGCCATGATGAGCCACGACCAGCGCATCAGCTTACGGATATAATATTCTGCGGAATCAAATCGTCCGGCACCGCAGCACTGTCCGACCACGGTGATGACCGCCAAATTGAATGCCATACCGGACAGCACACCAAAGGAGTCGAGATTGTTCGCCACGGAATTCGCCGCAATCTGCGCCGTGCCAAACGTGGAAATGATGGACACAACAAGCACACGCCCCAGCTGGAAGGTACCGTTTTCCAGACTTCCGGGCAATCCGACCGCCAAGATCCGGCGCATAATGGAGAGCTTCGGTTTCTCTTTCCCGGTGAAGAACTGCTTGTAGGGAATATGCAGGGAGAGCTTCCCATCGCCGAGTCGCCACAGGAGCCATATCATCGCGACAAACCGGGCGATGACGGTCGAGAGAGCCGCACCGAACACACCCCAGTGGAACACATAGATCATGAGCGAATTGCCGCCCAGATTCAGCACATTCACGATGAGGGACGAAACCATGGAGATCTTCGAGTTTCCCATCGAACGGAATATCGCCGCCGCACCGTTGTACAGTGCGATAAACGGAAAGGAGATCGCCGTGACATGCAGATATGTCAGTGCCGCGTTCCACACATCCGCCTCCACAGTGCCGAACAGGAGGTGCATCAGCTGCGTATCCAATCCGAGGATCACACCCATGAGGATAAGCGATGACACAAAAAGAATGCACTGCAGCCCAAGAGATGCGTTTTTCGCCTCATGGGCTTTTCCTGCGCCAATGTATTGACTGGCGACGACGGCACCACCCGTGGCAAGCGCAGAGAATATATTGATGAACAGAACATTGAGCATATCGACCAGTGCCACGCCGGATACCGCAGCTTCGCCGACATAAGACACCTGCATGGTATCGATCACGCCCATGAGCATCGCGAGCGTCTGTTCAATGATGAGCGGCAGGATCAGATGACGCAGACTTACATTGTCAAACGGAAGATAATCGGGGATTGTCTTTTTCAAAATATCACCTCGGCAATCAAGGAAACGCTGCTGTTCAGCGTAATCCAAAAATCTATCCCATATATTATAATAGGAACGTCCCGGTTCGTCAAGCGTTTATGGCTACAAAGGTGTTTAGAAAACGCAACTGCCGGAATGGACGCGTGGTCACAGCAAGAAAGCACCGGCAGTCACGGCAGAGCAGTCCCGAAGTGCGAGAACCGCTCACACCACCATTTTATGTGCAGAAAGGGTCATGTATGCAGGAAACCCATACGGCGCATGGGAAATCAAGCGCGATACGCACACATTAACGTTTAATTCGTTATTGTATTTCTTATGCTTTTTGTATTGACTTTCTCGGTTTTTTCTTATATAATAGATACAAATCTTAGAACGTAGGAGAATCCAAAATGAAAAAACGGCTATTCTGTCTTCTTCTCACCGCGATGCTCCTCTCCGGCTGTGCAGCCGTATCAAACAGCTCGCCAAACGACGATGCCGAGGGCGTAAACGCTCCATCCACGGAAACCAACGCGGAAAGCGAATCGGAAACCACAGTCGCTATGACGGTCACAGCGAATTACAACTCCTATGACTACGGCGGCTATGAGTACCGCATTCTCTCTCCCGGTCCCGGCGAGCACTTCTACTACCAAATCAAATCCGATCTTAACGAGGTGTACGCAGAGGAGCTCAACGGCGATCTCATGAACGACGCGATCTATCAGCGCAACCTGATGACAGAGGAGTTGCTCTCTGTCAAAATCACACCGATCTGGTCCACAGGGGATACCAACGGGATCACAACGATGCTCAAAGCCGGAACCGCTGCAGGCAGCGACGAATACGATGCCGTGATCAACCGGATGGATTTTCTCGGCACATCGATGCAGAATGGTGATTTACAAAATCTGCGCGCAATTTCCACCCTGGACACAACGCATACCTGGTGGGACAAGAACATCGTAGATGACTTCACGCTGTTCGGCGACCGTTTGTACTGGATCACGGGTGACATCAATTTCGTGGATGATTATGCCGTGGAAGCGGTCTTTTTCAGCATGTCCCTCTGCGACGATCACGGGCTGACCTATCCCTACGCACTGGTGGAGGAAGGTAAATGGACCATCGACCGGATGCTCGAGATGACAAGTGTGGTCAAAACGGATGTGAACGGCGATGGCAAATACACCGTGGCAGACGATATTGTCGGTCATCTGGAGCAAAACGACCATGTAAAGCACTGGCTGTATGCGATGGGTGAAAAATCCATCGACATTGCGGAGGACGGAAATCTGCGCCTACGGATCTTAGACGAACGGCAAATCGGCGCGATCGACAAGCTCTACAACGTGATGGTGGAAAGCGATATGACCTACACGGGAGTTGCGGCGGATTTCGCAGCCGGTCATGCCCTCTTTTACGGCGATATGCTTGCGTTTGTGAATCAGCTTCGGGAAATGACAAGCGATTTCGGGATCATTCCGATGCCAAAATATAACGAAGCACAGGAGAGCTACGGCGAATACATATCGAACGGCTGGACGACAGCATACGCGGTTCCGATGACAAACAGCGACCCCGCACGAACCGGTGTGATTTTGGAGGTGCTGTCCGGTTATTCGACCGACACGGTGCGGCAGGCGTTATATGAGGTCGCCCTCTCGGCAAAGCTGGTTCGCGACACGACCTCGGTAGAAATGCTCGACTTCATATTCGGCTCAAAGTCCTACGACTGGGCGGTCGATTTTACATGGGGCTACAGCTTCGCAAGTCTGTACAACGACATCTATACATCCAGGAAAAACAATTATGTCTCCACGGCGGAAAAAAAGGCGCAATCCCTTGAAAAAACGCTCACCGATCTGATGGATACTGTACGAAAGCTTGCGTATTGACGGGAGAAACGTGAAAACAAGAAGCCACGCCATGTGCAGCACATCCCGAAAAACGATTTCTGAAAAGAGAAATGGCAGCATGAAAAGGATAAGAACCGCACTGTTTCCCGCGCTTGTCGACCATCCGCTATGACAGCGGCTACCAACATATCCTCCATGCTCTCTATGGCGGACAATCCCCACACCCATCTCACCTACAATACGAAAAACGCCGTATTCATCTGCCTTTACCGGCGGACGATACGGCGTTTTCACTTGTTTTTATCAGGTTAATCCATCGCTCGGCTTTTTGGCGTCCTCATGAACGTGAAGCTGACCGTTTAAGAAAATTTTCGCGCGTTCGGGAGCGTCCTTGGCGTCCCCCCACGGTTCATTCTCGTAACGGTAGTCGAACTTTTTGCAGAACCAGCTCACATCGGCGCGCAGCTTATCGAAATATGCGTTCTCCACAGTAGAAATGTCGGTGTAAAATTCGACGAAATCCTTCTTGGACAGCCGTTCCTTCGCCGTCTGCAAAAACTTTCCATAGTGCGGCAGACAGAAGAACGGTGCTTTCTTCACCTTATCGTGGAATGCGGAATCGGATTGCCACAGGAGTGCCGCGGTTTCAATCATGCGGGTGAAGTTATACTCGATTCGGCTGCAAATATAGCAGTCGTGAGACAGCTTGTCGAGCCGTTTTGCCGCTGCCTCGCCCACTTTCGCCGGAAACATTCCCGCGATTCCGGACGGCTTCAGCTCCGCCGCGATACTGTCGAGATGACTTTCGAGCATGAGGGCAAGGGGAAGCCGCTTGCTTCGGTCGAACATAAGGGAAAGATGCTCCGGGCAGAACCCAAGCTCATTCGTTTTCAGCCGGACATCCGGCTCCATCATGGATGCACCGAGGATGAGATCCAGTTCATTGTCTTCCAATCGGTTGTACATGAGGCAAAACGGGCAGGTGCAGTTGTCCCCGCTGCCGACTGCCTCAAACGCCTCATTGACGGGTATTGTGTAAATTTGTTCCATAATATTGTATGCTTCCTATTTGTATGGTGCGGATGCGCCGCGTATTTTTAGGAGACGCTGAATCCATCAAATCTAAGGAAACTCTGAATGAATCGGATTTTTGCGACAAAAGGCTGAAATATAGAGGCTTTTATCGCAAAATAACCTGAAATCAGAGATTTCCTAAATCATCGGATTTCTTAAGGATGTACTGATTTCATCAGCGTATCCTTATTCTTCCGTATAAGGGGATACGTCCACAAGGATCGTCGTGAACAGGTGCATTTTCAGGTAGAAGGATACGGTCTGTCCGGTGACAATTTCCTCTCTGGTCAGCGTCGCATCGTGATCCTCGTCAAGAAGGTAGAACAACGCCTTATGCGCTCCCTGGTGCAGTCCCGCAAAGGTGATTTTGACCTCTTTTTCCACCGCTGTGTCGGCATCCTTATAGTATGTAACCATCGCTGCTACGCCGTCCTCGTTTTTCGCGCCGCAGAGCATGATCTCAGGATCGTCGCTCTCGACCGGAACCGCGTCGCCAAGCCTGTAGAGACGGTTGAACATCCAGAACGGATAGTAGCCCTTGAGTTTGTCGCACACAAAGTCGGTCGCGAACATACCGTTCATGCCACATGGCCTTGCGTCATAGTACATGAGTATGTCGAGCGGCTGATACTGGGACAGCGCCATGGTTCCCGCGATGAAGGATGCACCCTGTAGAGATTTTTCCGCTTTGAGGGAATGAATCCAGTCGTCGTTGCTCCAGCCTCGCACATAGTTCCACTCGTTCAGGATGCTCTCTGTTTTCGTGAAGCCGTATTCGTCGAGAAGCTTGCGTGTTTCACGATCCAGCCGTTCGATCTCGTGCGGATCCCGGCAGTAGCAATGCCATGAGAAGAAATCAAACGGTGCGCCGGATTCCCGCAGATGCTCCAGAAGCGCGTTGACCCACGGGGTGAGCGGGTAGCATACCGCCGGCCCCCCTATCTTGCATTGTGGGAAACAGGATTTCAGGTGTCTGGCAGCCGTGTCGTAAAATTCGAAAAACTGTGCGCGCGTACCGCCCCATGTCTTTTTGTCGACAATGTTCGCGTCGTCGGCAGCGCCATCCGGCTCGTTCCAGATTTCCCAATACTCCATATCGTACTTATAGCCATCTGCCCAGCCCTCGAGATAATGGCGCATGATATGCTCGCAAATCACCGCCCATTTCTGGAAATCCGCGGGCGGCAGCGTTCCGTATTTCTTCGGCCAATGCTCGATCTTGGAGCCGAGCCGATAGAAGGTCTTGACCCCGGCGAAATCAATCACACGGAGATATTCGTCTGTCAGTGTGAAATCGTAGGATGCGGGATCATAGGGATCCTTCGAGAAATCCGGGAAGATGGCGTGCACATCCACGGTGTGCTCCCCGCCATAGGTCGCGTAAAAGGATGCGTCATGCGTGCGTGCATACGGGATTCCGGCATCGCGGAAGGCGTCCAGATTGGAAATACGCTGGTCTAAGGTGAATTTGTACACAGGACCGTTGTTGACTGCGTGCATCGGCTTCATTTTTCCGGTCGAACGCGTCAGGTCAAGGTTCAGTTGCTGCATAGTATTGCTCCTTTCCATAGCTCATTTGCACGGATTTCGATTTTTTTACCTAAACCGTGTTTATCCAATTCTATTTTTCCCCACGGAACGGTATCCGCAGCAGAAATCACTTTTGCGGGTCTAAAAATTTCCAGTACGTGCGCAGATAATCGATCCCCGACCACAGTGTCATCACAGTCATTGCCGCCGTTGTGACATAGGAAAGGATGTGATTCTCCGCGAAGACCGGAAAGAGAACCGGCTCCAGAAGCACGGTGCAAATACAGATCATCTGTGTGGTGGTCTTGATCTTTCCAAGCCAGCTTGCCGCCACAACCAGACCGGATTTCTGTGCTGCCACCAGCCGGATCGACGTCACCGCCAGTTCCCGGAAGATCACGATCGCCGCTGCCCACACAAAAACCGCACGCAGATCGTCACAGTACGCCAAAATTCCAAGCATCGCCGCAATCACAAGGAATTTGTCTGCCAAGGGGTCCATAAACTTTCCGAAATCCGTGATAAGATTGTACTTGCGCGCGATTTTGCCGTCGAGCATGTCGGTCAGCGAGGTCAGAATGAAGATCACCGCCGTCACAATCCGGATTGTTGTGTCCGACAGCGGCAGAGGCAGACACAGAAACAGAAGAAATACCGGCACCATGCAAAGGCGCAGCACCGTGAGCTTGTTTGGTAAATTCATAAGGATTTCCTTACCTTTCTATAGGAATACTTGGGGGATAGAGGAGACGGAAAAGCAAACCCAGACTTGCACAGGAAAAATCCATTCCGATCTTTAAAAAAATTTTTGGAGGTAGTCGGGTGCTTTTCTTTGAAAAGACCTTTTTTCAAAAAGGTTCCGAGAATCGTCCCCCTCACAATAAAAGCTTGCCCACCAAATCGTAGTCCAAAGCGTCTGTGATTTTCACGTCGATCATTTCGCCTTCTGCAATACGGAGCTTCGGATTGTTTGCCGTGAACCAGATTTTGCCGTCGATGTCCGCGGCTTCGGCATAGCTTCTGCCATAGTGGGATTCTGCAACCGGGTCGTAGCCTTCGCAGAGGACGTGCAGCACTTGTCCGATCCGGGATTCATTATAGGCTTCGCTCACGGCAAGCTGCGTCTGCATCAGCACATCGTAGCGATCCTGCTTCACCTGTTCGTCGATCTGATCCGGGAAGTCGTATGCCGGCGTATCCTCCTCTCGGGAGTATGTGAACGCGCCGAACCTCTCGAATTTCGTATCCTTAATGAATTGACACAACTCCGCAAATTGCGCATCTGTCTCGCCGGGGAATCCCACAATCGCCGTGGAACGGAGTACTATGCCCGGAATCGTGCGCAGTTTTGCCACCGCATCCCGCACCATCGCGGAATCGCCATGCCGGTTCATGCGCCGCAGTACGTCGTCGTTGATGTGCTGGATCGGGATGTCAATATATTTCACCACACGCGGGTTGTCCCGGATCTCCGCGATCAACTCGTCCGTGATTTTGTCCGGATAGCAGTACAGAAGGCGGATCCACGGAATACTCGTGGCATCCGTTATTCCACGGATCAGCTCCGGCAGACAGTACTTACCATACAGATCGATCCCGTAGGCGGATGTATCCTGCGCAATCAGGTTCAATTCCTTTACCCCCATCGCGTCCAGCATCGTCGCCTCCTCAATGATGTCCTTCATTGTCCGGCTGCGCATTTTGCCACGGATCAGCGGAATCGCGCAGTATGTACAACGGTTGTTGCAGCCTTCCGCGATCTTTAAATACGCCATATGATCCCCGGTCGTCACCACACGTTCGCCGCCCAGAGCAACGCACTCCTTGTCCTCAAAGCACACGAATTTCGGTGCCTTCTTTTCCTTCGCTTCCGCACGCGCCAGTACCGCGTTTACGGCGGTCACAATCTGATGGATCCCGCCGACACCCAGCACCGCATCCACCTCAGGCATCTCGGTCAGCACCTGCTCCCGGTACCGTTCCGCAAGACATCCGGTCACAATCAGTCCCTTGAGTCCGTGATGCTCCTTCAGCCACGCAATATCCAGAATGTTGTCGATGGATTCCTTCTTCGCGCTTTCAATAAACGCGCACGTGTTCACAATCACCACGTCCGCTTCCGTCTCCTCCGGTGTGATCTCGTATCCGGCGTCCACGAGGTGCTTGAGCATGACCTCCGTGTCGCACAGATTCTTGGAACAGCCTAAGGAAACAAATCCGACTTTTGCTTTTTTCATATATGTACTCCTGGGGGATACGCGGCTTTTTTAATACAAGTCTGACAAAAGCCTTGTACATGGCCATACAGATCATGTCTTTGCGTATCCTTTGTTTTGGGATTTACGAATATCTTTCTATCTATAGATTTTTGTCTGTCTCTTCTTTTATTTCCCGGATCGTCTCAAATATCTCCGCAGCGGTATATCCGCGCCGCATGAGTGCGGCTACGGCTTTTTTCCGTTCATACGGCTCCTCCGGGAATGGGGTATATCGCTTTTCGATGAGCCGTCTGATGGCACAGCGCGTGTCCTCCTCCGGAATCTGCGCCAGTGCCGCCTCGATCGCCGCGTTCGCGTAGCCGCGATGGGTGAGATAGGCGCGGATCCGCCGGGAACCATATCGTCCTCTGACCGACAGCGCGTACTGGGTACATTGCGCCGTTTCGTCGAGATACCCCTTTTTCGTAAGAAACCGGATCGATTCTCTGGCGGCTTCCGCGCCGCAGCCGCGATTCATGAGCTTTCGGCGCAGCTCACGACCACTGCATGGTGCGTATGCGAGCAGTCTGGCACCGTCCCTGATCGCCATGGTATGCGCATGTGCCTCCGATACAGCGGTATAAAACTCTTCGTTCACGGCAAACGGTGTCGGGATGTCGGACGGAAGCGCGAATTCCAGGCACAGTCTCCGAAATCGGCGCGGTGACAGGGTGAATTCCTCGGCGGCAGTTCCCGTCTCGTCCGCAGCAATCGTAAGAAACACATCCGTCTCCGTCGCAAGAATCGCGCTACAGACCATTTGTGCCTCCGGGATTTTCATCCCTCTCCGAGCAGGAATCCCCCGCCTCTGTTTCATCCGTTTCCGCCGCACATACGCATTGTCCGTCTACGGTTCCGTTGCGTACCTCGTGAAAGGTGATATGCCCCGCGCGATACCGTTCCGGTATGACCTCCGGTTCGCAGGACGTGACGATAATCTGCCGCCCGGTCAGCATTTCCAGCATGAAGGCGCGCCGCCGTTCATCCAACTCCGAAAACACATCATCGAGGAGAAATACCGGCACCTCACCGCCGATCTTTCCTGCGATTTCACCCTCAGCCAGCTTCATGGCAAGGACAAGACTGCGCTGCTGTCCCTGCGACGCGTACAGCTTGGCTTCTCTGTCGTTGAGCATCAGGCGCACATCGTCCTTGTGAATCCCGTACAGCGTCGTTCCGGCGGCAATTTCGCGGGTTCGATTGGTGAAGAGCTTTTCCCGCAGTCTGTCGCGAATCTCTCCCGGTGCTTCCGCGGCACCATCGGTCAAAAACGTCGTTGCGGGATCGTCCTCCGCATAGCTGTGAGACTGATAGCGAACGTCCGGTTTTTCCGCACTGACCGGATCGCCGAACGCGTTGAGTCCGTCGAAATACGCCCGTACCGACGAGGCAAGCTGTGTGACATATTCCCGCCTGTACCCGCCGATCACCGCGCCCGTTGCCGCCAGTCCTTCCTCATACACCGCCCATTCCGCCTCCGTGACGCTTCTGCCGTCCTCTGCCAGCTTGATTAAGGCATTCCGCTCGGCAAGGAGCTTCACATACCGGCGCAGACAGGTGAGATATTCGTGGGACAGCTGCGACAGAGCGATGTCGAGAAAGGTACGTCTTTCAAGCGGGCCGCCCGTAATCATGGAAAGATGCGCCGGACAAAAGAGCACCGCGCGGAGATTGCCGACCATTTCCACAACAGAGGACAGCGGCGCGCCGTTTTTCGTGAATCGCTTTTTTCCCGTTTTCGGCAGATACGCCTCCAGCTCCGTCGGATAGCGATGCTCCGCGCGGACAAAAGAGAGATTCAGCCGCGTAAACGGAGCGGAAAACCGGATCAGCTCCCGGTCATGCGCCCCTCGAAACGATCTGCCGCGTGCGAAATAATAGATGCCCTCCAGAATATTCGATTTTCCCTGCGCGTTTCTGCCGTAGAGGACATTCATCCCGCCGCAGAACGATACCGTGCAGTCCGTGAGGTTTCGGTAGTCCGTATAACGGATCTCTTTGATGACCATTTATGCCATCGCCAGTGTGAGGCGGTCGCCGCAGTCTGTAATCGGAAAATAGTGCGCCCGTTCCGCGCCGTTCGGAGAATTCGGTGCGTGGAGGACGAGGTTCAGTTTTCCGTCAAAAGTGGTAAAGAGCATCCCGTGGCCGCCGTTTTCAGGCATCAGCGGTGCTTCCTCCTGCATCCATGGGCCGGACAGTCTGCCGCTTGCCGATCGCGCCACCGTCTCCGCATAGCCCTTCTCCCCAAACGAGGACCAGAGCATAAGCAGAGCTCCGGTTTTCGTGCGGTAAAGGAACGGCCCGTCGGTGACAAATTCCGTCTTTTCGCGCACCGGACGAACCCACCGCAGCGCGCTTGCTCGGAACAGCACCGTCGGTTCCCCGGCCGCGCATGTTAGGTCGTGTGAAAGAGGCATCACGCAAATCTCCCCATCACCGACCTGGAGCCATTCGTGGCAAAAAATCATGTATGGTATGCCGTCCTCGATCCAGAGCGTTCCGTCGAGACATTCCCAGTCGCGCGGCGTGACAGGCTCGGCAGTCAGCGGAACAAACGGACCTGTCGGACGGTCGGCGCGCAGGATCTGGGTACCCCGGCACTTATCCGCCGATTTGAATGACGCGAACAGATAGAAGCGGGTCACGCCGTCCGCCGGATCCGTATACGCGTGGCATTCGGGTGCCCAATAGTCGCGATCCGACCAGAAATCCGCCGACTTCTCAAAAATGACCGTCGGCTCGCTCCAGTTTTCGAGATCCGTGGAGGTACGCACGATGAATGTCGGATACTGCGCCGCGTAGAGGTAATATGTTCCCTGCCACGGGAGAATAAAAGGGTCGCGAATATAAATATCGGAAATGTTTTTCATGATTGTCTCGTCCTCCATTATCCGGAATAGCCAAAGCTGCGCCGCATACGGCATCAAAACGGCTTCCTGTTTTTTTGTTTTCGGGGACATGCGGGGTGTTTTCCGCGTTTCCCGGATGGGTAAGAGATACGCCGCATTCATCGGTCTTTCGCGTAAAAAGCCTTGGATGTATGGACTTTTGACGCAAAATCAACCGGAAGTCAGTGATTCCTAAGGAACCTCTGAATCAATCGGATTTTTGCAATATAAGGCTGAAATATAGAGGCTTTTATCACAAAAATAACCTGAAATCAGAGGCTTCCTATATAGCCGGAAAACCGCCTGGACTGCTCCATGGGCGGTTTCTCACGCATGTATTATTCCTCGTCTGCATCCTCCTCGTCGTCCGAAACATCCTCTTCGTCCGTTTCGTCCAGATCGAGCAGACGGATGTCCAGCTCCTCATCCTCGTCGTCGTCCTCTTCCTCTGCGTGCTCCGTCTCGGCTACGGCGCCCTTTTCTTTGATCTTGGCTTCAATCTCCGCCATCAACGCCGGGTCGCTCTCAAGAAACTGGCGAGCGTTCTCCTTACCCTGTCCGATCCGGCTGCCATCGTAGTAGAACCACGCGCCGGACTTTTCGAGAATACCGAGCGTCACACCCATATCGAGAATTTCGGACGATTTGGAGATGCCCTGTCCGTAGAGAATGTCAAATTCCGCAACGGTGAACGGCGGAGCGACCTTGTTCTTGACAATCTTGCACTTCACGCGGTTGCCGTAGATCTCGGTTCCCTTTTTGAGAGCCTCGGATTTGCGGATATCTATGCGGACGGATGCATAGAATTTCAGCGCACGTCCGCCCGTCGTCGTTTCGGGATTGCCGTACATCACGCCGACCTTTTCGCGGAGCTGGTTGATGAAGATGACGATGCAGTTCGTTTTCGCGATGGTACCGGAGAGCTTGCGGAGTGCCTGCGACATAAGCCGCGCCTGCAAGCCGACATGGGACGCACCCATATCGCCGTCGATCTCCTGCTGCGGAACGAGAGCCGCCACAGAGTCGATGACAATGATGTCCACAGCACCCGAGCGCACCAATGCATCGCAGATCTCCAGCGCCTGTTCTCCGCTGTCCGGCTGGGAAACGAGCATATTCTCGATATCTACACCGAGGGCCTTCGCGTATACGGGATCGAGGGCGTGTTCCGCATCGATGAACGCAGCCTGACCGTCCTGCTTTTGTACCTGAGCAACCACGGACAGTGCGAGCGTCGTTTTACCGGAGGATTCCGGCCCATAGATCTCAATGATCCGCCCTTTCGGAAGTCCGCCGATGCCGAGAGCCATATCGAGCGCGATGGAGCCGGTTGGCACCGCGGACACGTTCATCCGGGAATTTTCGCCCATACGGATGATGGAACCCTTGCCGAAATCCTTCTCAATCTGGGCAATGGCGGTATCGAGGGCCTTTTTACGCTCCTCGGGAGTACGATCGGTGATATTGTCATTTGTTTTTTTCTTGGAAGCAGCTTTCATAGTCATTCCTTTCCGCGGATTCGCACAGACACGGACGATCCGCCACACGCATATCGAACATTTTTTCGTATGACAGTATTATACCGTCTCGCGTGCGAAAGTGCAATAGGAGAAACGCAAAAAGATAAAGATTTACAAAGTGTTCGTTTTGTTTGCCGGGTGAATTGTCCGTCTGTCCCGATGAGCCGAGATACGGCGGTTCTTCTTCCAAGTAGTATTATACAGGATTTGTCCGGAAAGTGCAATATGGAATTGCGGAAAAATTAAGAGAACGCTGACTCAAGTGGAATTCATTCAGCATTTCCTTCGAAATTGGCTTGCGTACCCTGCTTTTCTCTGTCAAATTCACCGCCATCCCCTTGACTTTCACCCCCGTATATGCCATAATGTAGATACCCATAAATTACATTGACAAAGGAGTATCCCCATGCTACATCTTCCCGATTACCATACCACGGAGCAGACCCTGCACGTCCAGTGCGAAACTCCCCGTGCATACTTCATCCCCTTTGCGTGCGAAAAATCCGCGCTCCGGCAGAACCGGGACGAAAGCCCGTTTTTCAAAAATCTCTGCGGCGTCTGGAATTTCCGCTACTATTCCTCCGTCCACGATGTGTGCGACTTCACCTCTCCCGATTTTGACCCGTCCGGCATGGACAAGCTGGCTGTGCCGATGAACTGGCAGATGGCGACAGACCGCGGCTACGATGTACCGAACTACACGAACGTCAACTATCCGTACCCTGTCGACCCGCCGCACGTGCCGGACAACGATCCTTGTGGACTGTATGTGCGCGATTTTACCCTGCCGAAATCCGCCGCCGGACGGGAGATCTACCTCAATTTCGAGGGTGTGGATTCCGCATTCTACGTATTTGTGAACGACAAATTCGCCGCGTACAGTCAGGTCAGCCACCTCACCACCGAAATCAATATCACAGGTCTCGTACACGAAGGCAAGAACAGCCTCAAGGTGCTTGTTTTAAAGTGGTCGGACGGCAGCTATCTGGAGGATCAGGATATGTGGCGCATGTCCGGTATCTTCCGCGAGGTCTATCTTCTCCTCCGCGAGCCTGTACACATCCGCGATGTATTCGTACACTGCCATCTGAACGACAGCTTTGACCGCGCACATTTCACCGCCGATGTAGAAACAACCGGGGCATGTGAGGTTCTGTGGCAGATCACCGCGCCGTGCGGCGAAAGTCTCTCCGGCGGGCAGCTCCACGTAGAAAAATCCGGAAAAATTGATGTGCCGGTCATTGAAAATCCCGCGCTCTGGTCAGATGAGGAGCCGAGCCTCTACCATCTAACCGTATTCTGCGGCGGCGAAGTCATCGATTTTCCGATCGGTGCGCGCCGGGTGGAAATCCGCGACAAAGTGATCCTTATCAACGGCAAAAAGGTGAAGGCAAAAGGCGTGAACCGACATGACAGTCATCCGCTTCTCGGTCATGCCACGCCGCTTTCTCACATGATCCGTGACATTGAGATCATGAAGGCGCACAATGTCAACATGGTTCGCACCTCCCACTATCCGAACGATCCGCGGTTCACGGCGCTGTGCGACAAATATGGTCTGTATGTCTGCGATGAGACAGATATAGAAACGCACGGGATGCACCCCTGGAACGGTCTGTCGGACGACCCGAACTGGGAGATGGCATATGTCGATCGGGCACAGCGCATGGTAGAGCGGGACAAGAACCATCCGTGCGTGATCTTCTGGTCGCTCGGCAACGAATCCGGCTTCGGCAGAAATCATGTAGCAATGACGGCATGGATCCGCTCACGGGACGACAGCCGCATTGTCCATTATGAGGGCGCACATTCCGGCTATTTCGGCGGCGAACCTCGTCCGGATACAACCGATGTGGAAAGCCATATGTACTCCGATCGGAACTGGTGCCGCGCGTACTGTAAGGACGACAAATATACAATGCCGCTGTTCCTATGCGAATACAGCCACGCGATGGGCAACGGTCCCGGAGACGTCGGTCTGTACTGGGACATCATCCGCGAAAACGATGAATTTTTCGGCGGCTGCGTATGGGAATTCATCGACCACAGTGTAGCGATCGGCGACAAATACACCGATCCGCAGTACACCTACGGCGGTGATTTCGGCGATTATCCGAACGACGGCAACTTCTGTGTAGACGGTCTCGTATATCCCGACCGCAGACCGCACACCGGACTGCTTGAGTTGAAGCAGGCGATCATGCCCGTAATCGTGCGCGAGGACAATCCGGGCGAGGTAACAGTCCGTTCGTTCCGGTATTTCAAGTCCCTCTCGGATATTTCCATGGTCTGGTGGATCGAGGAGGACGGCAGGACAGTGCTGTCCGGACGCGAGGTATCCCTCGACATCGCGCCGGAAGCGGAAAAAACCTACAAACTCTTTGACGCGGCACGCGTATTCCACGGCACGGCAACACTCAATCTCTCCTTCCGATACAACGAGCCGAAGCCGTTCGCACCCGCCGGTCATGAGGTCGGAATGGTGCAGTTCTTCCTCTCCTCCGAGGCACGGCACGGAATGCACGGCAAACGGGAGCCACTCTATCCGGTCGAGGTCGAGGAAACGACGCACGAAATCCGACTGTCCTGCGGTGAGACAACCTATGTAATCGACCGCGTATCCGGCTGTCTCAAGCAGATCTCGGACAACGGCGAGGAGCTTCTGACCAAGCCGGCCGTTCCGACAATCTGGCGCGCGCCGACAGACAACGACCGCAATGTGCGCTGGAGCTGGGAGCAGAACGGCTTTGACCGTGCGGAGGTGAAGTGCTACTCCGTGAAGCTGAACGTATCGGAGGAGGGCGCGGAGGTTATCTCGGAATTTTCTCTCGGTGCCGCTCCGTATCTGCCCGCGCTCCGCGGCAAGGTGACATACACCGTGGACGGACGACACGGACTGACCATCCGCTACGACATTTCTCCCCGCAAGCGCGACCGTGCGAAGGACGATACATTCCTGCCGCGGTTCGGCCTGAAGCTGACGATGCCGGAGGGTTCCGAGCAGATGCGGTACTTCGGCTACGGTCCGATGGAAAGCTATGTGGACAAACGGCTGGCAGCTCGGCTCGGCGAATTCGGTACGACAGTCACGGACAACTATGAGCCGTATGTGTTCCCGCAGGAGAATTCCGCACATTGGGGCTGTGGTTGGGCTAAAGTGACGACAGTCGCCGGACACGGCCTCCTCTTTACCGCGGAGACGCCGTTCTCCTTCTCGGCTTCCCACTATTCGCCGGAGCAGTTAACCTGTACTGCACACCATTTTGAACTGCATCCGGAAAAGGAAACAACGGTTATCATCGACTACAAACAGAGCGGCATCGGTTCGCACTCGTGCGGCCCTGCTCTCGACCCGATGTACCGGATCTGCGACGAGGATTTCACGTTCACGCTCCGTCTGACCCCGATTTTTGACGGCGGTGCAGATGGCTACCACGAAATGATGCGGTGGTAATCCTCATGACGGAAGACAAGCGTGAAAACCGGGCGGCGGAGCGAAAGACTCTGCCGCCCAAGTTCTCGCCGTCGATGATGTGCGCCGGGATCACACATTTGTCCGAGGTGCTTTCCGTATTCGCGGACTGCGGGATCCATTCGCTGCACATCGACGTTATGGACGGGAGCTTTGTACCGAATTTCACACTCGGCACGGATTACTGCCGCAGGCTGCGCGCACTCACAAACATTCCGCTTGACCTCCATCTGATGATCACAAAGCCGGAGGACAAGCTCGACTGGTTCGATATACAGCCGGGCGAATACGTTTCCGTACACGCGGAATCCACGGTTCATCTCCACCGCGCGCTCTGTCGGATCCGCGATCACGGCGCACACCCGATAGCGGCTCTCAATCCCGCGACCCCACTGTCCACCCTTGATTATATCCTAGATGAGGCGGACGGCGTACTGCTCATGACGGTGAACCCCGGTTTTGCCGGACAGCCCCTTGTTCCCGGAATGGTGCGAAAGATCGCCGACTGCCGCGCCTATCTCGACAGCCGCGGGTACCCCAATCATCTGCTGCAGGTGGATGGCTGTGTAAGCTTTGCCCATATAGCAGAACTGTGCGCCGCAGGCGCGGACTATTTCGTCACCGGCTCCTCCAGCGTATTCCACGACAGCGATTCCGGAGAAAATGCGGAGAGGATTCGCGAAAATTGCCGGAGACTCACGGAAATACTGGAGGAACAGGCGATTCTCCATGAAAATCCCCTCAAAGACGTATAAGGAATCCCCCTGATTTAAGGTTTTAAAGTTATTTTTGCGACAAATGCCCCTATATTTTAGCTTTTTATCACAAAAACCCGATTTATTCAGAGTATCCTAAGAAAGTGTGCAATCTATGAAATATTCCATACCAAGCCTGCTTGAAAACGATGGTTTTCTCTGTGCCTGCGGAAAGCAGCATTTCAGCCGGCTTTCGGATTTTATAACGGGCAGTGGGATCCTCGCCTCCGCTCTGCCTGCGATGCTGACGAAATACCGCGTCTCTCATCCGTTTGTCCTCTGCGACCGGGATACCTACGCGGCGGGCGGGAAGAATGTGATCGTGCTCCTCAAAAATCTGGGCCTTTCCTATACGCTCCACATCATAGGAAGAACACATCCCTCGCCGGATGAGCGGATCGTTGGGGAGGCAGTGATGCACTGCGGCAAGGACTGCGACGGCGTAATTGCGGTGGGCGGCGGCGTAATCAACGATACGTGTAAAATTCTCGCCTCCGCCAGACACATCCCGGATATTTACGTTTCGACCGCGCCCTCCATGGACGGATATGCGTCTGCCACCTCGTCGATGGAGCGGGACAATCTGAAAATCTCCCTCGACTCCCAATGCCCGAACGCCATCCTCTGTGATGCGGATCTTTTGGCGACCGCACCCGCACACATGGTCTGCTCCGGGATCGGGGACATGGCGGCAAAGATCACCTCTCTCGCAGAGTGGAAAATGGCGTCCTACATCGTCGGCGACTACTACTGCGCAACCGTAGCGGATATGGTGGACGACGCGCTGCACACCTGTCTCCGGGAAGGCGAGGCAGCGGTGCAAGGCGATCACGATGCGCTGTGCAGATTGGCAGAGGGGCTGGTGCTGTCCGGCGTAGCGATGAACTACGCAGGCATTTCCCGTCCGGCATCCGGCATGGAGCATTACATCTCGCACATCCTCGATATGCGCGCTCTCGCGTTCGGTACACCGGCGGATTTGCACGGCATCCAATGCGGCATCGGTACGATCTACACCCTGCGCGGCTATGAGATTCTCTTTGACAAGCTCGGCGGTCGTGCGCCGGACGTTGAAAAGGCGTTGAACGCGGTGAAATCCTTTGACCGGAACGCCTGGAATGACAAATTGCGGGAGTTCGTCGGGCCGGGAGCGGAAGCAATGATTGTGAATGAGGACGCAAATGGGTTCTACAGACTGGAGAATCACCGTGCGCGTCTGCAGAATATCGTCGATCACTGGGAAGAGATCTCTGCTGCTCTGCACGCCATGCCCTCTTCCGCGGAGATCACGGCATTCTTCCATCAGATCGGTCATCCGACCACAGCGGCGGAGATCGGGGTATCGGCGGCAGAGATGGAAAAAGCATTCCGCATGGCAAAAGACATCCGTCTCAAGTACATTCTGGGACACCTGTTATGGGATCTCGGCATGACGGACGAGGTGGTTGCGGAGATGGAATTTTAAGGAAGCACTGGATTATGGTTGGTTTTGCAGCAAGAAACCCTTACATCCTATGCTTTTTGATGCAAAATCTCGATGTATTCAGCGCATCCTTAAGAAGAAAAGACGCACGGGAACCATTCTGTTCTCGTGCGTCATATTTATCATCGTCTATGGAAGGTACGCCATGTCCGATCGCCGCCGTATTGCTTTTGTCCTCTGGTTCGTCGCGATTCTGTACTGTTGGTGTGGTGTGTTCTACAAATTTTCATTTCTGCCCGCCGGGGACGATTCGCCGCTTTCGTTCTGGATCCACACGGGTTCCATTCTCCACTGCCTTCCTTTACCGTTCGGGCTGTGGACATTCCGTACGGGCAGGCGGTTTCTCATAGCGTTTCTCGCACTGCGGCTCGTGCAATTTTTCTCCGCGCTCGTTGTCGTTTTGGCAGGCGTATTCTTCACGGACTTCATCGCCGCGATCCTGTATGCATTTCTCGTATTCTCCCTTGCCCTACGCTGCGCTGCCGCTGTCCGATCCCACATGGGTTTCCGGGTACATCTGCATATATTCGATACTGCTCCTGCTCCCGTACGCGGTTCTCCTGCGGCGAAAAGGGGGATGACCTCACACCGCCACGTTTACTGCGACCGCCAGCTCTGCACGAATGCTTTCCGCGACAAGCGCGTCGATCACGGCGTGTCCGGCGGGACTTGGGTGGATTCCGTCGGCGCAGAGCAGCTCCGAATACCGATGGGAGGAAAGAAACGCCGAACGCACATCGACAAGGGGACAGCCATAGCGGTACGCCAGCTCCTCCACGGCGCGATTGTAGTATTCCTGCCAGCGATACAGCATACTCACGTCGCCGAGCCAGGAGAGAATCGTATCCCGGTCACACGCACGGGTGATCCAGTCCATATAGCGGTGCGCGTCGAGAGGAACGAGGTTGCATAGGAAAACGGCGGCTCCCTGTCCGCGCGCATATTCGATAAGCTGTGCGTAGCGGGAGGAAAACACGGCGCGGTCTGTGTGCGGATGGTGATATCCGGCGGGATCATCGGCGATTTCCTGCCATTCGTAATCGCAGTCGTTTCCGCCAAAACCGAGCAGCACCACGGCAGAATCCGGATCGTGAAGCCGCTTCCGCATCGTTTCCCAGCCGCCCGCAATCGTCATGCCCATCACGGCACGATTTTCCACGGTATATTCTTCCAATGCGGCAAACCGTTCGCGTACAAGGCGGTATCTACCGGATTCTTCATCGTACCATACGCCCTTCATAATGGAGTCGCCAAAGACCTGCAGTGTCGTTCTTACCGTCATCGTATTCATCCTTTCGCCATATCCGCCGATTACAGAGAGGGGGAAGAAGGAAGTGAGAAAAGTTCAAAAAATCCTCTTGCTTTCGGGCGGCGTGTGTGTTATACTCATAGCATCTGCCGACAACGGTTCACGCGGAGCAACTGTTCACTCCGGCAACAAATCCGATCGGTCGGCTTCTGTATGAAGATAGTATACCCGAATTCCGCCCGCGTAAACAGCCACGGATCCGAGAAGCGGCTCTATTTCCCGTTCCTCTTGGATACACACCGTTCTACGAGGCATGGAGCGGCAGTGCAATCGCAGTCACGCGAAACTCTATCGTGCGGAGAGGCGAAGCATCTGCACATGAGAGCCTCCCATGCCTGTGAGAAACGCAGCAACAGCGGCTCTACCGATGGTAGAATCGGCAAATTCACGGTGGATTTTCTCTATCAAGGGTAGAATCGGCACATAAAAGGCTTTGGAAAGGAGATTTTGCATAATGCAGGCAGAAAACGAAAAGCGCGATCTGGGACAGATATTGGCGTCTCGGATTGCGGCGGAGCGGAAACGATCCGGTTTCACGCAGGCAGGATTGGCGGAGAAGCTCGGCTATTCGGATAAGAGCATATCGAAATGGGAGCGCGGCGACGGCATCCCCGATGTATTCTGTCTGAAACGGATGGCGGATCTGTTCGGCGTGACGATGGACGCGTTGCTCACGGAGGAGGAGTCCGTTCTCCCGGTACAATCTGCGCCTGCGGCACAGGTCTCCGCTCCCGCAAACACGGAGGACACGGTGCAGAACACGCCCGTCACAGACGAGGAGGGAGATGGAAACGGGGAGGTCGTATTTGCGCTGGATCGGGATCCGCCGTCCGTGATGAATCAGGTGAATCATTGGGCAATCGATGCGGTGACGTTTGTGGGAATCTGGCTTGTGGGCGCGCTCGGTTTCCTGATCGGGATTTTCTGTCAGGTAGATCTGTCCGCAGTTCTGGTGGCGGCATGGCCCGTCTCGCTCCTTGTGATGCTGATCTTCAACAGTCTCTGGGGAAAGCACTCACGAACGTTCTGGTTCTGTGCGGGTTTCATCATCGGGCTGCTCTTCTTCCTCTGTTGGATCCTGCGTGCCTACGCAATCTGGAAGCTGATGTGGCTCTCCATCCCGGCTGCCGTCATCGTCTGGTTCAGCTGCCGCATCCACCGGTGAGGAATACTGTGCAGCTGATTGGTGGCGCGATCCATACCACTCTCTTCAACACAAAAACGGATCCCGTCGTATCTCTGACGGGATCCGTTTTGTATTTGGTTAATCAGCCGTTATTTTCAAGCACGGCGTTGATTGTCTTTTGCATTGCCTTTTCCGTGCTGGCAACCTTTTTTTCAACCGCAGAGACGATATCTGTCTTTCCGGCGTAGGACTGTGCACCCGGAACGTCGTAAATGCCGCCCCAGCCCCAGAAATTGCCGAGTTCGAAGACGCGATTGGCAAAGATAATGTCGAGCATCGTAGCAGATTCCTCATCGCGCGCCGCCTTCGTCTTCAGCGTGATGTCATAGTAGGCGGGGGTGAGGGTATACAGCGATTCGGCACAGAGTGCCTCCGTAATGATACCGGTGCGTTCCAAATCGGAGACGGATTTCGGAATGCTGACAAAGTTGGAGTTTACGGTACTGATGACATTATAGTAGTTTTCCTGTGCCTCGTCATACTTCGGCGCGGGAAGGATACCGAAATCGGCTTCCATTTCGCGGAAGAGGGTGATACGGTTCATGCCGACAAAAGAGAACAGGCAGCGGCCCTCGGTAAACGCAGCGTCGAGAAGATCCCAGTCTGAAAATATACCGGAGTGCATACAGAGATCGTGGTTGTCATTGATCGCCATTGCCTTGGCATATGCATCCACGTACCGCTCATCGAGCACGGAGAGCTGCGGCAGGTCATTCTCATCCTTTGTGAAGCAGCGCGCACCGGATGCAACCATATAGCCCATCGTGTCAAACTGTTCGCCGACGTTGCCCCACTGGTCATCCACATCGCGGACACCGTCACCGTTCAAATCGATAGTGGCCGCCTCCATGCCGACAAGCATTACGTCCTGCGTCCAGGTTCCATCATTGACCATCTGATAGTAATCGCCAAGAGAAAGGTCGCTTGCCATGTCCTTGTTGAAGAGCACGCACCAGGTTGCGTCCTTATCCATGACGTTGATTTCCGCTGCCATCACGAACACTTTATTGGCAATAGACAGCGATGCGATAGAATTCTGGTCGTACCATGGCTTTGTGAGATCCATATAGGGAACCGTACACATATCCACAAGGATACCATCCGTAATGAGGGAGCCCAGTGCGTTGGTTCCGAGTACGACATCCATTGCATCCTCACCTGCCTGGACTGTCTTTCGCGCATACGGCTCTAACCCGAGAGAACTGCCGTCCAGCTGCTCTATCTTAATATTAAAGCGTTCACACACAGCGGAATTTCGATTATATACAGCATCATTGATCGGTTCTCCGGTCAGCTCCTCCGCATAGAAATCGCGGGTGTACCAGTGGTTGTTGATGTAGCCGCGCACGAGTCCGCGATAGGTATAGCCCTCGAAATCGCGCTCCGGCAGATCCGGGGTGATTTTGGCAGTTTCGGTTTCCGTGGGTTCCGTCTCCACGGTATCGCTTGCGGTATCCGTCTCACCAATCGCCTCTTTGTCGCTCCCGCTGTCATTCGATGCACAGGCGGCAAAGCTCGATAGTACAAGAGCCGCAAGGAGCATACAACATATTGTCTTTTTCATATTTCTGCTTCCTTTCCGGGCCATTAAGGAACCGTTGATTTCGGGTTGATTTTGCATCCAAAAGTCCCAACATCCTTCGCTTTTGACGCGAAAACACCCTGTATACAGCGCATCCTTAACGATTTATCTTTATCCAGTATAGCAGATTGTTATCCATTTGTCAATAAACTTGCCGCAATAGTGACATCTGTAATTTGTTAAAAAGTCTATAATTGGTTCTGCCTCCCGCAAAATTATCCAAAATTCACTGTATCCCGACGTGTTTTTTCAGCTTCTATGCAGCTTGACAAACGGCGGCGAGTCTGGTATACTTTTTTTGAACAGACCAGGGGTGCCATGTGGCTGAGACGGAGTGCCGAACCCTTCTACCTGATCCGGGTAATACCGGCGTAGGGAGGATTTGTTTGCGTAATGGATTTTGGATCCACCATTATGTAAAGGATGTAACTTCGTCACGGACAGGGTTGTCCCGGCGGAGTTTTTCTATTTTACAGAAGATGTGCCGAGGTCTGTATTACGACAGGTTTTCCGCGATTTCCGGAAAGCCGATGGGAGTCAACTATGGCAAAAACCACATCCGAAAAAATCCATCTCCTTGCCGAATGTGCCATTATGATCGCGCTCGGCACGGTTCTCAGCCGCATCAAGGTCTATAACGCACCCTACGGCGGCAGCGTAACGCTTCTGTCCATGGCGCCGATGATCCTTCTGTCCCTGCGCCGCGGCATCAAGGTCGGTCTGCCCGCTGCGTTTGTATATTCCGTATTGCAGCTGATCCTTGGCCTGTCCAGCGTGGCATGGGTTCCAAGCATCTCCGGCAAATTCTGGTGCATTATCCTCGACTACATCTTAGCGTTTACGGCCCTCGGTCTCGGCGGTATTTTCCGGAACGTCAAGTTCTCGAAGAATGAAACGACCAACCTCTTTGTGTCCGCAATCCTCGGTGCGCTTCTCGCAACAGCGCTCCGTTTCCTCTGCCACATTATCTCCGGTGCCGTGATCTGGTACGCCCTCGACCTCGAATGGTACGCCGATGACCCGACCCACATCGTCAACCGCTATGGTGCATGGCTCTTCTCCTTCATTTACAACGGCACGTTCATGATCCCCGAAATGATCGAGACCGTGATCGGCGTTCCGCTGCTGCACAAGGCGCTGCAAAAGGTGAAGTAACCCACCGCAAATCGGCGCATTTCTCTCTATAGTACAAGAAAAAGCAAGGTCTGTCCGCATGGATAGCCTTGCTTTTTTCCTTTATAGCTGTATGCCGAAATACCGCGCAAGCAGCGCCGGGTATTCTTCCTCTCCGAAGATCCGGCGCTCCACGGTATCGTTTTCGTAGAGGGACAGCTGGTTCCCGTCGATGGCAGCGCGACCGGCCTTTGTCTTGATCGCCAGCATCGGGGCTTTCGTGAACGGCGAATCCGGATGTTTTTCGCACCAGAACGATGGCATTACATAATCGATGGGCAGCTGCGGCTCCTCCGTGAAGCTGTAGAACGGAAGGAATATTGGCTCGTTCCCGTCGGGATGCGCCTCGCCAATCGAATCCTCCCGGTGTATAGGATACTCTTCAATGACCCAACCGTAAAAGTCCCGCCTGCGCAGCCGATATACGCGGAAGCCGTCGTTTGTCTCCGTGTTCGTGTCGCCATAGGGGAGAGGCACCCGAAAGCTCTCCTGACCGATCCCCGCATCTACGATCCATTCGCCACCGTCAATTGCCCGGACACGCAGAACTCGATGCCGGCGCATGGGAATTGTTGTCTCCCCGCGCAGATACCGGGCGAGATATTCCGTTACCGTATACCCCATGGAGCGAAGAAGCACCGCGATGAAGCCGTTTACCTCAAAACAGTATCCGCCGCGCCGCCGTGTGACGATCTTGTCGTAAAGCGCATCCTCCGCGAGGGACAACGGTACACCTGCCAGTATATCGAGATTTTCATACGGGACAGTCGTAAGAAACGCCTGCTGGAGCAGGAACAGCGTCTCGCGGTCGGGCGTGATGGTTTTCGGACTCACCAGTCCGAGCCGCGAAAATGTCTGCCGTATCTGTTCTGTTGTATACATGTTGTTCTCCTTTAACGATGTTTTTTCTGTCGGATCGCTTCCTAGAAGGAAAACGGTCAATGCCGATGGTGGATATGTTCCATTGTCATCGCAATCGCTTCGTAGACGTGATCGTCATCGAGAGTATAGAGGACATGCTTGCCGACTCGACGGGAGCGGATCAGCCCCTCGTCGCGCAGGATCTTCAACTGATGGGAAACCGCGCTGTTTGTCATGCCGAGTGCCGCCGCGATGCTGCCTGCACAGATTTCCCGTTCGCGTTTCTCCTCGCCGTCCGCCCCGATCCCTGCAAGCACGCAGACAATCCGCAGCTTGGTCGGGTCGCCGATTGTGCGTAAAAAACGCGCCGCCTCCGCCAGTTCCTCCTCCGGCGGCAGAGTGATTCCCTCCGGGTGGTGATTGATAATCGTTTCGTGTTCCATAGCTCTCGTATTCCTCATTTTACTCATTTCTGTCCCGGACTCTGCCGCGCGTGGATCTGTCAGAGCAGGTTTTCATCGTATACTGCACGGGAACCGCCCACAAACCGGAGTCTCGTCCGCGCCGCAATCAGCACCGCCTCGCCGATTGTGCGCATGGGAAGACGCACAGGAACCGCCACCGGTTTCAGATGCATCCCGATGAGGGTGCCGCCGATGTCCATTCCCGCGTCCGCAATGGCTCCCTCCCCCTCGATCGCCATCGGATGGGCAAAACCATGGTACGCCGCCGTTGCAAAAGAGCCGCCCGCCTTCGGCTGCGGGATCACATTGACCCCGCGCACTCCCGGCAGTGCTTCCCTTTCCACGATCAACGACCGATTCAGATGCTCGCAGCACTGCGCCGCCAAATAGATTCCGCGCGGCATCAGCACCTCCATCAGCCCGTCAAAGACCGCTTTGCCGACCTCCGGGGAAGAGTATGTCCCGATCCGGCCGCCCAGAATTTCACTGGACGAGCAGCCCACAACCAGTATATCCCCCGCAGACAGCTTCGCCACATCGAGTAGTGCCTCGCATGCCGCACGCACCTCGCCTTGAATCTCCATCAGTTCCATATTTATCGCTTCCTTATCGTATATTGATAGCATATTTAGCCGCATATGTGCTTCTCTATCCAGCTGAGCACCCCCATGCCGGGTGACGTTGTGTCATCCGCAGCCGCGCGTACCTCCTCCGGGGCAGTCTCCATCGCCACAGCGTAATCCGCTGCGGCGAGCATCGGGATGTCGTTGTAATTATCTCCAAACGCCACAATCGTTTTGCATCCTGTGACCTCCCGCAGTTCTCTGACCGCGTTCCCCTTGGACGCGTCTGCGGCAAATACCTCGAGATACCACGTGTCCGCCCCCTGATGATCCGGGTAGAAGGCACACTGTACCGTTAGATTTTCCCGCAGCGTCTCGTATAGCGGCAGCAGCTCCCGCTTTGCGGCAAGATAGCAGAAATACACAATCACACCTTCCGGCAGACCATTGCCAACACAGCGAAACGGCTTGTTATACCGCTCGATCCGTTCGCGCATGAAGTCCGCCATCGCCGGATTTGCAATCCTCCGGTATGCCGTGAACAACTCGTCCGCCTCGTCCAAGGTGTAGATAAACGGCTCTGCGGGACAGCACAGAATCGTTTCCGCCGCCGTCCGGTCGATCACATGCTTCTTCAGATATACGCCGCGCTCCATGTCCCGCAGGAATGTGCCATTCATGAGCGATACAGGAGCCGGGTACGGTACCCCGCCGAGGATAAACGCCGCCGAACGGATTGTCCGCGCCGTCGCGTAGGTCAGGCGCACACCGCGGTCGTATAACGCGCGGATCCTCTCCACACCACCGTCCGGTAGTACGGATTCTCGGGTGAGGAGCGTACCGTCGAGGTCGGATAAAAAGAGCGTGTCCGCCGGATCGAAAAATACCTTTTTTGCTTCCGCTTCCCGCATCTTACCGCCTCCTTGCCCGGAAAAATGTCTGCAAAACCGTTCGACATTCCCTCTCGCGCACACCGGAGATCACAGCCGGTTTCCAATTGACGGGATAGCTCTGCATCGCAAATACGGAGCCCATCGCACCGGCGCGGCTGTCCTTAGCCCCATAGACGACCCGGGAGATCCGCGCGTTCCAGATCGCCCCGGCGCACATTGGACACGGCTCCAGCGTCACGTACAGCGTGCATCCGGTCAGCCGCCAGCCGCCGAGCGCCCGACATCCCCGGTCGATGGCCTCCATTTCCGCGTGCCACAGCGCGTTCTTCGACGATTCCCGCCCGTTTACACCATAGGCGAGAAATCCGCGGTCCTTGTGTACCAGGATCGCGCCGACCGGGACCTCTCCGCGCGCACCGGAAATCTCCGCGGCAAGGAGCGCCAGCGCCATATAGTCCGCATCCGTGCGGCATCGGGTCGCCTGTGCGGCAAAATATGCGTGCAGCTCCATGCTCCCTCCCAAAAAGAAAATTCTACTTATCATTATACCACAACCGCGCGGGCAAATGCAATGTTTTCGGGATAAAAAATCCGCCGGAGGGAAATCCCCGGCGGGTGGGTTATTGGAGAAACATCATGTAGTTGTCGGACAGGGTGTATTCCTCGAGGGTGACGGAATAATAGGGGGATTTGCCGTCCTCACAATTCTCATAATCCGCGAGGTTTACGACCTTGAGTTTGGCGGTGACAATACGCTTGCCGTCCAGATCGAACGCTACCGCGGTGAGATAGTAATCATGTTCCTCCGGCGGTACCTGCTCCAATTTTCTCATTGTGGATACAAAATTTCCCGGTAATTCTGTAATGTGTCCGTTGCTGGCACCAAGCGGCGCGATCATCAGCCAACCGGATGAGCCGATCGTTTCCGAAAAGGAGAAAGACATATCGCCCCAGTTGCCAAAGTATTTGCGATAAAACGGCTCAGCGCCTTTTTGTTTGCAGATTTCCACATCCTCATTGTCGGAGGTTAGGGTGCAAAAACCGTCCGCGATTTCAAACTGCAGATTTGTATTTACAAGACCTTCATTGTTGAAAACGCCGCTTGTTTGCGTGATGAGTGTTTCGCCGGGTTGGATATACTGTAACTGCAGCTCCCATTCTGGTTCACCCAGAACAAGTACGCCGATCTTGAGGGGATAGTACGCGTCCTCGGGGATGGTGTAGGTATTGCAACCAGACAGCAAAAGGGCGACGACTAAAAAGTACAATAATAATTTATTCATATAAGCTTGATGTAAAATAATGCGTAAGGGGATATGCTCCCCCTACGCATCACGTGTATTGGCATTACGTATATTGACTTCTGGTTTCCCAATCGGGCAAAAAACAGAGATCAATGCATCGCCGACTGCCATTTGTGTAGGGACCGCTTGTGTAATAATGGCAGTTCAAACAGTAATGATATGTGGTTCCATAACAGAACATACCATTATCTGCTTTATGGTGGTCGATGAAATCCATGTAACGGGGGTTGCTGCAGCATGCGTTGACAGCAAATAATGCACAGTCTTCGCCGTGGTCGTGCACCATGATTGCCTGTACTGCGGGGATGAGCAGTACGGACAGCATCAGAACGGCGAGGGTGAACGCAAAGATTTTCTTCATCATTTTCAATTCTCTTTCTATGATGTGTCTTTGGTGGTTTTCGGTCGTCGTTCGGAGTGAATCTCCGTGTGGTTTGAGAGCGATCATGATGCGTGTTGGTCAGCGCGCACAGGGTGCACCGGGACGGATACCGGAGGGAGGGTATGCGGTCGGTTCCGTCAAGGATACGCCTTGGATCCATCCATTACGCGTCAGCGTTTCCTCATGTAGCCTGCGCGCTTGCCGAAATCCACCGATTCGGATACGGCATGATCATTCCCCGTACAGCCGTTTGTGGGCAGTGCGGCGGAAGCTTCCGTTCGTATGCCATAAGCCATTCACCTCATTTCCATTCCCGAAAAGAACGGAGCAGTTGCGGTGAGAAAACCTTTTATTTCCTCTATGCTCCAAGTATACCATGCCGGATGTGATTTGTCAATGGGAAAATGAATAAATATGGATATAAATTTCAAAAATACATCGAGATGCAGGAAAACTATTGTTGTAAAAGTACGAATGACAGATATTTATAAGGGAATGATTAACGTTCCGCTGCGCCGGAATCCGCACAAAAAAACGCCCGCACGACCTTTTCAATCG
>CAVIKO010000025.1:0-34552 GCA_963643035.1 bacterium
ATATTCTGGGTACTATCAATTATTGCACCGATACCTCCTTTGTAAAGAATTTTTTTAAGAACACTATTTGAGTTAAATGCATTTTTGTCAAATGTAATTTCGTCATAATCACGAAGCAGAGCCAAGCGAAGTAGTTCTGCTTCACTGCTTGCTTTTTCTGTATTGTATGAGGCTATGGACGCGTACTCAAAGAATTTATCTATGTCGATATAATGCTCACCATTGAATTTTGTCGTAAGTATATAACCAATGATTTGGTTGTTGATCCCTTTAACGGGGAATGTAATTCCATCCCAATCGTCAGCCTGAGAAAGATCGACATTAATCACTATAGCACTATCTGATGTATTTTTGGTACGACTATAATTTAATATAGCAGTGTCGTCTGTTTTTTGATCATACATACCACTTATCTGAGACATTAACTCGGATATGTTTGCGTATAATCTTGTAGTACCGATTACATCATACAGTTTTATTGTATTGCCATTGAATTCAAAGGTTCGATAAAGAGCATCTTTTTTTACGTATCCTATCTTAGTTCCGTTAGAAACAGAATACTCAATCAAATATCTATCACAGCATTCCCCAATCACAGTTACAATCTCATCGGCATAAATTTCGCCATAATATCCTCTTGATTCTGGATTTCGATATACAATAGTTCTCCCTGTGCTTGTGTTATGTGCTTTCCAACTACTATACTCTGTATTGTTTATATAACCACACAGACAGTATCCTTTCTTGTTGGTATTGTGTTCTTCAGTAACACATTCAGAATTTATCGTTCCAAGAGAAGAACCACAGTTGGTACATTCTCTATTGAATGTATGATGATAGGTATGCGTGTCATCAGAGGTTACAACACTATCATAAACTGTAGATTTATAAACATCGTTGATGGCTTCAGTAGGATGAGTACATTCACTATCAATAACATCAACAGTAAAACGATAAATTGCATTATCAGTTATTGTATAGTTGCTTGCCCTGCAGTAAATGATGAAATCATAAGTGCCAATTGTGTTTAAGGGATAACCAGAAATGTCAAATACATTTGAATATGTAGCATTGTTTGATACATATGATATAGGGGCAAATGTTGTTCCGGTCATATTGTGTTTGAGCGTTATCTTTTCTACAAGTCCTCCACCTAAAGCACTTACCGAAAAGCTTAAGCTTAAACCTTCATCCTTTTTTACAGTGTATCTATTCTGAATACCGGTCAAAACTGGCTTTGCTTGATCAGTATTTGAAAAAACGTACAAGTCTTCATAGCCGGAAATCCTCGAAAGATGATTTGATAATAACACATAGTCATTCTTGTCAATCAAGCCATCTCGGTTGATATCTGCTTCCATAGAATTTAGAGAGAGATTGCCTCCTTCTAAATATCTGTGGAAGATGTATCTATCCAAATTAGTTACCGAACCATCTGAATTTACGTCCCCAAGGATTCCTGTGCCGACAGGCTCTTTCACTGTAACTGTAACCGATTCTGTTTTGGTGTAGTTGTTGGTTGATGCATCCGTTGAGGCGTGAATGGTTACGGTATAATCACCTGTAAGGCTCATGTCCATCGTTTTGGCAACTCCGCTGTCCGTATAACCGGAGACAGTACCGCCGGTCGGAATGGAGCGGCTCAGAGAATAGGTCGATTTGCCGATGTTCGTTTCTCTGAAATAGATTGTGTCAAACGAACCATCGCTGTTGATAGGGGATCTGACACCTATTGTAACGGTTTGCAGTGTACTGCCGTTGCCGTTTACATCAGCCGATACAGTGATGTCCTCACCAAGAGTAATAGAACCAGAAATGGATTTCACAGTTATGGTGGGAGGTTCTATTTCGGGCGCAAGCTGGTATACATAGACATATACATCGTCTTTTCCATCGGCAGAAATCGTGAATGTCGCTTTTCTGGAGGATGTACCGGTGTTGGCAGAGGTTGCTTCCACGACAATTTCCGTGTGTGTATCATCTTTTAGATTCTTTGTCCATGAAAGCCACGACTTATTGCACGTTATGTTCCAGTCTAGATTTGAATAGATCCAAAATGACCCTGTACTGCCGCTTTCTGAATCCAGATCGTCACAATCTGATACATCAAGATAACTAGATTCTTCCATCAAAATATAGACACTTGCCCAGTCTGAGGAAACATCTTGCTTTGTGTTGGTGGCACATAGTGCAATCTTATAGAACTTACCGACTTCTAACTTCGACTTGTTGATTTTAATTTGACAGTCGTCTGTTCTGCTGAAAGAGATATTTGTGCCTGCTTCATTATCGTTATACTTTGGTTCAGCATCCAGTTTTTTTGCTGCTATTGTGTAATCGGTAGCTCCATCAACCAAATCCCATTCCACGTATAGATCTTCATCTGTACAGTGCGTACTCAATATATCATGGGATGTTATGTATGGTGTATCTAATGCGAGTACGTTATCCACATAGATTGCATTCCAAGCAGCTCCATTATTTAGAACGTTATTATTTGTATCAAGTGCTGCTAAATAGATTTTATATTCATGCCCATTATCAGCGAAAACATTATAGTCTGAATATATACGATATGTTTTGGTACTGCTGCCGATATTATCATCTCTAAAGACCTCTTTGTTGGTATTTTGATCTTTGATAACAAGTATATAATGATCAACGCCAGTACATTTATTCCAAGTTACCTTTATTGTCTCGTACCCATTTACTTCACCGCCATCTTTGGGTGAAGAAATTTGCAATCCTCCGGTTCCACCATCGGCAGCGAAAACTGTGGCAGGTGGAAGAATTCCTATGATCAACGTCCAGATCATAACACAGGCAAGAATAAAGCTTGCGATTTTATTTTTCAAAGTCAACATGTAAGACCTTCCTTATCTTATATGGATGTATTTGAATAATTGTCAATATCTTCCTAAGTCAGTTTATGACACGAGCAGTAGAAAAATACTGTCCTTTCATTCCAATCCCCACTTATCCCAAGTTAATACTTCATTCGCAAACAAAGTGCGCAAAAAGCGGCGGATCCGGGCATGGACCAGCCGCTTTTACGCCTAAGCATAAATGAAGGAACCTATGCCGCTATTCGGTTCGGCTGCTCAGTTTGCGTAATTGTAGAGCATTGCAGCGATCAGGGAACGCTTGGCAGGAGATTTCGGGAAGAGCATACCGTCTTCGCCGGTGTAAATGCCGGAATTGACGATCCACTTCATGCTGTAAACAGCCCAGTCGGATACGTCGGCGGCATCGGCGAAGTCGTCCAGGGTGCGGAGGGTGTAGATGCTTCTGCCGGTGAACGCAGCGTATCTCTTCAGGATAACGGCAGCCTGTTCCACGGTGATTTCATCGTTCAGACCGAACGTGCCGTCACCGTAGCCGAGGACGATACCGGAGTGTGCCGCCCATTCCACATACGGGGAGTACCACTGGCCCAATTCCACGTCGGTGAAGCTCGACTTCTGGTAGAGAAGCGGATTCACGCCTGCCATCCGTCCGAGAACGGTGACGAACATGGCGCGGGTCATGGTGGTGTCCGGTGCGAATTCGGTTTCGGATACGCCCTTGAACAGTCCGTTTTCATAGACATACATCACAGCGTCGTAGTATGCGTCGCTTTCGGTTACATCGATGAAGGGATTGGTGTGGGCAGCAGGGATTTCACGGAAGGTGGCGGAGATGGTATAGTCGGAGGAGATATTCCAGAATGTGTATCTCTCCACTGCGCCGACATCCGCGCCGTTTACGAGAACGGATGCGATCTCATAGCCTTCGTCCGGGAAGATTGCATAGGAGATGGTTTCGCCTCTGTTGAATACGGTTTTACCTTCATGAGTGATGGAGCCGTGATCGCCGGAGGAGGCGGTAATAGTGTACTGGCGGGTCTGCACGGGGCGGGTGATGCTGCCGGTTGAGGGCAGGATTTCACGTGCAAGCACGTAACCGCAGGTCATGCATTCCTTGTGCATCATACCGATGCTGACAGGATTCGGATAGCCGTCCACGATCCAGTCGCTGGCGATATGCGCGCTCTTGTACGAAATTTCGCCGCAAGCGCACTTCTTCCAGTGATAGGAGGCGTTGGCGGACCACTTTACGCTGTCGAAGTCCTTGTCGTAGTCGTGTACATGGTACGGTTCCGCAACATCCTTCGTCGCGCCGCAGGCCGTGCAGGTGAGGGTACGGGTGCCATCCTTGTCCTCTGTGGGCTCTACGGTAACAACGCCGTCGTTCCACTTGTGTGCTTCCTTCTGCTCGTTGCCGCAGACGCAGGTGCGATGGTGGTACGTATCATCGAGCTTGGACCAATCGCCGTAGGAATGCTCGGTGAGTTTCGGAACAACTTCGGTCTTGGTGGCTTCGCAGACGGTGCACTGGAAGGACTTCACACCCTCGGTGGTGTGGGTGGGCTCTACGGTAACAACGCCGTTGTTCCACTTGTGTGCTTCCGCCAGCCCGATGCCCTTGCCGCAGTCACAAGCCTTATAATGATATACGGTATCATTTTCGCGGGACTGCCATGTTGTGGTGGTGTAGGTGTGCGTGCCGGATTCTACAGAGTAGTTTTCGGTTTTGGTTTCCGTGCATCCGGTGTTGGTGCACTGGAAGAGCTTCGTACCATCCGTTGCGCAAGTGGCTTCGATGGTAACGGTGCCTGCATCCCACTTGTGACCGGGTGCCTTGATGGTTTCGGTCTTTTCACCTTTGCAGATGGAGCAGGTGTAATAGGTGATGCCGTCTTTCGTGCAGGTTGCGGCGGTGGAGCGCGTTTCGTCTACTTTCCAGTCGTGCGCTTCTTTCTTTTCACCAGCAGCAGCACCGCAATCGCAAGGCTGATAATGAGAATCGAAATCACCGTCACGAAACTGCCAAGAGGTGGTAGCATAAGTGTGTGTACCATCCTCTACAGAGTAGTTTGCGGTTTTGGTTTCCTTGCATCCGGTGTTGGTACACTGGAAGAGCTTCGTACCAGGTGTCTTGCAGGTGGCTTCGGTGGTAACGGTGCCTGCATTCCACTTGTGACCGATGGCCGGAATCACAAGTTCCGTAACGGCCGCTACAGGATTTTCACCCTTGTCATCCCAGAACTTCGCGTGGCACTTGCTGCATTCGTAGTACGCTTTGCTGCCATCTACCGTGCAGGTAGCAGACTTTTCTGCCACAGAGGTGAGTGTGTGCTCGCACCTCGGTTCCTCTACGGTAATGGATCCATTGACAACAAGGGTGGGTACATCAATAAAGCCTGTATCATTAATAGTGTAAATATCAATTGGATCAAAGGTTACTGTAATAGGATACTTCGTCCCGGCAACTGCTGTATCAGGAATATCAAAATAGAGGGAGAGAATTGTTCCGTTGCTATTGTCAGGATTTATACCATCCCATGATGGTACAAGAGGGTTAAGGTATGGTTTGGCAAAGGTGGCCAAGTCGAGTGTTGATAAAGCAGAACCTTTTTCAACATTACTGAGAACTATGTCTTCAGGATAAGAAATTTTTAAAATCATTCCCACAAGACTGTTGATGTTTTTAAGCGTAAGGTCAACCTTTACGCTTTTTTCACCACTGTTTGCGGAAACAGATGCAACAGTGATAATGTTTTCACCATCCGCATAGGCAACAGTTGTACACATAGGAAACAACTGAAACAACATTACGACAAGACATAAATACGATATAACTTTCTTCATAGTAATTCTCCTATTATGAGATACATAATCAATTCAAGACGACACCAAAACCGCCTGTAATATAACGTCTGATGAGCGTGATATCTTTACCATTGATTTTTCCATCATGATTGACATCTGCAGCTTCTTGATCAAACGATGACATATCAAAACCACCTGTAATGTAACGGCGCATTAAGGTAATATCTTTACCATTGATTTTTCCATCACCGTTCGTATCACCATAAGTAACGTTAATTACGGCGATTTGCCCATCAATAACTTTTATAGGAACATTATTAGAGTCATCATCATAAATGTCGTCAGAATCATACGTTATTGTAATAGGATATTCACCAACTTCTGTATTCTCTGGAATAGAGAACGTCAAGGTAACAAGTATTCCATTGGTGACATCTTCAGTTATACCATCCCAGCTTAATCGTATTGGATTAAGATACGGAACAGCATTTTCAGCGAATGTCAGAGAACTTAGAGCCTCCCCACTTTGAACATTAGTGAGCGTAAAATTCTTGTTGTAGTTAATAGTGAGGATTATTCCAACAATTCCAGGGTTGTTTTTTAATGAGACGATTACATCAACAGTTTTACCAGCTCTTCCTTTTACGGTTGCAACTGTAACAATTGCTGCTCCATCCTCAGCCGGAGTCTCATCCTTCTTCACGGTAATCGCGCAGCTTGCGGTAAATCCGCCGTCTGCGGTGGTTACGGTGATTTTCGCGTTTCCGGCTGCCTTGGCGGTGACAACGCCGTCTGCCACCTCTGCGACTGTGGGGTTGTTGCTCTTCCAGGTGACGGATTTGTTATCGGCGTTGTCCGGGCTGACCGTTGCGTTCAGGGTCAGCGTATCGCCGATGTTCATTTCCGCGGCGGTCTGATCCAGCGTGATGCCGGTTACGGCTACGGTAGCGTTTTTCTCTACAACGGAAACCGATGCGAAGCTCGTTTGCAGATTGGCAACCTTATTGCCGAGGTTGTTCGCGACCTGCACTTTATCGAGGATGAGTGCAATGTCGCCGACCTGCGCATCATCATTGACCTTTGCTGTGACGGTGACGAGGAGGGAATTCCCCGCGTCGGTGGTGTTGAAGGAAGGCAGGACGGAAATCAGATAGGAACCGTCAGTCCTCTTGTCCACATTGGTCGCCTTGCCTAGGTCGGTGTCGGATTTCGTGATCGATTCCACGGTTAGTCCGTCGATTACCGGAATCGTGCAGGAATATCCCATGTAGGAGCCGGAAAGGGAAATGGTGTACGTGAACGTATCGCCTGCGGAAACCTTTTCCACATCGGTTTCCGTGTACATGACAGCCGCATCCGCCGCCCATACCGGCAGAACCAGAACAGACAGGAGAAATGTCAGGCTCAGAAGAATGGATAAAAACCTTTTCATTTTTTACCCCTTTCAAAAATAATATTGTGCGGCGTCTCCTTTTGCCGCGGGATAAATCGGATCCGGATATGGTGCCAGAACGTGCTGTACGGCAAAAACGTGTAAAACGTTCTGAGATCAAACTGTGTCCGTTGTGGTTTTCTGCGCGATCACCCCCTTGATGACGAAGTGCAGTTTCGTGGAATCATGTGTTTTGCTGCCGAGCCTGCACGTATAGCTTTGCAATGTCCAGATAGTCGAACACACCGTCGCCGTTGACATCTGCGATCCGTGCGTTTTGGATGGTGGATGATTCTCGGAGCATACTGTAAAGCTGTGTCACATCGGAGTAGTCCATGCCCCCGTCCGCGTTGACATCGCCTTCTACAAACGCGATTACAGTGTAATCCGCGTTGCAAATTTGCACAGATACAGCGTCCTCATTGGTATCCACGATCCGTGTGACAGAGGAATCCGGGTAGAGTACAGCCTGTGTACCGACAGCGATTCCCTCGCCTACGGACAGTGTAACGGTAGCGATCTTTGTCTGCGGTGCGTTCACCTGTTCACAGCCTGAGGATATGGATACACAGTATCTGCCGTCCGAGAGTGCGGTCACATCTATATTCTGCTCCCCAATCGCTTCTCCGCCCACAACATCTGTGATTGTCATATCCTGCGGTGCATCGATCGTGAACGAGAAACTGTTGTAGGTGCCGGAGAGGAGAATGTTGTAGGTGATCTCGTCCCCCTCACGCACATTTTCGGTATCTGCGGCGATTTCCACCGTAGCGTCATACACTCTGGTATCTACAAGCGTGAATTTCGTAAAATTCTGCGCCGCTTTGCCTGAGGAACCTGTACAGCCGGACGCGAGTTGGGTTTCGTTGACATTCCAGATGAGTTGTCCGTTCTCATCCAAAGTGCTGTTGCCCCAGGAAAGCACGTAGCACAAGCCATAGATGTTGCCTGCCTGTGGTGCGACCGTGGAGAACGCCGTAAATGGAGTGCGGAATTCGTAGGTTACAAGATCTCCATCATCCGTGGCACAGATCGGACAGCAGGCATCTGTACTGCTATCTAACGTGTATCCTGTGTTCAGGTAATCGGAATAACAGGTGAAGAGCAGGTTGCCGGTTTCTGAGGAGGTGCCGATCGCGTATTCCAGGCGGTCACGGTCGGTTTTGTCGGCATCTGCATAACAGATCTGCATACATCCAGCCGCCCATAGACAGCTGACATCCGTATCCATGGGGCATACATGACCGTCCGGATCCGTAAATTGTACGAAGGTGTACACGTATTCCTCATCCCATGAAAGACCAAGCTCGAATGCAAGATTCCGCGCGGTGTCCATATTCTCCTCATCATACACAAATGCGGACAACCACGAGGTTTTCCGTTCGATACGGGTGTACTCACCTTCTGTCCATACGCCGTCTGGAATCCATTCCGTTTGAAGTCCGATGTCGAACGCGACCTTACCGAGATCTTCCTCCTGCACAAAAGATGCGTTTGCTGTTAGAGACGTCGCTGCCATAACCATGGCGGTCAGCAGCAGGAGCCATCGCTTTTTCATGATTTCACTCTCCTCTCTTATAGTAATCTGATAGTAGTTTGATAGTAGTTCTGCGGTTCATGCCAGCCTGCGGTAGTCTGCGTACAGGCGTGCAACATCGTAGTAATCAAAGGCACCGTCGCCGTTGTAGTCGCACAAATCCGCGTCCACGGTCACTTTCCCGACATAGCAGGCATACAGCTCTGTTACGTCCATATAGTCGAATACGCCGTCGCCGTTGATGTCGCCCGGTGCGGTTACCGTTTCGGGAACAAAGACCGCTGTGGAATATACCGTGCTGTCCGGAGCGGTCCAGGTCGGTGTCGTCCAGCCGCTTGTACCGCTCGCGTAATGGAGGGTAGGCAGGGTGTATCCTTCCCATTTGGTAAACACATAGTCTCCAAAGGAGGACGGAACATCCCCACAGAAGAATACCTCGCTCAGCGATTGACTGTACTGGAACGCGTAGTTCCCGATTTTCTCCAGTGTGGAGGGAAATATGTACTGCCGGATGAAATTGCAGTTGTAGAACGCGCTGTCGCCAATGCTGGTCAGCCCCTCCGGCAGGGTGATTTTCGTAATACCCGCATACGCAAAGGCATTGTTGCCGATTGTCTGGATTCCCTCCGACAGCACGATGGTTTTGAGCGTGTTATTTCCCTGGAACGCGCCTGGTCCGATCGCCGTGACCTGGTATCCGTTTGCTGCCGCGGGAATCGTCAGCTCCTCCGCGGTACCGGAATAGGAAAGTACCGTTGCGTTGCCGTCACTGCGGATTCCGTACTCCACGCCATCGATGGCGAACAGCTTGTTCGCCGCGCCGTTTATATCCACCGTCCGTGTGTACAGAACGTTGCTGTCGTCCCATTCCCAATACTGAAGTGTGTCTAATTTGACAAAGAGATTGGCGACGCCGTATTCCGCAAAATCCACCTTGTGTGGATCCGTGAAAGCAGTGTCGATGGCGTAGATGTAGGTACCGTCGGTGTAGTACAGAAGATCGTTATAGAGGAATACGTACTGCATACCCAATGTGATGGATGCGTCCGCGGCATCGGAACCGTCGATTTTGGCGCGCCGGATTGTATTTCCCTGCTTGTAGTACCAGTAGCCGTCTTTGTAGTTCATCATACCAGTGCCGTCCCGGAAGCAGTAGCCCTCGTAGCTGCCGCTCACATCTGCGGTAACGGAGGACGACCAGCCGTAATGGCTGAGGGTTTTGATTTCTGCATCGCTTATGAGAAAAAAATTGTGGCACACGTATCCGCCGCGGCAGAAATCGCCGTCAAAGCCGTTTGTCGGATCGTCCCAGGTCGCGTCCACGTGGTACCAGGTGTCGTCGAGTTTGACCATGTTCCAGGCGTGGTTCATCGAGGTGGAGGAGACGACGCAGGATTCGTAGCCGAGCCGGGTCAGAAGCAGGGAATATGCCTCCGCGTATCCCTGACAGACTGCGCTGCGATAGACAAAGACTCCCTCCGGATGGTATACGTAGTTTGGAAACTCTTTGGAAAGATCGTAATCGACCTCGCGCACCAGATAGTCGTGCAGATAGAGCAGCTTTTCGAGATCCGACATCGTGTCGGTGATGCCGGACAGTGCGTGGGTGATTCCCTCCTCCACGGTCGTGATCGACGTTCCGTTCACAGCCGTATGCGGCAGGGCGTTCGTCTCAGCTGCATACGAAAGCGCTACAGAGACGATCACGCCGTCCTCCATTTGATAGACCACTGTGTCCGATACCGGGTTCCACAGCGGCTCGGCGTTGAGGATCTGGGAAAGAAGCGCGTCCAGCGCCGCAGGAGATGTGTAGCCGAGCGCACGAATATCGACCACAGTCTGCCGTCCCGCGATCGCTTCTTTCATGACGGTATACAGTGACAGATCCCTGCCTTCGTAGAGCATGGCGGCGTCCGGTGCAAAACGGACATTCGCAAGCTCTCCGCTGCGCAGAAGCGTAAGATCGGAGACAATACGATCCGTTTGGGTGTGGGAAGCGTCTATGGCATCGGCAGCGAACAGGGGAAGAGAGAAACAGGCCATTGCCATAAGGGTGAGAAACAGTCGCCGAGGTTTCATGATAGGTTCCTTTCCGTGACACATTCGATTGCGGTGAATGCGGAATTTTGCGGGAATGGGAAAAATCTGCAAAAAATAAATTGATAGATTAAGCAAATTCTACATTTGTAGTGCAGGCGAAGGTGCGTGCAGGTTCATCCAGAAATAGGGATTTGTACCGGAATATGGGAAATATACATGGCTTCAACAATAGTTTTTATAGTGTAGAAATCCATTATTGGTATAAGTTCACACAATAGATTATAGCATAGCGGAATGATTTCGTCAATAATTTCATGTTAATAGGTGCACAGGTCTGGGAACATTCTACCTGAATGTCAAAAACACTGTTAACATAGATTAGTATGTTGTGCATAAAATATACAATTATACGGCGTTTTGACCAAACGAGATCCGGTGTGCTGCGCTTTTCTGCCGCTCTGTTTCCATCTCCGCACGAAAAATCCCGCCACTGTATTTACTTCTCCTACAATCTGTGCTATAATACTGTGGGATGCCGTAGTGTGTACGGCATTCACCTATCAGAAAGGATGTCTACATAAATAGAATGAAGGATCATAAAAACAAGCGGCTGGGACTCGTCGGCGGGCAGGCTCTGCTCGAGGGCGTGATGATGAAGTCCGGCGACGACGTGAGTATGGCAGTGCGGGACGAATCCGGGAGGATTCTCACCGATCACAAAAAAACCGTGTCGCTGCGCAAAAAATATAAAATCTGCCGGATCCCGCTGGTGCGCGGCTGCGTCAATTTTGTCGAGATGCTGTCGCTCAGCATGGCAACCCTGACCCACTCGATGGAAATGTCCGGAATTGACACCGATGAGCCGGAGACAAAATTCGACCGTTGGATCATGGAAAAGCTCGGCGACCGGATGATGCAGGTGATCTCCGGCATCGGCATGGTTCTTGGACTGGTGCTGGGCATTGGTCTGTTCCTGATGCTCCCGACCATGGCGACCAAGGGCCTTGACTCTCTGTGCGGCGGTCACATCGGGCCGTTTCGCAGTGTGATCGAGGGGGTGATCCGCATGGCGATTTTTGTCGCGTATGTGTGGGCGGTCAGTCTCATGCCGGAGATTCGGCGCACCTACGAATACCATGGTGCGGAGCACAAATCCGTTGCCTGCTTTGAACGCGGTCTGCCCCTCACTCCGGAGAACGCAAAGACCTGCACCCGCTTCCATCCTCGCTGTGGCACCAGCTTCATCTTTGTGATGCTGCTCATTTCCATCATTATAAACTCCTTCCTCACCTGGGATAACGTGTGGGTTCGCTTCGGCTCAAAGCTGCTGACCATTCCGCTTATCGTCGGATTGGGGTTTGAATTCATCATGTACGCAGGCAAGCACGACAATCTGTTCACAAAGATCGTCTCCGCGCCGGGGCTGTGGATGCAGCGGATTACCACGCGTGAGCCGGATGAAGCGGAGCTTGCGGTGGCGATTGCGGCGATCATGGGCGCGATTCCCGAGGCATTCCGCGATGAGGTACGCGCACAGCTTGCCGAGACAGGTGAAAAACTGGAGGACACAGAAAAATTTGTACCGAAGAAGGTTTCCACAGATAAAAAGGAGTCCGAACGGTTTGATTCCGACCGGATTGCGGCAGGAGAACACATGGATGATACGGATACTGCCGAAAACAACGCTGCCGGAGACGCAAGGTGAAGTATTCCTATCACGATTTACGGGATCTGTTTGCCGACCGCGGAATTCCGGACGCGGATTTTGACGCGCTCACCTTGATAGAAGCATATACCGGCGCAACGCGATCTGCGATTCTTGCCGATCCGGCGCGGGCATACGAAAGCGATGCGCTGGCAGAAGCGGTAGAAAAACGGCTATGTCGGGTGCCGCTCCAGTACATTCTCGGAAAATGGGAGTTTATGGGGCTTCCATTCATCGTGAACGCGCACTGCCTCATTCCGCGCGCCGATACGGAGCATATCGCGGAGGCCGCCATTGCGCGAAAGCCGAAACGGGTCCTCGATTTGTGCACAGGCAGCGGCTGTATTCTTGCAGCGGTACTGCGGTATTGTCCGGATGCAGCGGGCGTGGCGGTGGATCTCATGGAAGACGCGCTGGAGGTGGCGGCGGAAAATTTTCGTTTGCTCGGCGTGGCGGATCGTGTACAGCTTCGGCGCGGCGACGTGCGTGAAATCCTGTGCGCGCCGGAGGAACGATTTGACGTGATCACCGCGAATCCGCCGTATATTGCGGCAGGAGAACTGGAACATCTCGCACCGGAATTGTCCGCGGAGCCGCGGGTTGCACTGACGGACGGCGGGGACGGATTGTCCCTATACCGTGCGATATTCGAGAATTACCGCGCACATCTGGCGCAAGACGGCGTGATGATCGTGGAGCATGGATACACGCAGTCCGCGGCGATATGCGCGATGGCCGGCGAATACGGTATGACGGCACGGCTGATTCGGGATTACGGCGGGAATATACGCGGTGCGGAATTGCGGCTGTAACGGTTAGGAGGTCTCTGATGGATTCAGAGATTCCTTAGAGAATGAGGAAAAAGAAGAGACTATGAGAAATATAAGGATCACCGACACGACGCTGCGGGACGGAGAGCAGACGCCGGGGGTGCGGTTTGGCGTCGGACAGAAGCTGGACATTGCGCTGCGGTTGGAAAAATTGGGTGTGGACTGCATTGAAGCCGGTTTTCCTGCGTCCTCGCCGGGGGACGCGGAGGCGGTAGCGAAAATTGCGTCCGCGGTACAGAAAAGCACCGTATGCGCGCTGGCGCGCTGTGTGCCGGACGATATTACAACGGCGTGGGAAGCGGTGCGGCAGGCTGCGCATCCGCGCATCCACGTGTTCATTGCGACGAGCGACATCCATTTGATGCACAAGCTGCACATCACACGGGATGAAGCGATCCGAAGGATTCGGGCATGTGTGGCACAAGCAGTATCGCTCTGTCCGGAGGTGCAGTTTTCTCCGGAGGACGCCACGCGGACGGAGCCGGATTTCCTGATTGCCGCGCTGCGGGAGGCGGCGGAGGCGGGCGCACAGATTATTAACATTCCAGACACGGTTGGCTACGCGACTCCGGCGGAATTCGGCGCGCTGATTTCCCAGATCCATCGGGAGATCCCGGACAGGCTGCTCGGCGTACACTGCCACAACGATCTCGGTTTGGCGGTGGCGAACAGTCTGGCGGCGATCGAGGCGGGCGCATCGTCTGTGGAATGCACCGTAAACGGACTTGGCGAGCGGGCGGGCAATGCCGCTCTGGAAGAGATCGTGATGGCATTGTCGGTTCGTCGAGACGCGCTCCACGCGGTGACAGGTCTGGACACGCGGGAAATCACGGGAACCTCGCGGCTGGTGTCGTCCCTGTCGGGGATCCCGGTATCGCCGAACAAAGCGATCGTAGGCGGGAACGTATTCACGCACGAGAGCGGCATTCACCAGCACGGCGTGATGCAGGATCGCGCGACCTACGAGATCATGAAGCCGGAGGACATCGGCAGAGCGGGCAGCGTGATCCTCCTTGGCAAGCTGTCGGGCAGGCACGCCTATGCGGAGCGTGTGCGGCAGATGGGTTATTCTCTCGACGAATCCGGCATGGACGCGACGTTTACGCGGTTCAAGGAGGTCGCGGACAAGAAATCGACGGTTAGCGACGAGGACATCCGCGCGATCATCAGCGAGTATCTCGATTCTCTCTCCGGGCGGTATCGGCTTGTGACATTCCAGATCCAGTCGGGAAACCACATCCGCGCAATGGCGTTGGTGACGCTTGCCGATCACGCGCTGCCGAACGGAGAAAACGAGCGCACCGAAGCAGCTCCCGGCGAGGGCCCGATTGACGCCGCCTTCAACGCGATACTGCGGATCGCGGGATTTACGGACGTTACCCTCATGAGCTACGAGATCCGCGCCGTTACCGAGGGAACAGACGCACTGGGAGAGGCCATCGTGAAGATCAAAACGGGCGAATCGATATTCACAGGGCGCGGCGTATCCACCGATATCATCAAGTCTTCCATCAAAGCCTACCTCAATGCGATCAACAAATGTCTGCTTGGGACTTGTGGGGACGAGGAAAACGGAAGAGACGGACATTAATATGCATATAGAAATCTTAGACACCACGCTGCGGGATGGGGCACAGGGGTGCGGAGTGGAGTTTTCGCCGGCGGATCGGATGGTGGTGATGCACCGTCTTGACGAGCTGGGCATACCCTATATGGAGATCGGTATGATGACCGGTGAAGAGAGCGCGGCATGGTTTCGCACGGTGGCGGCGGAGAAGTTCTCTATGGCGCGTCCGGTGATTTTCTCGCAGACGTGCCGTCCGGGGGAGACTGCTGCGGAGAACGCGCTCTTGCGACTGGTGGCGGAGTCCCCGATCGACTGTGTATCGATTTTCGGGAAGAGCTGGAAATACCAGGCGATCCGGGTGCTGGGAACGACGGCGGAGGAAAATCTGCGCCTGATCCGGGAGAGCGTGGCGTACCTGAAGGCGGCGGGAAAGATGGTCTTTTTCGACGCGGAGCATTTCTTTGACGGCTACAGCGACGATGCGGAATACGCCTGCGCTGTGGTGGAGACGGCGTTTGCCGCAGGAGCGGATCGGGTGATTTTGTGCGACACGAACGGCGGTATGCTGCCGGACAGCATCGGCGTGGCGGTGGACGGAATCCTGACGCGGCTGCCTGCGGAATATCGGGAGCGATTGGGAATCCATTGTCACAACGATATGGGTATGGCGGCGGCGTGTACGGTAACGGCTGTATTGTCCGGCGTGCGCCACGTGCAGGGAACGATCTCCGGCTTTGGCGAACGCTGTGGAAACGCGAATCTCGGCACGGTGATCCCGGTACTCGAATGGAAGCTCGGCTTCCACTGTATTGGAAAGGCGCATCTGGCGCGGCTGACACCGGTGGTACGAGCGGTCAACGAGGCGGCGAATCGTGCAATGAATGAGAACGAGCCGTTTGTCGGCGGCTACGCGTTTACACACAAAGCGGGGACGCACATCGATGGGGTCCGCAAATCGCCGCGGGCGTTTGAGCATATGGATCCCACTGTGGTAGGAAACCGCCGGAATTTTGTGGTCAGCAGCCAGAGCGGGCGGGCCGCACTCCTCGGGCGCATGCGGGAATACCTGTCTCCGGCAGAGGCGGAGCGGCTGACGAAAAATTCCCCGGAACTGCTCGAACTATGGGATCTCTTGCACGAGAGGGAATCGCTCGGCTATGATTACGAGGACGCGGAGGCGTCCCTGGCACTTCTCATCGAGCAGACCTTAGGCAGGCGGCAGCGCTTTTTTGAGCTGCGCAGCTTCAAGGTGATCGTGGATGAGGACGGCGCGCGTGCATCCAACGATCGGTGGCAGACAGACGAGATGAAGGCGACGGCGGCGATCAAGATTGCGGTGGGCGGCACGGAGGAGCTGACGGCGGGCGAGGGCAACGGCCCTGTCAACGCCATGGACGTGGCACTCCGGCGGGCGCTTGCGCGGTTTTATCCGGAGATCGCGCATCTGCGGCTGTCAGACTACCGGGTGCGTGTGCTGGACGCGGGCGCGACGGCGTCCGTGGTACGGGTTCGGATCGAATCGACGGATGGGGTAGGCATCTGGCGCACAGTCGGCGTTTCCCCGGACATCATCACGGCGAGCTGGCAGGCACTGCGCGATTCGGTGGAGTATATGCTGTCGAGGCGGCTGACAAACGAACAGAAAGAGGTATGAGTATGAAAACGGTATGTGTATTATTTGGCGGCAAGTCCTCGGAGTATGAGGTGTCTCTGTCCTCGGCACACGCGGTGCTGTCGAATATAGATACGGCGAAATACAAGGTGATCCGGATCGGCATCACGAAGGAGGACGGACGGTTTTACCGGTTTGACGGCGATCTTGAGGCGATCCGGGACGGCACATGGTGTGCGGATCGGACAAAGCTGTGCGGGGTTTCGCTATCCTTGGCAGACGGGAGTCTTGATTTTCAGCCGAATGCGGACGGATACGCTCCGGAGTCGGTCGTGCCGGATGGGATATTCCCGGTGCTGCACGGCAGATTCGGCGAGGACGGCACGGTGCAGGGAATGTTCGCGGCAGCCGGAATTCCGGTGGTAGGCTGTGACTGCACGTCGAGCGGCGTGTGCATGGACAAAGCGATCACGAAAGCGGTGATCTCCGCGAACACGGCGATCCGGCAGGCGGAATGCGTCGTGGCACGCCGGGGGGAGGACACGGACGCGATCCGTGCAAAATGCGAATCCTCTTTTGGTTATCCGATGTTCGTCAAGCCCTGCCGTGCGGGGTCGTCCGTCGGCGTGACGAAGGTGAAGAACGCGGACACGTTTGCCGATGCGGTGGCGCGGGCGTTCCATGAGGACGACAAGATTCTCATCGAACGGGCGGTGCGCGGGCGCGAGATCGAGGTCGCGGTGCTGGAGGAACATGGGAAATACACTGTGGCGATTCCGGCAGAGATCGATCTGGGCGGCAGCGAATTTTACGACTACGAAACGAAATATGTGAGCGATTGCTCGTCGTACTATCTCCCGGCGCGCCTGACGGAGGCGGAAACAGCGGAGGTGCGGCGTATGGCGCTCGAGGTATTCCGGACGCTTGGCTGCCGCGTATTCTCCCGCGTCGATTTCTTCATGGAGGACGGTCATTTCATCTTCAACGAGATCAACACGATCCCCGGCTTTACCCCGATTTCGATGTACCCGAAAATGATGATCCATTACGGCATTCCCTATGCCGCGCTGATCGACCGAATCATCGCCGCATCTATGTAAGGGAGCCGACCTCTAAAAACTTTTGATAGAATACGATGGATACAGCAGCCTTACAGCAGCGCTTCCTCCATTCTGAAACCATATTTTCCCGGCTTTTTCTGCCGCGGAAACACAAAAAGGAGACTATAGTATGCTTCCCATGGAATTACAAAACGCAAAATTCATTTGGCTCCCGACCCTTGTGGAAGAGGTCAACACATATGTGATCACACGCGAGACGGTGTGCAAGACCGTTGGGCATCGGTACATATTCGCGGTGACGGCGGATTCCGATTATGCACTCTTTGTCGGCGATCGGCTGGTGACGGGGCGGCAATACGCGGACTATCCGTTCTACAAGGTATACGATCGTGTGGATATCACAGACGAGCTCACGGACGGTGAGAATATATTGACAATCGTCGGCTTCTGCGCGAATGAGGACAGCTCTACGTATAAGAAATCGGTTCCGGGGATTGCCTATGCGCTCTGGGAAGACGAACGGGAGTTGTTCCATACGAGCGAAGCGACAAGAATGGCACAGCATCCGTGCTACAAGAGCGGCAGAGTGAACAAGGTGACGGGGCAGCTGGGATTCTCCTTTGAATACGACGGCAGGAATCCGGAGCCGGTATGGGAAACGCCTGTGGTGACACATGTGTTCGACACTCTCTATCCGCGTCCGGTGGAAAAACTGACATGGGAACCGGCAACATCCGGAAAAATCGTGGCGCACGGCTCGTTCCGGGAAGGCGCAGGGTATCGGGACATGGGCGAACGGGTGCAGTTTGCGTCCCTGTCGATGAAGGGCAGACAGTATTTTGACGTGCCGATGGGGGATGGAAAGGCGTCTTGCGCATATCCGTACCGTTCTGCATCTGCGGCAGATATTTCCTTAACGCGTGCGGACGGTGAGGACGGTGTATGGTGCATTGTAGACATTGGGCGCGAGGAATCCGGTATGTTCACGCTGGACATCGATCTGCCGACAGAAGCGGAGATCATGATCGGCTGGGGTGAGCATCTCGACGATATGCGGGTGCGCGCCGAGGTCGGCACACGGAATTTCGCCTGCCATCTCACGCTGCCGGCAGGACGGACAAAATTCGTACATCCGTTTTTGCGCATGGGCTGTCGGTATCTGGAACTGCACATCTACGCGGAGAGCGCGGTGCTTCGGCAGGCGGCGATCATCCCGACTAATTATCCGGTGACGGATCATGTAGGGTTCCACTGCGCAGACACGATGCACAACCGGATTTACGAGACGTGTCTGCGAACCCTGCTTCTCTGTATGCATGAGCATTACGAGGATTGCCCGTGGCGGGAGCAGGCGCTCTATTCGATGGATTCCAGAAACCAGATGCTCTGTGGGTACTACACATTCCGGGAAAAGCGGTTCGCGAAGGCTTCTCTGCGTCTGCTCGGTTTATCGATCCGCGATGATGACATGCTGGAACTGTGTGCGCCTGCAAAGGTTACGATCACGATCCCGAGCTTCTGCGCAGTATATACGGTGCAGATGTGGGAGTATGTATTGTACACAGGCGATGTGGCATTTGGACGGGAGATGCTGCCGGTGCTGGAGCGGATCTGCAGTAAGTTTGTCACACGGACGGCGGAGAACGGTCTGCTGCCTCTGTTCCCGGAGAAAGAATACTGGAATTTCTACGAATGGCAGCCGGGACTTGCCGGTTCGATCGGCACGGTGGACACGGACATTACGTATGATCTGCCGCTGTGCGGATTTGTGACGATGGCATACGACAGTCTGGCAAGAATCTGCGGTGAACTGGGAGAAGCGGACAAGCAGGCAAAGTGGTCGGGTCACGCGGCGGCACTGAAGGCGGCGGCGCACAAGGCATTCTACGATGCGGATGCGCACCGGTATTATTCCTTCATCCGGGTGAACACGGATGAGCGGTTCCATCTGTCGCAGCTGTCGAATGCGCTTGCTATATACAGCGGCATTTGCCCGGAGGATTGCCTGGATGAGGCGCTGGAAACGTTGGCGTACGATCGGGAGATGATTCCGGTAACGTTCTCGCACGGCATTTTCCGCTACGATTCCCTGATGCGCAGACCGGAAAAATACGCGCGGTTTGTGTTCCGTGAAATCGCGGATCAGTGGGGCGAGATGCTTCATCAGAACGCGACGACGTTCTGGGAAACCTCGCTCGGCAAGACGGATTTCGGCCACGCGGGCAGTCTCTGCCACGGTTGGGCGGCAATTCCTGCCTACCTCTACTTCCGCTACCTCGTCGGTATTGTTCCGGACGCGCCCGGTCATATGGCAGAACCTCATCCGCTGTCCGAGAAGCTGACCGGCATATACGAGGTGGAATGCGAGTATTGATGGGAACGCGGGAAGCGGAGTGAACGCGGTCACTGCATCTGCATTGTAAGGAGAATAAATCAAAAAACTCCCCGGTGGGCATCCGATTTCGGATATCCGCCGGGGAGTTTGCATATAGTATTGTTTATTCCACACTGGTGTAGGTTTCAATCAGCTTTGTAAGAGCGGTTTCCGATTTGCCGATGGATTTTTCCACCGCGGACGCCATACTGCCGTTTTTCCTGACGACATCGCGCATGATGGTGCCGATGCTGCCAATGCTGTAGTTATACGCGTAGGCGAAATCGGTGCTGGACGTATCGTGAATCAGGTCGATCATCTGCGCGGACAGATCGTCACGGGCGTACTGACGCTTCAGAGCGACCTCATAATATGCCGGAATTACGGTGCGGTAGTTTTCCGCGCACATGGCTTCCAGAATCGCGCATACCTCGTCGCCGGACTGGCAGCTCACCGGAATGCAGAATGTGGACGCAGTATCCTGCACTGTGGAGATGTAGTACTCCTGCGATTCATCGTATTTCGGATACGGGAGAATTCCGTAGGTGCTGTCCATGTCGCGCAGATATTCGCACGTCTTGAGCCATGACGGCAAAAAGAGCAGCTCGTCCGCAGCGAAGACCTGGCACACCTTATCGGAATTGAATACGGCTGTATCGTCATACTTATTGTACATACCGGTATTGTTCCAGTACAGTTGGTTCAGCCGATCAAGGATGTTGTAATTGTGTTCATTCCGGATGACCAATGTGGGCATATCCGCGCTGTCCTTTTCGATGACGCGCAGCCCCGCACCATACGCGAACAGCTCCGTATTGGCAACGACTGTCGCAGCAATACCGAAAATGTCCCCTTCATTGACTTTGCCGTCGCCGTTTACGTCCTGATATGCGCTCTCGCTGAGTGTCCGCATCGTCTCCAGCGTCCAGGAGCCTTCTAAGGCCTGGTTATAGAGTGTGGAGATTTCCTTGCCGAATGTATCTTCATAGAGCTTTCCGTTGAAAAACACGGAGGCGGTCACGCGCAGTGCGTTCAGGCAGATGTCGCCCATCAGATAGAAACGCTTCTGCTCGCCGATCTGCAATATTTCCATGTAGTCCTGATTCCACCACGGCATGGAGAGATCGAGGTACGGCGCGTCATGAATGTCTAAGATCATGTTTTCCAGACAGAGCGGCAGGAGAGAAAACTGGTTCCAGGAGATAAAGCTGTAGTCGTCGCTCCCCGCAATGATAGAGGAGCGCGCCTCTTGGGGAAAGTTGTCTGCGGTGCCGGTGCCGGAGGGGATGAAATGGAAGGAGCAGTTCAGTCGTTCCGCGACGGCGAGATTGCGGTTATAGATGGCATCGGAGACAGGCTCGCCGGTCAGGTCTTCCGCATAGATCTCAATGACGTCCACGGGGCAGCCGCGATAAAGTATGTTCGCCGTTATGCCGCCGAGATCAAGCCCCTCCGGAAGGTTGTCCTTGGTCTGACTGCGATCTGTTTCCGTTTCCGTCTGCGTTTCGACCGTTTCCGCTGCGTCAGATGTGTCCGAACCCAATTCCGATGATGCCGGAGCAGTGCTGCAGCCGGTGCAGAGCAGAATGGCGGCAAACAGAGCGGACAATACACGTTTTTTCATATTGATACCTTCCTATGGAACTTCTGAATAAATCGGATTTTTTGCGATAAAAGGCTGAAATATAGGGACTTTTATCGCAAAAACAACCTGAATCAGAGGTTTCCTAAATCAAAGGGAGACCTACACATGGTTAGATCTCCCTTGTTTTGTCAATATAGCTTATCGGTTGTTCAGTTCCTCATACGCCGTCATTGTCTTTTCGAGCGCAGTGTCGAACTTGGTGGATGCCTTTTCCCACGTGGAGGAGAAGTTTTCCGTTTTGCCGTTTGTGATGATGTTCTGGATGCTGCTTGACAGACTGCCCCAGTTGTAGATGAGGCCGAGGTCAAAGCAGCGGGAATCGAGGATGATGTCGAGCATTTCCGCGGAATCGTCGTCACGCATGTACTTGTAGGTCAGCGCGATGTCGTAGTATGCCGGGGTCAGCGTGTACATGGACTTTGCCGCCATCGCTTCCGTGATTGCACCCGCCATTTCCAGATTGGTCTGCGATGCCGGGACTACGATGCCCTTGCCGGCGGTGGGGTGGATGAGCGTGCAGAAATCCTGCTGGGTTTCGTCGAATTTCGGCCACGGTACCAGACCGAATGCGGTTTCGCTTTCGCGCATACGGGTGATGCACTGCATGACCTCGCCGAAGAAGAGCGAGCGTCCTTCTTCAAAGACGTGACGCAGATTGTCGGAGCCGTCAATCCCCTGCTTACCGGTGATGACGGTTCTGTCCGTGTCCGCCATGATCTTTGAAGCGTATTCCGCAACGCGTGCCATACGCTCGTGATCGCTTATCAGCATCGGTTTTTCATTGGAGTCGCGCGTGGTGAACAGTTCACCGGAGGCGTACAGCAGACCGAAGCTGGAATAGTCACTGGATGCGAAGCTGAAGGTGTCGTCCGGACCGTACATTTTACCGTCACCGTTGGTGTCCACGGACGCGATCTCAAACATTTCATAGAAGGTATCGAAATACCACTTGTTTTCACGCACCAGGTCGTAGATGTTGTCTAAGCCGTGATTCTTGTGCATTTCCTTGTTGAACATGAGCACCCATGTTGCGTCGTTGTCGATCACGGTGATGTCGCCGGTTGCGAAGTAGAGGTTGTCAAGCAGGGATAGATCCTTGACTGCCTTCTGATCCCACCAGGGCTTGGAGAGGTCAATGTACGGCAGCGTGTACAGACTCAGACAGTTGCCGTCCTGTGCAAGATTGCAGCCTGCGGTGATGTTTGTGAATACCAGATCGTACTCGCCGCTGCCGGACTGCACATCCTTCTTCGTCTGGCTCAGCGTTGTACCGGAGGATTGAATTTCGGCGAGACTGATGTTGTAGGTCTCCATCAGGTATGCGTTCCGGTTGTATACCGCATCGTTGATGGCATCGCCGGTCAGGGATTCCACCCAGACGTCATATGTGACCCAGTCTGCGCCGTTGTCATCTCCCTCGCCGGAGGTCAGGCAGGTGAAGGTCTCGCCGCCGAAGTCGAGGGAGGGAATGTCGGGCTGCAGTTCGGTTTCTTCCTCGGTTTCGGTCTGTGCTGCGGTTTCGGTCTGCGCAGTCGGATTCTGTGTTGTTTCCGTGGGTGTTTTTTCACCGCAGGACGCGATCGTGCCAAGAAGCATTGCGGCAAGCAAGATCGTTGTGATGGTGCGTTTCATCGGTGTTACCTCGTTTTTTATTCAAATGAAATCTGTATTTGCGCCTCTCTCCGAAATGCCGTTTGATACAGCAACATTTTCTTAAGGAAGCTACTTGATCATATTATACATAAAAATGCGTTGAATGTCAATGCATTTCACAAAAAAACACGAGAACATTGAGAAAGATGAGGATATAAAACGGCATAATTACACAAATAGTTATCACGGATCCGCAAAACGGACGGATAGCCATACGATTTTTGCATCCGGCTTTGCCGTGGCCGGGATTGACAAAACACATGAAAAATGCTATAATACTGCTGACATATCCTATAACATTGTGAAAAACTAGCAAATAACTACAAGTGTCACTATAATCAATAGAAAGGAATGCTTGAAAAATGAAAAGAGTGCTTGCGTGGATGCTGGTCGCTGCAATGCTCGCGGGAGTTCTTGTGTCCTGTGGAGAGAAAACGGAGACGGAAAACGGTGCGGATTTGAATGCCGATACCGCGTCCACGGTCGAGACAGAGACCGAAGCGGAAACGACGGAGCTGGAGGCACGTCAGGCGGTGTCGGACGATCTGCCGGAGAACGATTTCGGCGGGCGGGATTTTATTGTCATCAGCTCCGACGGGGTTAATGAAGCGTATATTGCCGTAGAGGAGCAGACCGGGGAAGGCGTGAACGATGCGGTATTCGCGCGGAACCTGACGGTAAACGAGCGGTTCAACGCGAATGTCGTCTACACGGATGGAGGTGCTCACCGGGACTGTGCGAAATACGTGGAAACGGCGATTACGGCGGGCGATACGGACGCGTTCCAGCTCATCCAGTTCCACGTGGTCTCCAACAGCGGCAACGCGATGAAGGGACTGTACCTCAATTGGTACGACTTACCGTATGTCGACTTTGAGAAGCCGTGGTGGTCTACGTCGAATCGCGATGATCTGACGATCAACAACCGTTGCTATCTCGCAATGGGGGATTTTGCACTCTCGACCATCGCCAAGACGTACTGTATGTTCTACGACAAGGACGCGCTGAAGCAATACCCCGAGGAGACGGATCTTTATACCATCGTCAAGGATGGCAAGTGGACGCTCGATTATCTGCGTGCGCTGTGCGAGCGGGTGTACATCGACCGGGACGGCGACGGTGTCGTGAGTGACGGAGACTACTACGGCCTTTACTCTGATCAGCAGTCCAACTACAATACATACCTCTGGTCGTGCGACAACCCGGTGTTCAAAAAAGATGCGTCCGGGGAACTGATCTATTCCTACTACAGCGAGCATCTTGTGGACGTTTATAACAAGTGCTATGAGCTTTTCAACAACACCATCGGCGCGCGTTCGGAGATGGATCACTCCATCGGTATGACGCGATTCGCGGAATACAAATCGCTGACTTGCAACGGGCTCATCGGCGGCGCGATCACACATCTCGCGGAATACGACAACGAGTATGGCATCATCCCGTTCCCGAAATATGACGAGACGCAGAAGGACTATAAAACCATGGTTGACGGAAGCCATGAAGCGATGGCGGTCGGAAAACAGGCGGCGGATTTCGATTTTATCGGCACGATGACGGAAGCTCTGTGCGCAGAATCGTACAAACAGGTCGTCCCGGCCTACTATGATGTGTGCCTGAAACAGCGGTACGCCTCTTCTCCGGAGGACGCGGAAATGATCGACCTGTGCGTGGCATCCCGCGTGTTCGACCTCGGTTACGTGTACGACAACTGGAACGGCGTGTCCTTCATTTTCCAGGAGCTGCTGCGTGCGAAGACCAAGCAGGATATCACCTCCTACTATGCGGAAAAGGAAAAGGCGGCTACCACGTACTACGATAAGGTCATTGCCCTGTTCTATACGGAGGAATGAGCAGTACGATACAAGAAAACAGAAAAAAATGGCAATGCGGGTGACACCGTAGAAAGGATAACACCACAATGAAAATGAGCAAAACAAAGAGATGGCTGATTCTGGCACTGGTTGTTGCAATGCTCGCGGGAACTCTTGCGTCCTGTGGAGAGAAAGCGGAGACGGAAAACGGTGCGGATTTGAATGCCGATACCGCGTCCACGGTCGAGACAGAGACCGAAGCGGAAACGACGGAGCTGGAGGCGCGTCAGGCGGTGGCGGACGATCTGCCGGAGAACGATTTCGGCGGGCGGGATTTTATTGTCATCACCTGCGACAACTCCGATATTCAGAAGTACATCGCGGTGGAGGAGCTGACCGGCGAAGGTGTGAACGATGCGGTGTATAGCCGGAATCTGACGGTTGCAGATCGGTTTAACGTGAATGTAGTGTGCAATTTTATTGATACCTATGACAGTTGTACACCGATGGTGGAGAAAACAATTACCGCCGGGGATCAGGATTCTTTCCATCTGATTCAGTACCACGTGGTGTCGAACAGCGGCAACGCGATGAAGGGACTGTACATGAACTGGTACGATGTGCCGCATGTGAATTTCGACAAGCCGTGGTGGTCCGATTCCAATGAGGACGATCTGACCGTAAACGGACGCTGCTATCTCGCGATGGGGGATTTTGCCTTGACAACAGTAGCGCAGACATATTGCGTGTTCTATGATAAGGACAAAATCAAGGATTATCCGGATATAGAAGATCTATACACGGTGGCAAGCGAGGGTAGATGGACACTCGATTATCAGCGCAAGATTGCCGAGGCCGGATACATTGACACAAATGGTGACGGTGTCGTAAACGATGGCGACTACTACGGCTTCTATACCGATGCACAGTCCAATGTGAATACATATCTGTGGTCGTGCGACAACCAGATCTTCGAAAAGAACGCGGATGGAGAGCTGGAATTTACCTATTACAGCGAGCACCTTCTGGATGTATACGAAAAGTGCTACTCGCTGCTGAACGAAACGGTTGGCACAGGGTACGAGACAACCCACGGCAGCGGCATCGTAAAGTTCTCAGAGTATGGTGCGCTTACGGCAAACGGGCAGATTCGCTTCGCTATCACGCATCTTTCCGAATATGACAACGAGTATGGCATTCTCCCGTATCCGAAGTACGATGAGGCGCAGAAGGAATATAAGACCATGGTAGATGGTGGCCATGAGGCGATGGCGATCGGTAAACAGATGGCAGATCTCGATTTTATCGGCACGATAGTGGAAGTGCTGTGCGCGGAATCGTACAAGCAGGTGCTGCCCGCGTATTATGATGTGTGTCTGAAGCAGCGGTACGCCTCTTCTCCGGAGGACGCGGAAATGATCGACCTGTGCGTGGCGTCCCGTGTATTTGACTTCGGTTATGTATACGACAACTGGCAGGGTGTGTCCTTCATTTTTCAGGATCAGCTCTGCTCCGGTCAGCACAAGGATATCACATCTGTTTACAAGGCAAAGGAAAAGGCAGTCACCAAGCATTATGACGAGGTTCTCGCTCTGTTCTATACGGAGGAATGAGCGGCAAAAGGCTGCGAAAGCATAATACATCTGCGAAAGTGCGGGACGATGTGATCGTCCGTATCTCCTGCACGTACGCGAAAAAGGCAGTTCAACCCATGGACTGCCTTTTTTCTGCGGATTTCTCCTTGCACAATTGCGGGAAACGTGCTATACTGTAGATACACTATCCCGGACGGCGCAGCCGCCGCTCCGGCTTTGGAAGGGGGACATACAACATGGAAGAAAAAATGATTTTACGGGCAGGTGCGGCAAGACGGGACATTACACCGGCGGTTGGGACGCTGCTCTACGGTTACAATCCCGATCAGGTCAGCACATCCATTCACGATCCGCTCCACGTGACCGCACTGGCTCTCTCATCCGGCACGGATACAGCGGTGATGGTTACGGTGGCATCCGGCGATATGCAGACGGAATACACCACCTCGCTCAGAGAATCCGCGTCCCGTGCATCCGGGGTGCCGATAGAGAATATTCTCATTTCCGCGACACACACCCATTCCGCGCCGAATGTGTCCGGTATGGAGGGCTGGGGCGGTATTGATGAACCCTACGCGGAAAATATCCTCCGTCCCCGGCTGGTTGAGGCGGTTCTGGAGGCGGTGGAGCATCTGGAACCGGTCACGGTCGGCTATGGCACCACGGAATCCTATGTTGGCGTAAACAGACGGCAGCAGATGCGCGATGGCACAATCGAGTTCGGGCAAAGTCCGTACAGCTGCATGGATCCGACCATGACGATCCTCTCTTTCCGCAGCAGATCGTCCGGCAAAGGGGTGTTCAATCTCATCCACTACGGCTGTCACGGTACCTCTGCAGGCTGCAACCACGAGATCACACGCGACTGGTCCGGGGTGATGATCGATCGGCTCGAAGCGGAGACCGGGATCCTCACCGCGTTCTGGAACGGCAATATCGGCGACATCGGTCCGCGCCTCACAAACGGACAGACAACAGGGAATATTCGCTATACGGAGGAGCTTGGCGGTGTAGCGGCACAGGATGCCATCCGCGCATACAGAAATATCGGCGCGTATCATCCGGCGGAGCTGAAGCTGTACCACGGAACTCTCCATCTGCCGTGCCGCTCCCTGCCGACTCTTGCCGAGGTGGAGAAAAAGCTGGCGGCATACAAGGATCCGGAAAAGCTGATCAATATCGATATGCTCCGGTATCATCATTGGAAAGAAGTGGAAAAGGTGCTGCGCGATCCGAACGCGGTGCACAAGACGGAATGGACGATCCCGCAGACCATCGTGGCAATTGGCGATGCGGTATTCATTCCGTTTACGAGCGAGGTGTTTTCCGAGATCGGACTTCGCCTGCGCGTCTACAGCCCCTATGCCTACACCATGTGTCTCTCCAATACCAACGGCTATACTGCTTACCTCCCCACCGAGGATCAGCTTTGCCGCGGCGGGTACGAGGTCGAATGCTTCCTCTACAACGCCGTCTACACCTTGACCGATGACGCGGATCAGCAGTATATCAACGAGAATCTGCGCATCCTGGGCGTGTGAAGATATTGCCGAAAATTTTGCGGGGAAAAGCTATTTTGAAAAAGTCTTTCTCATCACATAAGTGTGATGTTCACACTTGTGTGATGCACGTGCCACGCATTCAAAAACTTTATAAAGAGGACTACACAAAAACGGAGTAAAATAGCGTCCGTGTAGTCCTAAGGAAACGCTGATTTCAGGTTGTTTTTACGCGAAAAAGCCCACAAATCAAAGCTTTTTTCGCATGAAAACTCGAAGTATTCAGCTTATCTCTAGAATAAATGATAAACAATCGGATTTGCACAAACGAAATTCCATCACCAACCTCTATATAAAAGTTTTACGGAGCTTTTTAAAAGCGACCGTTCTCCTACCTTTAGATACAATCCATCTTACAATCTATCTTACAATAAGGAGGCAATCATGTACAGAATCGGTAAGGAAGAAATCGAAGCGGTGGCGCGGGCGATAGACAGCCATGACTTTTTTAAGGTAAACGGAGCCGGAAGAGAGGTATACCATTTTGAGGAGGAGTGGAAGGCGTACACGGGAACGGCATATACGCTGCTCATGACGTCGGGGTATGCCGCGCTGACCGCCGCGCTGACCGCGATGGGAATCGGTCCGGGCGATGAGGTGATCGTGCCGGGGTATACGTACATTGCAACGGCGCTGGCGGTGCTGGAGGCGGGGGCGATTCCGGTGATTTGCGAGAGCGACGCGGCAATGACCATCGATGTGGCGGACGCGGAACGGAAAATCTCATCGCATACCAAAGCGATCATTCCGGTGCATATTCAGGGTTTCCCGTGCGATATGGACGGCGTGATGGCGCTGGCGGAAAAATACGGTCTGTACGTTCTGGAGGACGCTTGTCAGGCGGACGGCGGTTCGTATCACGGAAAGGCTCTCGGTACAATTGGTCACGCGGGGGCGTATAGTTTCAACTATTTCAAGGTCATCACGGCGGGAGAGGGCGGCGCACTATCCACGAACGACCGGAAAATCTATGAGCGTGCGCTGATTTACCACGATTCGTCTGCAGTGGCGTTTTTCGGCGATCAGCTTTCCGACGTGACGGAACCCCTTTTTGGCGGCACGGAATTCCGCATTTCCGACATCACGGGCGCGATTCTGCGGGAGCAGCTCAAAAAGCTGCCGGGAATTCTCGCCGATCTGCGCCGTGTCAAGGCGGAGATACGTACGAAAATGGGTGACAAGCTCACCGAGGCGCCGTCCCACGACGCAGCGGGGGATCTTGGCACGACCCTCGCGCTCCGGTTCGAAACGGCAGAAGGAGCCAGAGCGTTTGCAGCGCATATGGCGGGATGCGGCTATGGCGTGACGATCCCGATCGACACGGGCAAGCACGTTTACACGAACTGGACACAGGTCATGGAAAAGCGCGGTGCGCTCCATCCGGCAATGGATCCGTACAAAATGGAGGCAAACCGCGGCCTGAACGCCAATTACACGACCGATATGTGTCCCCGCACCCTCGATTATCTCTCCCGCACGGTATATCTTATGATCCATCCCGACTGGGACAGCACCGTGATTGACTCCATTACCGCTGCAATGCGCAGCTATTGATGGAAAACGTGGGAACGCGGTTTTTGACGGGCCTGTGCAAGGCGGATTTTATCCTATTGCGCTCTCGCTGTTCCCCTCATTCTTTATTTCTCATTCCTAAGGAACTTCTGAATACATCGGATTTTTGCGATAAAAGGCTGAAATACAGGGATTTTTATCGCAAAAATCACCTGAAATCAGAGGTTTCCTAACTCATTTGAAAGGCAGAACATATGCAGACTGGTTTTCCTTCGGATTTTGACGATACGCGCTGTGACGTGGTGGTGGCAGGCGCGGGACACGCGGGGGTGGAGGCGGCTCTTGCCTGCGCGCGATGCGGGCTTGCAACGCTGCTTGTAACACTGTCCCTCGATGCAGTGGCAAATATGCCGTGCAATCCGTCGATCGGCGGAACGGGCAAGGGGCATCTGGTATACGAGATCGACGCGCTGGGCGGAGAAATGGGGTATGCCGCGGATCGTGTGACGATGCAGAGCCGGACACTCAATACCTCTAAGGGCGCGGCGGTTCGCTCGAAACGAATTCAGGCGGACAGGCGACTCTACTCCCGGATCATGAAGGAGACGCTGGAGAAGGAGCCGAAGCTCCGTCTGCTGCAGGGCGAGGTAAAGGCGGTGACGACAGAGACGGGTGGCGGCAAGCCGCGCGTCACCGGCGTGGAGGTCGCGCCGTTCGGACACATAGCCTGCCGCGCCGTGATCCTATCGACAGGGACCTATCTCGGTGGGACGACCCATGTGGGCGATGTATCGAAAAGGAGCGGACCGGACAATTCGCTTCCGGCGGAGGGACTGACAGACGATCTGGTCGCCAAAGGAATCCATATGCTCCGGTTCAAGACAGGCACACCGCCGCGCATTCATCGGCGTAGCATCGATTTTTCCGTATTGGAGGTGCAGGAGGGAGAAGAGGAGATCACGCCATTTTCCAGCCGCACCGATCCGGACGCGTTCCGGGATTTTCACCAGATTCCGTGCCACATTGTATATACGAACGCTGAGACGCACCGGATCATCCGCGAGAATATCCACCGTTCTCCCCTGTATTCCGGCAAGATCCACGGAATCGGTCCGCGCTACTGCCCGTCGATTGAGGACAAGGTAATGCGCTTCGCGGATAAGGAGCGGCACCAGCTGTTTGTAGAACCGATGGGTTGGGATACGGACGAGATGTACTTGCAGGGTTTTTCCTCCTCTCTGCCGGCAGAGGTGCAGCTGCAGATGCTCCACACGCTGCCCGGATTCGAGCACGCACAGGTCATGCGTCCGGCATACGCCATCGAGTACGACTGCATCGACCCGCTGGAGCTATATCCGACGCTGGAGGTCAAGAAGATAGACGGACTCTATGGTGCGGGGCAGTTCAACGGTACGTCCGGTTATGAAGAGGCGGCGGCGCAGGGGCTTCTTGCCGGGATGAACGCGTCCCTGAAGCTGCGCGGCATGGAGCCGATCATCCTGCCACGCCATTCGAGCTATCTCGGCACGCTGGTGGACGATCTGGTGACCAAGGGTACGAACGAGCCGTATCGGATCATGACCGGACGGAGCGAATACCGGATCCTTCTCCGGCAGGACAATGCGGAAGAACGGCTGATTGAATACGGATATCGCTGCGGATTGGTGTCGGAGGAGCGGTATCGGACATCGCTCCGTCGGACGGCGGAGGTCTATGCGGAGGTCGAGCGACTGGAGCATGTGAATATCGGGCCAAATTCCGGAATCAATGCGGTTCTGGAAGCGCACGGCACCACGCCGATCGACAACGGAGCGTCCCTTGCCGATATCATACGCCGCCCGCAGATGGATTACGACTGCACCGCCCCCTTTGATCCGGAGCGGCCGCCGCTGACGCGATTGCAGCGGGAGCGGGTCTGGACGGAGATCAAGTATGCGGGCTACGCCAAGCGGCAAATGGAAGAAGCGAATCGGCAGAAAAAAGCAGAGAATACGCTTTTGCCGACCGACATCGACTACAGCCAGATCCGTGGACTGCGAATTGAGGCGGCGCAGAAGCTCTCTAAGGTACGCCCTGCAAATATTGGACAGGCAAGCCGCATCTCCGGCGTGAATCCGGCGGACATCACGGTATTGATGATCTGGCTGCAGCTCCACGGCGGGCAGAGCGGTCGAAACCATGCGGAAACAGAGGGAGAGAAGGCATGACGGACAATTTACAAAATCTCACCTACGCGGAATTTCTCGCCCTCTACGCGCCTCTTGCCGATGGATTAACCGATCCGGTATTCCACGAGGATGCGGTGACGGAGCGTCTTTGGAAAATCGCTGTGAGGTTGGGGGAAAACGCAAAAAGGTTTAATCTGACCGCGATCACGGAGCCGCCTGCCGTGGTGGAAAAGCATATTGTGGATTCGCTCCTGCCACTCGCCCTCTTACAAAACCGCGGGATCCTTGACGGGCGGCTGTACTATGGCGGAAAGCCAGTGACGTTATGCGATGTTGGTGCGGGCGCGGGATTCCCGTCTCTCCCTATGGCGGCGGTGCTGGCGCAATCGGACGGGCGCGTACTTGCCATCGATGCCACGGCAAAGAAGGTGCGCTACATCACGGAGACTGCCGCGGCGCTGGGGCTGTCCGGCATGACAGCGCAGGCAGGTCGCGCGGAGGAGCTGGCGAGAGGGGGGCTGCGCGAACGGTTCTCTGTCGTGACGGCAAGAGCAGTGGCGGAATTGCGCATCCTCATGGAGCTGTGCGCATCGTATGTCCGTGTCGGCGGAATCTTTGTCGCGATGAAGGCGCATGCCAACGAGGAATACGAAAACGCGAAAAACGCAGCCCGTCCACTCGGCTTTGATGAGGGAGAGACGATCCCCTATACCCTGCCGAACGGAGACGCGCGCACGCTCGTGGTATATAAAAAGATAAAAAGCACGGAAATTCCATATCCGCGGCCGTACGCGAAGATACTGCAGAAGCCGCTGTGAGATAAAAACACGCAAGCCATGCCGAATCCGGCATAAGACTTGCGTGTTTTTTATATGATATGCTGCGAATGCAAAATATGGCAAACTGTGAGCGGTGTATTACTTCTCTGCCGGGTCAAAATAGATCCCGTGTTTCTTCGCGATCTTTACCAGTCCGCACTTCCAGCAGAGGAGCATTCCACCGATCGCACCGACTGCCGCCTGCAAGATCTCGTAGGGCAGCTTCAGCATCGCGTATTCAAACGTGCTGTAGAGGAAGATCTTTCCGAGCGTGTAACCCGTCACCATGATGACAGCACCCACCGCTACCCCGATTCCGGCTGCCGCCGCTGGATGCTTTTTCAGCACATAGTGGGCGATGAGGGAGATCACCGCCGCCTGCAAACCGTGGGAGACGAGGGAGACAACCATCGGAAGGGGATAGAAAATGAGATCGCCGAGAAACGCACCAATGCCGCCGGTCAGAAACGCCGATACCGGATCGAGGATGATCGCAGCCATGCAGATCACCACGTCGTTCAAATACAGGTGACCGCCCGGAACTGGAATGCTGAACGAACACAACACTACATTTACTGCCATCAGGATCGCGCCTAGGCAGAGCCGGATCAGGGAAGCGTGCCGTTTGGATTTTGTTTTCATACTGCATAACCCCTTTACTTTTTCGCTTGTGTATAGTATAATACATTCGTGGTCATCTGTAAAGAGCCAGAAACGGAGAATTTTCTATAACCAGATGCAGAAGTATTATCAGCTGTATAAGGAACTGAGAAGCCGTATTCTCTTCGGTGTGTATAAGCCGGGAGAAAAGCTTCCGTCCAAGCGCGTTATTGCCGACAGAGAGGGCGTGAGTGTGATTACCGTGGAGCGCGCGTGCCAGATGCTTGTCGACGAGGGTTGCATCCGCGCCGTGGAGCGGCAGGGGTATTTTGTCTCCGAGGCACGACTGCAGCCGCCGTCCCACACCCCGCTTGAGCCAATCGCCTATCTTCCCGAGCCTTCCATGCCGCCGGAGGACGATCTCGCCTATTCCGCGTGGTTCCGGACGGTGCGCCGTGTGCTGACGGATAAGGGTAGTCTTCTCTTTGTCAAGGCGCCGATGCAGGGGTGTGCCGTGCTTCGGAACGAAATCGCCGCCTATCTCGCCCGATACCGCCATATCAACGCCCAGCCCCGCCAGATCATCATCGGATCCGGCGCGGAACAGCTCTACGAAATCATTGTCCGTATTTTCGGCAGGGAGAAAATATACGGGATTGAGGAGCCGTCCTACCGCCAGATCGAGGGCGCGTATACGGCAATGGGCGCGAAAATCTGCCGTTTGCCGCTTGTTTCGGACGGAATTTCCTCCGATGCACTGCACGAGTGTGTTTTCGATATTCTCCACGTGACACCGTTCCACAGCTATCCAACCGGGATCACCACGCCGATTGGCAAACGGATTGAATATCTGCGCCTCGCGGAGGAGAAGAAAAGCTACATCATTGAGGATGACTTTGACAGCGAATTTTTTCTCCCCGGTCAGCCGCTGGAAACGCTGTATGCTTTGGATGGGAGAGGGTGCGTTGTGTATATCAACACATTTTCAAAGAGTTTGTCACCGTCGATACGTGTGGGGTATATGATTCTGCCCGAGCCCCTACTTACGGTTTACGAGGAAAAATTGGAAGGCGCGTCCTGTTCTGTGCCTGTAATGGATCAATATATTTTAGCTGAATTCATCCGTAGCGGCGATTTCGAACGGCATCTGAATCATATGCGCCGCAAGATGCGCCGGGACTGACGGCATTCATGTGGCGCCGATGTGCAAAATGGGCCGTATGAGGAGTGAAATGTCAATGGGAAAAGCGATATTTGCACCACGGGAAGCCCCGTGAGCCTCCAATCACCAAGAAAAATTGAAAAAAAGCGAAAAAAAGTCAAAAAGGGGGTTGACAAATGGAGAGAGATGTGGTATACTAACAAAGCCGCGAGAGAGCGGT
>CAVIKO010000026.1:0-30928 GCA_963643035.1 bacterium
GCTCTCTGGTGCGCCGCAAGGCAATCATCCGCACCGATCCGGTGCAATATCAATGTGCCGCAAGGCAATCCCACCGCAGCGGTACAGCTGCATAAAAATAGCGCGCCGCAAGGCATAATCCCGCCGCAGCGGTAAAGCTGCATGGAAAGAATGCGCCGCAAGGCAAAAATCCGCACCAATCCGGTGCAATATAGAAGCAATGAGGCTTCCCTTATTGCATAATAAGCTGACTGCAAGTCAGTAGGCCGACTGCAAGTCAAAATATAGAGCCGCATGACATAGTCCCGCTAAAGCCGCAATTTAAATCGATAAAAATCCCCCCGATTCCGCACAAATCTTTGTGCATACTTTTCGTGAAAAGTATGGTATACTGTAAAGTAGCATATAAATAAAATGATACGACAGGAGCGTGTCCGTAATGAATGAAGTGATCCTTGCCAAATATGGCGAATTGATCCTCAAGGGATCAAACCGCAGCTCCTTTGAAGCCATGCTTCTGCGCGAAGTCCGCCGCCGCGCCAAACCGCTCGGTACGTTTACCGTCGAATATCGGCAAAGCACCGTGTACGTGATCCCTGAAGACGATGATGCACGCGAACATATCGGGGAAATGCTCGAGGAAATGAAACACGTGTTCGGATTCGCCGGACTCTGCCGCGCCGCGGAATGCGAAAAGACCATAGACGCTATCCTGCATACCGCGAAAGCTTATCTGCCTCCGTTTCTGGAGGACGCCAAAACCTTCCGCTGCGAGGCAAAACGGAGCGATAAACGATTCCCCATGAAATCTCCGGAGCTTGCCGGAGAGGTGGGCGGCGCAATTCTGGAGCTCTGTCCCCGGCTGCGCGTCAATCTCGACAATCCCGATGTCACCGTGCGGATCGAGGTGCGCGACCGTGCGGCGTATATCCACGCGGGACAGCTTCCCGGAGCAGGCGGAATGCCTTACGGCTCGTCCGGTCAGGGGCTGCTGCTCCTCTCCGGCGGGATCGATTCCCCCGTTGCGGGATTCCGCATGATGAAGCGCGGAATGCACCTTGATGCCCTCCATTTTGAGAGCTTTCCCTATACCAGCGAGGCAGCGCGCGAAAAAGTATTCTCTCTCGCGGACATCCTCGGCGATTGGTGCGGCAAGCTCTGCGTCCACGTGATCGGGCTGACCCGGATTCAGGAAGCTCTGCGCGATAATTGTGAGGAGGACTACTTCACGCTCCTGCTCCGCCGCTCCATGATGCGCCTTGCCACACGCTGCGCCGCGGAACATAAGCTCGAATGCCTTATCACCGGGGAAAGCCTCGGACAGGTTGCGTCCCAGACCATGAAGGCAATGGCGGTCACCGAAAACGCCGCCGGATACCCGATTTTCCGCCCCCTTATCGGCATGGATAAGGAGGAGATTATCCGCACCGCCCGCGAAATCGGCACCTTTGAAACCTCCATCCTCCCCTATGAGGACTGCTGCACCGTATTCACCCCCCGCCATCCAAGAACCCAGCCGGAACTTGAAAAGGTATGCGCCGAGGAAGCCAAAATCGACATAGCCGCCTTAGAGGAAGAAGCCTGGGCAGCCCGGTACCGCGTCCTCCGCGGCAGATAAGCGACCCACACCAAACAGACAGCGTCTATCTTCCCTCAGCACAAATAAAAAGCGAGTAGCATAATACCCAACAAAAAAATTCTGAATCGCAATCGATACAAGCGAACCAGAATCACACCCAGCAGTATTGTCTCAAGCCCTCGCGAGAAGCAATAAAATCTACAAAAGCGATGAGGTATTCCTCATTGAAGAAGCAAAAAGCAACGACCCAATCCAAACGTCGATACCTTATAAAATAACAAGCAATACAAGCCGACTGCAAGCCAAGAAGCCGACTGCAGGTCAAACAAAGAAAGGGCGATGCCGCGGCATCGCATATACCACTATGAAAAATAACGAGTACAGCCTCGCACTCCTGTGCGATTTCTATGAAATCACCATGGGACGCGGGTACTTCCATTCCCCCATGAAGAACGATATCGCCTACTTCGATGTGTTCTTCCGGAAGGTTCCCGACGGCGGCGGATATGCGGTCGCAGCGGGACTTGAGCAGATTATCCACTATATCGAATCTCTCCACTTCTCTCCCGCTGACATCGCCTTTTTGCGCAGCAAGAACCTCTTCGATGAGCCGTTTCTCGAATACCTCTCGCACTTCCGCTTCTCCGGCGACATCTGGAGCGTTCCCGAAGGAACCGTCATCTTTCCCGGCGAACCGATCCTGACCGTCCGCGCTCCCGTCATCGAGGCGCAGCTCATCGAAACTTACGTCCTGCTCGCTCTCAACCACCAGTCCCTCATCGCCACCAAAGCCTCCCGCATGGTTCGTGCCGCCGAGGGACGTCCGATCTCTGAATTCGGCTCCCGCAGAGCGCACGGTGAGGACGCCGCGGTCTATGGCGCACGCGCCGCGTATATCGGCGGCTGCACCGGAACCGCCTGCACTCTGTCCGAAAAGCTTTACGGCGTTCCCGCTGGTGGTACTATGGCACATTCGTGGGTGCAGATGTTCGACAGCGAATACGAGGCATTTGAAACCTATTGCAGGCTCTATCCCGAAAATCCAACCCTCCTTGTCGATACCTACAGCGTATTCGGCTCCGGTATTCCCAACGCCATCAAGGCGATCAAGAACGTTCTGTGGAAAACCGGCAGATCGAAATGCGCCATCCGCATCGATTCCGGCGACATCGCGTATCTCTCCCGCAAGGCACGCCGCGTTCTTGACGAAGCCGGACTGACCGACTGCAAAATTGTCGTTTCCAACGCCCTCGATGAGTACCTCATCACCGAGCTTCTCCGGCAGGGTGCCTGCATCGACGCGTTCGGAATCGGCGAGCGGCTTATCACCGCGAAATCCGACGCCGTGTTCGGCTGTGTGTACAAACTGGCGGCAAAAGAGGACGCGGACGGCAATATCATCCCGAAAATCAAGGTAAGCGAAAACGCCGCAAAAATCACCAATCCTCACTTCAAGAAGGTCTACCGCCTCTACTCCGGCGAAACGGGCAAGGCCGAGGCGGACTACATCTGCCTGCACGACGAAGTCCCCGATTTTTCCAAACCCATCGAGATCTTTGACCCGGAATACACCTGGAAGAGACAGACCTACACGAACTATACCGTCCGTGAGCTACTCATTCCCGTGTTCCGCGCCGGAGAGCTTGTGTACGACGTGCCGCCGCTGTCCGTCACGCGCAACTACTGTCGCGGCGAGATCGATACGATGTGGGACGAGGTTCTCCGATTCGAAAACCCGCACAACTACTACGTCGATCTGTCGCAGAAGCTGTGGGATCTCAAGCATGAAATGATCTCACGCTACATCAAGGGCAACCGGGAAGATTCATGAACCGCTGTACTGCCTGTCCCCGCCGCTGCGCCGTGGATCGCGCCGCCGGAGAGAGCGGCTATTGCGGCTGCGGCAGCCGGATCCGCGTGGCGAAATGGATGCTCCATATGTGGGAGGAACCCTGTGTGAGCGGGATCCATCCGGCGCGGGATTCCGTGACCCTGCCCCTGCCGGATTTCCGGGATCCCGACTGGACAGCAAAAATCGTTCCACAAGCGGTGCGCGGTTCGGGAGCTATCTTCTTCTGCGGCTGCAATCTCGGCTGCGTATACTGCCAGAATCGGGAAATCAGCCGTCCGGGCTGCACGCTCGGCAGGGAGTATACCACGGAGGAGATCGCAGACATGCTCCTTGCCACCGAACGATACGGCGCGTACAATTGCAATCTCGTGACCCCAACGCCCTATCTGCCGTGGCTCCGGGACGCGATCCGTCTGGCAAAATCGCGCGGGCTGTCGATCCCCATCGTCTGGAACACGGGCGGCTACGAGTCTCCGGACGCGATCGATACACTTGCCGGACTAGTGGACGTATATCTCACAGACTGGAAATATATGGATCCTGTTCTATCTGCCGCCCTCTCGCACGCGCCGGATTACGGAGAGGTGCTTGCGGCATCGTATCCGCGGATGTACGCACAGGTCGGCCGCCCCATATACAACCCGGACGGTCTCCTGCGCCGCGGTGTGATCCTGCGCCACCTCATCCTGCCGGGATACCGCACCGATTCCATAGCGGTGCTGCAAAAGGCCGCCGCGCTTGTCCCGCCCGATGCTGTGATCCTGTCCCTCATGCGCCAGTACACACCGGATTTCTGCGCCGGGGAGGACGTACCGAAGAGCCTGCGCCGCCGCGTGACGAGCTTTGAATACCGTACCGTCCTCGATACCGCGACAGCACTCGGCTACGACGGCTACAGTCAGGACGCTGCATCCGCCAACGCCGGATATACACCGGAATTCCGGGGAAAATGAATTCGCAAATCGAGAAAAAAGGCGTACCCCCTGTACAGGAGATACGTCTTTTTTTGGTGAGCAAATACAGCCAAAGAGCAGTGTTTCCTTTATTCCTCCGCCTCGCCGGCGTAGAATTTCGATACATCTTCCATGATGGAAAGCTCTTTTTTCTCATTTTTCGCGTAGTAGGATGCCACGTCGCTCTTGCCGGAGCCGATGGTATCGATGAGGAGGCGCAGCTGCATACCGGGACCCATGTTCACAAAGAGGTACGCAAAGCTGATTGTCCGGTTCTGGAAGATGAGATCGAGCATTTCCGCGGATTCCTTATCGCTGGAATAGCGGTTTTTCAACGCGGTCTCGCAATACGCGGGCAGGATCATCTTCCATCCATAATAGCTCATCGCCTCCGTGACCATCCCTGTGCGCTCCATATCCTGCGCTGTCACCGGGATCGACAGAAGCAGATCCGTACAGGCGGATACGTAATCCTGCACGCTCTCGTCCACCTTCGGGAACGGAACGATACCGTAGTTCATGTCGGTCTCCATCAGATACGGAATCTGGTCGCCGATGCACTTGAACGTGAATACGCATCCACCCTGTGCGAACATCTCCATCGCTTCCTCGCGCGCGTTGCCCATCTTGCACCAGATGCTGTTGTCCTTCTGGCAAAGCCAGTTATAGAGCTTGTCCACCAAGTTCACAACCTGCTCCGTGTTCGCGTTCAGCACCATCTCCGCGCTGTCGGACGCAACCTTCTGATACGTCTCCACACCGAAGGATTCAAGCCAGCAGTATGGGGCGCTTGTGAACGTGAAACCCATCTGGTCTCCCTTGTCCTGCTTGCCGTCGCCGTTGACATCCACGTACACATCCTTCGTCATCGTTGCAATCTTATCGATCGTCCACGTGCCCTCCTTGACGAGATCATACGGGGACTCCATCGCCATGTCCTCTATCATATCGCGGTTGAAAAACGTCACGCGCGTCTCGTGCATGGCGCGGTACGTCGTGTAGTTGGAAATCACGTACATTTTGCCGTTTAAGGTCAGGCTGTCCACCGTGAACTGCGGCCACCACGGCTTGGTGGTATCCACATACGGCACATCATAGATGTTGTGGAACCAGCCGTTCAGCGCCATCGAGCCGCTCGTGCAGTCGTGGAGCTGCGCCACATCGTATGCGTCCTCGCCAGCCAGAATGTAGGACTGGATGATTGTCGCATCGCTGTTGGAGGAGATCGGGATCGTCGTGAACGTGAGATTGAACTGTTCCCCGACCGCGGCATTGGAAGCGTACACGGCATCGTTTACGACCTCGCCTGTCGATTCCGCAGCGTAGATGAATTTGTTCGTTTCCTCCGTCGAGAGGATCCGGTACGTGTACCCCTCAAGGTCGCGCTCGGGCAGATCCGGCTTCAGTTCCGTCTCAACAGTATCGGTGACAGTATCACTTTCCGCGATTGGGGTATTGTCCTCGGTTTCCGCACTCCCGCCGTTCCCGCAGGCAGCAAGGGAGAGAAGCATCGCGCAGAATAGCAGCGCAGCAATTGTTCTTTTCATGATTTTTACCTCGCTTCGGATTTGTTATCCACAAGTATAGCATGATTTTCCACATAACGCAAGTGGTTTTCGCTATATTTCCCGTTGTTTCGTATAATTATATATCACTACATTTGTAGTTTTATGTGTACAGATGTGTCAGACATATAAATTGCGCGAAATTTCTCATCCGAAATCTATTGACATACTTCCTGTTCCATGATATAATGGTAGGATAAAGAACGTTTGGTCGGAGGTGATCGGAGTGAGCGAAAAGGCGCGGAATTTGGCACGGGAAATGGCGAAAAAAGCGGCGGAAAGCACGCAGAATGCGGAGAAAACGGCACATCTCTCGGAAGAGACAGCAAAAGATGCCATGAACGCCGCGCTGCAAAAGCTTTACGCGAAACATCCGGAGCTTGCCGGTAAAGTCACATTCGGCGACGCCTATCTGCCCGGCAGCGAAATCGGAAAAGACGCAGGTACGCGTGCGCAATCCAAGCCGGACGCAAAGCTGCAGACATCCGTATCCGTAGACCTCTCCGTATCCGTAGATGCAGCCAGAGACAAAGGCAGCTCCGTTCCGCCGCACAGTCCCGATTCTGATACGCGCGACACCGGGGACGATGATTTCTGGTCTATGCCCGCTCCCAAAGCCTCCGCCTATCGTCCACCGTCCCTGCAGGGGCATTCCCTCGACACTGTATCCGTGGAATCCGACACCGCCGCGGAACCGGTGACTGAGTCGATCCCCATACGGGATGAGCAGACGATACGTCTGGAAAAACAGCGTGTGTCGTCCCGTTTTACCAGACCCGCGGACCGCACGTATCCGTCAGCTCCCGCACCAACACCTGTGGCGGATCCTTTCCCGGATGCGGATTCCGCCCACGACGCAGCGGAAAGCGACCCCGCTCCGGACAGCCGCCGCTTCACAGATGCGGATTTTGCCGAGGTTGCTCCCAAAAAGCAAACCGTCGGAGAGATCGTCGCCGAACGGGACGGCAAGGGGGCCCTGCTCCGCCACATTACGATCCGCACATGGGTCAACGATTTCGTATTTTACGGAAGATTTGCCCGTGACGCACAGCGCAGTCACCGACAGGTGGGCAATCCGGCGTTTCTCAACCTGTTCGTGCCGTTCACGTCGTATCTGCCCCAATATTCGCAGATGAGCCGGAATCAGCTTTCCTACTATCTTGCATTCCGGGACAGTGTGCGTTCCGATTCGTATCCCGCATTTACGGGCGCGGGGACTGCCTACATTTTGCTGTATGCCTACGAGATCATCAATCTGCCGAATGAGATCCCCCCAGAGACGGGAATGCGGCTGCTTTGCGGGATGTGGCATCATTATCGGGAAAGCGATCCGCGCATCGACACCTTCTTTGGAGAATGGGTCGCAGATTACAGTCTGATCCACGACGTGCCGCTTTCCCCCGTGATCTATCCGTGCCTGCCGCAGATCGTGAAAAAGGCGCAGTTCAAGGAGCTCTACCTCGACACCTTCCTCGCCTCCGACGACGCGATGGCTCTGGTCACGAGCATCTTCATGGAGGGCTTCTCCGATTACGACTACAAAACGAGCCGCTATTACCGGATGCACGAGCGGATGTATGACCGGACGATGCACGATGTTCTGGAGAAGGTTCTGGTCGCGGCGTATCACGAAGGGCGGGAACCGTTTTCGCTGACAAGAGAATACCGTATCAACCGGGACGCATATGCCGGGGCAATTGCACAGACCGAGGTAAAAAAACGGCTGTCCATCACATTTCTGTCGTTCCTGCGGTCGGAAAAACCGCGCGAATGGGTGACAGGGGTGCTGAAATATACAGAGAACCGACTGCGCAAGCGGATGGCACTGCGCGCAAAACTCCGGGTAGACAGACTGTCTCCGGCCGATCAGGCTGTCATCGATGCCTATTTCGGCGCGGATCCGGAAACCGAAAAGAAAAAGACGGCGGCACAGCGGGAAGAGGAAGCGTATCTCCGGCATTATGAGGCAGATACACATGGCTTTGATTTTTCCGCCGCCGGAGCGATCGAGAAGGCCTCTTGGGACAACACGGTACGGCTCACGGACACTCCCGCAGATACCACCGCGATGGACATACACGCAGACGACGATGCAGAAGAAGCGGCGGAAAATCCCGCCGTACCGGGGGAAATCCGCATGGAATCGCACGACGATGTGCTTCGGGAGAATCCTCCGGCAGTTTCCGACGCACCTTCCACGGATGAGGAAAATGCATCCGCCGATTCCGGCGAAGGCAAAGCATATGCCATTGAAAAAGCGGCACTTACGGCGGCACTGCACGGTCAATTTGCCGCGTACTGCCGATCGATCGGGGAGTTTCCCGGCCACATGACAGAGCGCATCAACGAGATCTTTATGGACGAAATGGGCGATATTGTTCTTACGGCGGACTATTCCGTACTTGAGGACTATCGCGAGGAGGCAGAGGAATGGAGCAAAAGCTGAACGCAAAGAAAGTACCGAAGCGGATTCTTGGCACCCTACTTTCCGCACTGTCGGCGGGCGTTGTACCCCGTTCGGGCGCGCCGTACATCGCCATCGGTCGGAATGAGGAGATTGAATCGCTGACCACGGCGCTGGATCGCGTCGCAGACGGAGAGGGGAGTTGCAAATTCATCATCGGACGATACGGCTCCGGCAAGAGCTTTCTCATCCAACTGTCCCGCGGCTATGCCCTTGACCGCGGCTTCTGCACTGCAGACTGCGATCTGTCGCCAGAGAGAAAGCTGGCATCCGCAGGCGGACTCGCCACGTATCGGGAACTGCTCAAAAATCTGGCGTGCCGTTCTCAGCCTGACGGCGGTGCGCTGCCCGTCATTCTGGAACGGTGGTTCTCCTCCGTCCGGGACGAGCTGCTTGCCGACGGTCTGACCTTAGATACACCGGAATTCGACACGCAGTTCGGCAAACGGATCTACGGGGCAATCCGATCCCTCGAATCGGATGTCGGCGGGTTCGATTTCGCTCTCGTGGTTCGGACGTATTATGAAGCCTACCGTACGGAGAACGACGAGAAGATGTCCGCGTGCCTGCGCTGGTTCCGCGGCGAATACAATACGCGCACCGAAGCACGGGAGGCGATCGGAATCCGCACTCTCTCCATCATCGACGACGACAGCTGGTACGACTGCCTGAAGCTCATGACGGCATTCCTGCAGCTCTGCGGCTATCGGGGACTGATGGTCTGCATCGACGAGTGCGTGAACCTGTTCAAAATTTCCAACCGCCTGTCGCGGGAGAAAAATTACGAAAAGATTCTCTCGATGTTCAACGATACCATGCAGGGACGCGCACCCGGACTGATGATCGTATTCGGCGGTACCCCGCAGTTTTTGGAGGATTCCCGCCGGGGACTGTTCAGCTATGAGGCTCTGCGCAGCCGATTGTCGGACGGTCGATTCCAAACAGAAGGACTGCGCAGCGTGATGTCCCCCGTGATCCGCCTGAAACGATTGTCGGACAGCGAGCTGCTTGCCCTCGTCATGCGCCTGACCGCCCTCCACGGTGAATACCACAACTGGACACCCCGCGTCACCAACGCGGAAATGGAGCAGTTCCTCGTCACCTCTCTACAAAGAGCCGGTGCCGACACCTTAATCACCCCACGCGAAATCATCCGCGATTATGTGACCCTGCTCGACCTGCTCTATTCCAACCCGGATAAATCCTTCTCCGATATTGCCGGCACGATGCAGCGCACCACAGCCGCACCGGAGGAATCGCCCTCCGCCTCGGAAGAAGCCGAATCTGCCGCCAAGCCGGAAAATCCCGGTGCAAAAATCACACTGGACGATTTGGAATTCTGAGAGAAGCGGAAAAGAGAAGGGATACGCAAATCCCGTTTCCTGTTTCCATGACCGCCCCCGCGAGGAGCAATATAATCTACAAGAGCGATGAGGTATTCCTCATTGAAGAATCCCAAACCAACGATTCAAGCCGACCGCAGGTCAAAAAAGAGAGAGGAGTACACATGTCCGTTTTCGATGAATACTGCCCGTTTGTGCGGGATTTTATCTATAGTCGCGGTTGGGACAGGCTCAGCGAAATTCAAGTCGCCGCCGCCGAGATCCTCTTTCACGCGGAGGACAACCTCCTTCTGCCGTCCCAAACCGCATCCGGAAAAACGGAAGCAGCGTTCTTTCCCATCCTCTCCCAGTTCTATGACGATATGCCCACCTCCGTCGGGGTCATCTATATCGCTCCCCTCAAATCCCTCATCAACGACCAGTTTGGACGCATTTCCGAGCTGTGCAGCGAGACAGGAATCCCCGTCACCCATTGGCACGGTGACGTTGCCGCGTCCCAGAAGAACCGACTCATGAAGGATCCGCGCGGCATTTTGCAAATCACACCGGAATCCCTGGAGGGGATGCTCATCCACCGGAACGCCGATCTCATGCGCATCTTCGGCGACCTCCGCTATGTCATCATCGACGAGATCCACACCCTGACCGGCACCGATCGCGGCAACCAGATTCTCTGTCAGCTTGCCCGTCTTCGCGAACGAACCGGCGTATCTCCTCGCAGGATCGGTCTGTCCGCCACCATTGGCGATATGGAGCGCGCGGCGGCCTGGCTCGGCGCGGCAAGTGGACGGCACACCGCCATCGCGCACGTCACACCGCAGAAGATCCGTTGGCGACTCGGCATGGAGCATTTCTTTATTATGGAAAAGGACGTGGCAGAGCAGTCCTCCGTCGAGGCAGCCATGGATTACGCCGCCGCCCATCCGCAGACAGACGAGGACAGCAATACAGGCGACGCGCCTCCCACGCCTGCCATCCCGCTCGATTTGGGTTACGAATACATTTACGAATGCACTCACGACCGGAAAGCGATCATTTTTTCCAATTCCCGCGAGGAAACAGAGTATGTCACCGCCACCATGCGCCAGATTGCCGAACGACGCGGAGAGCCGGATGTGTTCCTCATCCACCATGGCTTTCTCTCCGCCGCCATCCGAGAGGAAGCGGAACTGAAAATGAAGGACGATGACACCCATCATGTCGTGTGCGCCACCGTTACCATGGAACTGGGCATCGACATCGGCAGACTGGAACGCGTGATCCAACAGAACGCCCCCAATACCGTCTCGTCCTTCCTACAACGGCTCGGCAGAAGCGGTCGGCGCGGTGATCCGCCGGAAATGATGATGGTCTTTCGTGAGGAAAATCCGCTGCCCAATACCCCGCTGCCGCAGTTGATCCCGTGGGATCTTCTCAAGGGGATCGCCATCGTCCAGCTTTACATTGAGGAACGGTTCATCGAACCGCCGAACATCCGCAAAATGCCGCTGAGCCTCCTCTTCCAGCAGACGCTCTCCGTCCTTGCTGCTGCCGGCGCGCTTTCTCCCGCAAACCTCGCCGAACGGGTGCTCCATCTGCCGCCGTTCCGGTACATCGAAAAAGACGACTACAAAACCCTCCTGCTCTCGATGATCCACAACGACTGGCTCGAGATGACGGAAGAGCGGGAGTTGATCCTCGGTCTGCGCGGTGAACGGCTGGCAGATTCCTTCAAATTCTACGCCGTATTCAAGGACAATGACGACTACACCGTCCGCTGTGAATCCGATGAAATCGGCGTTCTCAACAGTCCGCCGCCCGTCGGGGATCGCTTCGCCCTTGCCGGCAGAGTCTGGGAGGTCACAGAGCTGGATCTGCCCCGCCACCTCATCTACGTCAAGAGTGTGCGCGGCAAAATGGAAGCCGCGTGGCCCGGCGATTTCGGCGAGGTACACACACGCATTCTCGAGAGGATGCGGCAGGTGCTGTGCGAGGATACGGAATACCCCTATCTCAAGGAAGGCGCCCTGAAACGGCTCCGCACCGCCCGCGCGCTTGCACGGAATACGGGACTCTGCTCCCACTCCATTCTGCCGCTCGGGGGATATACGTGGGCACTGTTCCCGTGGCTCGGTACAAGATCGTTCCGCACGCTCCGCCGCTACCTTGTCCGCAACGCCGGTCATTATAAGCTCTCCGGCATGGAATTCGAGGGCTGCTACTATATGACCTTCAAGCTCGAAAACGGATCCGGTGTTGACCTCATCCGCGATCTCGCCGCGGAGGTCAGGACAAACGGCGTGGACCTCGACGCCCTGATCGGACAAACGGAAGCCCCCGTGTTCGAGAAATACGATGAATTTGTTCCTTCTCCCCTTCTCCGCAAAGCGTTCCGCGAAGACAAACTCCGCAGTGACGAAATGATCGTAAGATTGCAGGAACTGGCAGAAAAATAAAACCAATACAAACACCAAAAGCCAAGCACCTTCCTTATAAAAACAGCCGATAGTAAATCAAAAAGGATACCATTATGCCCGAAAATATCGTCATCCACGGCGCACGGATGAACAACCTTAAAAACATCGACGTTACCATTCCCCGCGAGAAGCTCGTCGTCATCACCGGTCTGTCCGGCTCCGGGAAATCCTCCCTTGCCTTCGATACCCTGTATGCCGAAGGACATAGGCGGTTTGTCGAATCCCTCTCCTCCTATGCCCGCATGTTCCTCGGTCAGCTCGATAAGCCCGACGTGGATTCCATCGAGGGACTTTCTCCCGCTATCTCCATCGACCAGAAAACCACCTCCAAAAATCCGCGCTCTACGGTCGGCACCGTCACCGAGATCTATGACTATCTCCGCCTCCTCTACGCCCGTCTCGGCATCCCGCACTGCCCCGTCTGCGGACGCGAGATCCGGCAGACCACCACGGAAACGATCATCGATAAGATCATGAGTCTCCCGGCAGGCGAGCGCGTCATGCTCCTCTCCCCCATCGTCCGTGAGAAAAAGGGACGTCACGAAAAGGTGATCGCCGACGCACGCAAAAACGGATACGCCCGAATCCGCGTGGACGGCGTAATCTACGACCTCGGTGAGGAAATAGAACTGGACAAAAACAAAAAGCATACCGTGGAGCTGGTCGTGGATCGCATCGTCGTCAAACCGGATGCGCGCACCCGTGTTTCCGACTCCGTGGAATGCGCCCTGCGGGAATCCGACGGTTTTGTCCGGGTTCTGACCGTACCGCGTGAGGGGGAGGGTGTGATGACGGAATATTCCACCCACTTCGCCTGCCCGGAGCATGGGATCTCCATCGGCACGCTGGAGCCGCGTATGTTCTCGTTCAACAACCCGTTTGGCGCGTGTCCCCATTGTGCCGGACTCGGCGTCATGCGCACCGTCACGCCGGACAAGCTCATTCCCGATATGTCCCTTTCTCTCGATGACGGAGCCATCAACGTCAACGGCTTCAAAACCCTGACAGAGGACAGCTGGAACGGTCCCGTGATCGCCGCCGTGCTGAAGCCGCTCGGTGCCGATCTGCATATGCCGCTCCGTGATTTTCCGAAAGCCGCCCTCGACGCGCTCCTCTACGGTTCCGATACCCCTGTGACCGCGCGCCGTGTGTTCGATTCCCGCGTCCAGACGCAGACTGTCCGGTTCGAGGGGCTTGTCAAAATGGTCACCGACCGTGCCGCACCAAACGCGTGGAACGCCGAATACTACGAACAGTTTCTCACCGATTCCATCTGTCCGGTCTGCCACGGCGCACGGCTGAACGAAAACGCCCTGTCCATCACCATCGGCGGTGCGAACATCGCACAGTTTTGCGCAAAAAGCATCACGGACGCGCTCGATTTCGTAAACCACCTCACGTTCACGGATACGGAAATGACCATTGCGCGGGAGATCCTCAAGGAATTGAAAAGCCGCCTCGGTTTTCTTGTGAATGTGGGACTCGATTACCTCACGCTGGCACGGTCGGCGGGAACACTCTCCGGCGGCGAAGCGCAGCGGATCCGGCTGGCGACACAGATCGGTTCGTCCCTGGCAGGCGTACTCTATATCCTCGACGAGCCGTCGATCGGACTCCACCAGCGCGACAATACAAAACTCATCGCGACCCTCAAAAGGCTGCGCGACCAGGGCAATTCCGTCATCGTCGTCGAACATGATGAGGAAACAATGGAATCCGCCGACTACCTCATCGATGTGGGGCCGGGTGCAGGTGTCCACGGCGGCGAGATCGTCGCGTGCGGCACGCCATCCGAGGTCGCGGCAAATCCCGCCTCTCTGACCGGCGCGTTTCTCTCCGGCAGACGAAAAATCGCTGTTCCTGCGGTGAGACGGCCGGGCAACGGAAAATATCTTTCCATCCTCGGCGCACGGGAAAACAACCTCAAGAACATCGATGTGACCATCCCGCTCGGTATGTTCGTATGCGTGACCGGGGTATCCGGCTCCGGCAAATCGTCCCTGATCAACGCAATCCTCTACCGCACCCTCGCCCGCGATCTCAACCGTGCCATCACTTACCCGGGGAAGTGTACCCGCATCGACGGCGAGGAATTTCTCGATAAGGTGATCGCCATCGACCAGAGTCCCATCGGACGAACCCCGCGTTCCAATCCGGCGACGTACACGGGGCTGTTCGGCGACATTCGCACCCTCTTCGCCCAGACACCGTCTGCCAAGCTGCGCGGATACACGGCAGGACGGTTCTCCTTCAACACAAAGGGCGGCCGCTGCGAGGCGTGCGAGGGTGACGGTGTCAAGAAGATCGAGATGCATTTTCTCCCGGATGTGTACGTGACCTGTGATGTCTGCCACGGCAAGCGGTACAATCGGGAAACACTGGAGGTGCGCTACAAGGACAAAACGATCGCGGACGTACTCGACATGACAGCGGAGGAGGGCGCGTCATTCTTCGCGGACATTCCGAAAATCGGCTCCCGCCTGAAGCTATTGTGCGAGGTCGGACTCGGGTACATCAAGATCGGACAATCGTCCACAACCCTCTCCGGCGGCGAAGCGCAGCGTGTCAAGCTGGCGACCGAGCTATCCAAGCGGCAGACCGGTCGGACGATCTACATTCTCGACGAGCCGACGACGGGACTCCATTCCGCGGATGTGGAAAAGCTCATCGGCGTTCTCCAGCGGCTCGTGGATCAGGGCAATTCCGTCGTGGTGATTGAACACAACCTCGACCTCATCAAAACCGCAGATTACCTCATCGACATGGGACCGGAGGGCGGCGATAACGGCGGCACCGTGATCGCGACAGGCACTCCGGAAGAGGTGGCGGCAAACGATCGGTCATGGACGGGTCGGTACCTGCGGGAAAAGCTGTGAGAAAAAAGCATAAAGTCTCCCCATACAGATTTTCTGCATGGGGAGACTTTTCTTTACGGCACAGGATCTGTTGCAGATTATTCCGTGCGGAAAGCATCCAGACAAGTTTGCAGGCGTTTTTCGGCGGATTTTTCCCTCTTCTGGAAGAAGCTTGCCACATCCTTGTCGCCGGTTTTTTCATTAAAGATGGCGCTGAGGAAATGCGCAAATCCTTCCCAGTTGTCGTAACAATAGGCAAAGGAAACGGTCAGCGTATTGTTGATGATTTCCAGCATCTCTACATCCTCCGGCGCATCGGCGATTTTGCCCTGCAATGTGGTCTCATAATATACGGGAACAATATCGTAATACCCGTAATACGTCATCGCTTCCAGCACAAATCCCGCAAGATCCGTATTTTGGCAGGTAAGCGGAATACTAAACAGGTTCGGGCAGGCGAAGGTAGAATACATCTCCTGCGCCGTATCGTATTTCGGCTGCGGCAAAATCCCATAGGTGATATCCGATTCCCGGTAATTCTGCGACGCCTGCTTCAATTTTCCAAACGAGAACGCCGCTTTGCCGGCGGCAAAATTCCAGGTATAAAAATGAGGGTCTGTATCGCTTGTGACGGTTAAATGCACAGCTCCGGATTCATAATACCAGCTGTACAGTTTTTCAATCAGATTGACAGTGCGCTCATTCATGACGGAAATTTCTCTGCCGCCATCCTCGGTTTTTGCCAGCACCGGTGTGTTGGTCGAGACGAAGAATCCGTTTTGCACAGCAATGGTGGTATATCCGTACAGGTCATCCGGATCGTGTACACCGTCGCCATTGACATCCTGATAGATTCCGCTGGATTGTTCTATCAAAGCATCGAGCGTCCAGTTTCCGTTTCGGGTGATTTCATAAAGATCCGGCAGATGATACTGCTCAGCAAGATCCTTGTTGAAATACACAACCTTTGCGTTGGCAAGCTGATCATAGGTGGCACTGCTGGTAATCGTATACATGCGTCCGTATACCGTCATGTCATCCACTGATTGGGCCGGCCACCATTCCGCCTGCATCTGCAAGTAGGGTATGTCATAGAGATTCCGGTAATCACCCGCAACCGCATTGTTGCACGTCCCGACAACATGACCATAGATCATCTCATACGCGTCCTCATTTGCGAGAATCATCGCGGATATATTCTTGGTGTGCTTGCCGTAGTCGCTGACAATCGGCGTGGTCTCAAAGACAAAGTTGTATTTGTCCATGAGCATTGTGTTGCGGTTGTAGATGGCATCATTGACCGCCTCGCCGGTCGTTTCGGTCGGCTGCAGCATACCGGTCTCACTTTCCTCACTGCCGCAGAAGTACGATGTTCGAAATGCGGCGCCGTTGAAATCCATATCGGGCAAATTCAGCGGCGGTCTTGTTTCCTCAGGAGCTGCGGTTTCTTCGCTTGCAGAATCGACGGGAGCGGATTCTGCTGTATCGTTCTCAGATTCCGCTGCGCTGCAGGAGGAAAACAAGAGCATGAAAAGTGCCAATGTACCAGCAATACAGCGTTTTTTCATAGTGTAAACCATAAGTAACTCCTTTCTGTTCCGTACAGGATGCGGAAATTGTATCATTGACGCAAAATCAATCGGTCGCTCCTGATACACCCGACGGAGTGGGATGGATCGCTCTACCAATCAGCTGTACAGTATTCCCACTCGACGATATAAGCCTACCTTCGGAGAATTTCCTGCCAAGGAAATTCTCGAGAGTGGGATGGATCGCCCCACCAATCAGCTGCATAGTATTCCCACTCATTCGCCGCCGTTCAACACGCTTTTGATGATCTCGTCCATGGCCTTTTCGAGTTTGCTGCGGTTGGAGGCCTCCTTGGAGGAATAATCAAAGGAATCCGATACGGCACAGGTCTGCAGGAAGGTCTGCATGGCTGTCTTGCCGTTGTACGCCATCGTAATGTCGAAATTCCGGGAGGCAAAGATGATGTCGAGCATTTCCGCAGAATCCGTGTCCCGTACATTTCGATTCGTCAGCGTGTAGTCATAGTATGCCGGAAGCACCGTGGTGTGCGAGAACATCTCCAGCGCCTCTGTAATCAGTCCGGTACGCGTCAGATCACCTGCGGTTTTCGGCACGGACAGGCAGTGTGCATTGTTGTACTGGAATGTGCTGTAGTATTTGTCCTGTTCCTCATTCAGCTTCGGCACAGGGAGAATTCCGAAATCGGATTCCATCTCACCTGCAATCAGGTTGACGGCAGACAGCGCACAAATATAGAGGCCCATTTGATCCGCCATAAAGACCTTGCGGAACTCAATCCACTGGTTCGTCATACCGTCATAGCGGTTCGCGTTCAGAATATAGCTGTTGTTCGACTTCTTCATGAAGCTGTTGATCCGCTCCATCGCGGACACAACCGCATCGCTGTTCATGTTGTATGTGTACGAGCCGTCGCTGTTGAGATCGATCAGCTTTACACCTGTGCCGAGCAGAAGCGGAACCGCCGACTCATCCTGCAGACCAATGCCGAATACATCCTCGCCCCATGTCATTTCCCCATCGCCGTTCAGATCCACCGCCATCGATTCCGCGTAGGATTGCATCAGGTCAAGTGTCCATTTGCCCTCGCGCACCGTGTCGTAGAGGTCCGAAATGCCCGCCTTGTCCGTCAGGGATTTATTGAACATCGTAATCCACGATGCTTTCTTGCCGTTCAGCGCACTGTCGCCCAGCGCGTAGTACGTCTTGTCGCCCACGCGGATACCTGAAAGGGATGTGGTATCCCACCATGCCTTCTCAAAATTCACATAGGGAAGCTCGTTCATATTGGCAAGGAATCCCTGCACTGCCAAGTTCGCCTGATTCTGCACATGCGTCTGCAGCAGGTCGAACGCATCGTCACCGCTCTGGATGAGCTTTTTCGCATCCACTACCGGGTCGCTTACCAGATTCTTCGCAATCGTCACACCGAAGCGTTCCGCAATCATGTTGTTGCGTTCAAATACCGCGTCGTTGATCCGCTCGCCAGTCAGCTCATCCACGGCGATGTCCTGTACGCCCCACGCCACAGCCGCCGCTGCATATTCGTGTCCGAGAATCGTGAACGTGTAGTCCTGATAGTCCTTGTTGTCCGTCGGAAGCTCGTCGAGAGTCGAGGGATCGATCTCCGTCTCCGTTTCGGTGTTTTCGTTTCCGTCTGTGTTTGCGTTCGTGGTGGTATCCGTGCCGCCCTCAGGCTCTGTCGTCGATCCGTTCCCACAGGAGGAAAGCGGCAGCGCGGCAGCCAGCAGCAGTGCTAAGAAAATTGCGAGTCGTTTTTTCATAAGAAACTCCAGTTTTTGTAATATTCCGGCAATACGCCATACACTGTATTCAGTATAGCACATTTTTCTGGTAATTGCAAGGCTTTCGTTGTGATTTTACACAATTTCACACTCATATTGACAACTGTAGTTATTACAAAGTTCAAAAACAGGGAGTCTCCAAAGAAACTCCCTGTTTTGCAATATGAGACAATCCTAACGAAATACCTTTTCAAGTATAGAGCTTTTGCTTAGCTTTTTTCGAAAAGCGGCCCCGTTACCCCCGTTTTCCTTCCGCCGGGATTATTCGATCCCGAAACGGACGAAGGCGTAGCGATCAACGTAGCCGGGGCATTCTCTGCCGTTCCACTCCTTTTCGAAAGAGAAGGTGTTCGGTCCCACGCCGTACGGTTCCGGATCGTGGCGATGATGCGGGCCCATCAGGTTGCGCATCGCGTTCGCAATGTCCAGACCGATCACGTTCTCGCCCTCACGCAGGTACGCGGACAGATCCATCTCGCGGTCAAAGAGCATCTCGCCCGCCGGTACACCGTTGACGGTCACGGCGCACGTCGCGAATCTGCCGCCGAGCTTCAATGTCGTGGGATCACCCGCCTTGTACGTGTACGGGAACGATACGTGCAGATGGCCGCCAAAGAAGGGATAGCCGTCCTGCACGACGTCGCGCACATTGACGGTCGGCTTCTGGGACACGAGCGTGAAGCTGCCGCTATAGCATTCGCTGTGGCGCGCGTCCGGTGTGAACGGTGCGTCCGTTTCGATGGCGAAATCACCAACGAGATACACGCACTCGACTTCCGTATCGAATACAAGGCAGTTGCGCAGCGATTCGGATACGCCGCTGTAGAGAACCTCGTACACGTACGGTCTCTGGTAATGGTGGAGCTTGACCACCACGTCGTTCTCACCCGCATGAACCGCGTGTGCGATGTCGTAGCAGGTGAATTTCCGGTCAAACCACCAATCGCCGTTTGTCATAACCTCCGTGCCGTTGACAGTGACGGATTCCTGTCCCATCACATCGAGTACCAGGCGCAGCTTTGTCGGAACGTCACGCGCCGTGAACCGATATCGGAGCCAGATGTCCGCGTCCACCTGCTCACGTAAGAGGTTGTCCTTGATCCCGTAGAGGGAGTACGGCTCATCGAAATGCACGCCGTCCATGGACAGGGACGCCAGATCGAGGGTCATCATGTTCTCCGGCTTTTCCGTGAACGCCATCTTATCCGGCACCGGAATGTAGGCTTTCGCGTGCGGCTCCTCGCCGATCACCAGCGTATCCGCGTCGCCGTTTACGAGATACACCACGCTGCCCGCGTCCGCAAACCGCGTCCGGATCGTGACACCGTGCGCGCATTTTTCACCGTATACGGGAGCGGTTGAGAAATCCTCCATCGATACGGCGGCAATCGTTTTCGCGCCGGGGAAGTAGATCGTCACGTCGTCGAGGGTATTTTCCGTGATGTTCGTGACAAAGACAAGGCGGGAGCCATCCGCCGCACAGCGGGTCATCTTGCGCAGCGCATCCACATTTTTGCCGTCCCGCTCCATCACGGCGTCGCGATAGCCGAGCAGATCCTCGGTCGTGATGTTCGCTTTCAGCCAGGAAAGATCCGCCGGTTCGCCGTCCACGCAGCCCGGCACATCCTTATAGAGCCACAGCTTACCGCCTGCCTGGAGGTATTCCTTGAGCATCGCGCACGTCTCGTGGTCGAGGGAGTATGTGAACGGAATCACCACCGCGTCATAGGTACATTCGCCCACGACGAGCTTTCCGTCCGCCACATGCGCGTACTTCTTCATCAGATTTTCATCGCCGTAGTGATAGGGAATCTGGTTCTGTCCGAGGAAACGGGACAATCCAAAGAAATGACCTTCGATCTCGGAAAGCGTATCGGTTCCTTTTTTATACTTCATGTATGCGCCGTGGATCGGATGGACAACGAGAATCGGAGCGTATTCCGTACCGTATGCCAGTGTCGCACCGAGATTGGCATAATGGCGATCGAACGCCGCGAACGAGGGCTGCCACGGATTGTGTTCGGAATAATGGAGCGGATAGTCGCGCTTTCTCTGCCCGCGTTCGCTGTACGGGTACAGGTGCTGGCACATCAGATTCACGCCGGATGCATACTGCACATCGGCAATCCGCTTCAGCTCGGTAGGCGATACGTCCCAGCCACAGCACGCAAACATTTCGGACAGTGCCTTTTTCTTTCCAAGCTGTGCGCAGACGGAGCCGAGCTGCTTCGGAGCAATATCGTCGGAAATACCGCGTCCGAGGTAATCCATGCCCGGAATATGCTCGTATTCGTAGAACGGCATGACTCCGCCGATGCACATCATCTGTCCGCCGAGGGACGTTTCTTCTACGGCGTGTCCGGTCAGTCGGACACCGTGTGCCTCGCACCATTCGTAGACGATCTTCACCCAGTTGTTGATGAACTGCTCGTGGAGGAGCTTATAATAGTCGAACCGGAATTTGTCCGCGCCGTCGAAATCAAAGAAGATGGCGGGCAGTCCGGGGTAGATCTCGTAGCCGTAGGTTTCCTTGAACGTGCGAGGCAGCGTATTCGAGTAGGTGTGACCCCAGCGGAAGTACTGCGGCTCATCGGTGAAGAAGCCGGGCATCGCGCCGCCGAAATCCGCGCCGCACCGTTTTTCGTATTCCTCGTGGGTCAGGTGCAGAAATTTCTTTGTGATCTCGCCGTCCAGCACATCGACATAGCTCCGGTCGTACTGCCGATAGAGACGGAGGTACTCGGGCGCGCCGCAATCGGCCGTGACCCATGTGAAAGAGCCATCGTCGTTTTTCGTATATGCCGCCACGGTATCCTCATCGCACGGGAACGTATCGGTGTATTCCCACAGGAGTCCGAGCGCGAAATTCTTCTTATCGTTCAGGAGTTTTCCGCCCGCGAATCCGCTCGGCCAGCCGTTTTCGTCATATGCCCACGCTTCCATGCCACGCTTTTTCGCCTCGTCGATGCAGATATTCACGGCGTTGAACCACTCATCGGAGAGGTATTCCGTTTCCAGACCGCCGCGCGCGTGCATGAAAAAGGCACTCATGCCAAGTTCCTGCATCCGACCGATCTGGCGGCGCATCTCTCTCTCCTCCAGACGATCGTTCCAGCTCCAGAACGGGATGCTGCCATACGAGGGGGCTGCCTCGCGGATCGTTTTGATGGTATCACTCATTTGGTTTGTCTCCTTATTTCAGCTATGCGTAATCTTGTTTTGCGTTTTGCCGCTTTTCTTTATTTATCGAGCGCGTAGAAGCCGGTGTTCTTGTCCGTTCTGTGCGTCCACATACCGCGGGTGAAATCCGGAATGTCCACCGGCATACTGCCGTTTGCGATGGAGATCTCGGACAGCGGGGTGATCGCCATCCACGCAGCGGTGTCGTAGGTGTCGATCGGAGGAACCATACCATCGCGGAGCGCAGAGAAGTACGCGTCGAACACCAACCAGTCCATGCCGCCGTGACCGCCTTTTACGCCCTCTTCTTCAAAGTGCTTCCATACCGGATGTTCCCATTCCTTCCGGTATTCCTCCACGTTGTTGAAGTTGTCATGGCCGAATTCCACACACTTGCCGTCGATGTAGACCATGTTTTCCGTCTCACCGAAGAAGCCCTTCGTGCCGCGGATCGTGAAGTTCCTGTTGTAGTAGCGCGGGAGTGTGGTGTCGAGCGTTAAGCAGATCGTCTCGCCGTGCGCGCACTGGATCAATGTTTTCACCACGTCGCCCTGTTTGAAGCGGTAGGAACGGAGCGCAGGATCCACATCCTCACGCGTTTCGGCATATGTGTTGAGTCCCCACGCACCGGATGCCATGGAGGTGAGCTTGACCATACGGTTGCCGCGGTTGATGTCGAGAATCTTCGCAATCGGACCGAGCTCGTGCGTCGGATAGTTTTCACAGCAGCGGTTCTGGTAATTGCGGAGACGGTAGTGACGGTTTTCCTTGCCGTGGCTGATTTCGCCGCGCAGATCATGCTGGTAGCCGCCCTCGCAATGGACGATCTTGCCGAACAGTCCCTCGCGCACCATCTTCATGACCATCATCTCATTCCGGTCGTAGCAGCAGTTTTCGAGCATCATGCAGTGGATTCCGGTCTTTTCGTAGGTATTCACGAGCTTCCAGCAATCGTCTATGGAGTACGCACCGCCGACCTCGGTTGCCACCTGCTTGCCGCATTCCATGGCGTACACGCACGCCGGAATGTGGTTTTCCCATGCGGAGGTGACGATCACGACATCGACATCCGGGGATTCGCAGACCTCCTTATAGTTCGTCGTGGACTTGGGCGTGTTGCCGTTCCGTTCCTCGACCATCTTAACTGCCGCCGCACAGCGATCCTCGTATACGTCGCAGACATAGGTCACGACCACGTCGTCCCGTTCGCAGAAAATCCCGGCGAGATGCCCCATACCGCGGCCGCCGAGCCCAATCTGACCGACTCTGAATTTTTCCATGATAAAACAGCTCCTTTGCATTCCAGCGCAGACAGGAATCCCGTCCGCACACCATATTTTCACTGCTACCATTATACTAAAAGGCGGCGGTTTTGTCAACAGGATTCTGTCACAAACGCAAAAAACCGCCCCGCGATTGCTCGCAGGACGGTTTTTCGTCATAGGGGACTGTCTTAATATTCAAGGACGTTCTTGCAGAACTTCTGAAGCAGCATAGCAAGCTCAGAACGCTTTGCGTTGTCGTTCGGGGTCAGCTTATAGGAGGAAACCACGAGGAAGTCCTTCTTTGCGGCGTATTCCACTGCTTCGTATGCCCAATCCGGGATATCGCGCACGTCGTTTGCGGAGATGGAGGTGCCGGACGCGACGGTGGTCTTACCCTCGATGATGTCGGCGTACCGTTCCATCAGAACATACATCTGTGCGTGGGTGATGGAGTCGTTCGGGCCGAACTTGCCGTTGCCGTAGCCTTCCACGAGACCGATGGAGGACGCCCATTCCACGTATTCGCTGTACCACTGCCCGGTAGCGACATCGGAGAAGCTGGAGGTCTTGTAGTTGTCCACCTCGACGCCTGCAAGTCTGCCGAGTACGGTGACGAACATGGCGCGGGTCATGGTGGTGTCGGGTTCGAACTTGGTGGCGGAAGTGCCGTTGAACAGACCTTCCTCATATACGAACTGGACTGCCTTATAATAGGTGGCGGACTTGGGAACGTCCGTGAAGGGGTTCTGCCATGCTTTTTCCTGGAAGGTAACGGTGACGGTCAGCTTTTCGCGCACGTCCTCGATGAGGAGCGTGTTGTCGCTCGATGCCTTATAGGTCTTGGAGTTGACCTTGATGGCAGCGATTTCATAGCCGTCGTTCGGAGTGATGGTGAACTTCGCGTCGTGGCCGTGGATGACCTCGCTCGGACCGGTGACCTTGCCGTTCTTCACGGAGGTGATGGTGATGTCGTATTTGCCGTTGCTGTTGGAGGAACGGTTGATGACGTATTCCTTGCCATAGGAAACGATGACATCCTCGTCCTCGTTGTTCGTATAGCGGATGTGCGCGTCATCGCGGGAGGTGTTGGAGAAGGTGATCTCCGTAGAGGAGGATGCGTTGGAGCGGACATAAATTTCGCGACGAATCATCGTTAAGGTATAACCGTTGAGGTCGATTTCCAGATTCTTATCGGACGCATAGTCGGAGGTCATGGTAACATCGCGGTAGAGCTGGAGTTCGTCTCCGTCCGCGGACGCTTCCAGCGCGTTAAACAGAGATTCGTAGGTTTTGGTTTCGTATTTTCTAGTGGAGGAGTTATAATGCTTGAGAATGCAGTCGGGAATAGTGACATTTACCTCGACATCGGTATATACGGTGTTGGTGGTTGTGCTGCCGTTCAGTGTTACTTTTTCCGTATAGGCAACACGAATCGCCTTGGTACTTTCCTCAACCCGAGTCGGAGTAAGCTTTAATGTGTAGTAAACAATTGTGTTGTCGTCTGTTTTGGAATATGTATACGGATTAGATGCGCTATAGCCTTTATCTGATTCAGAAACAGGGAATGTCCTAGAGGAACCATCATCATACAAAACAGTGTAGTTGAAATCCAGTACGGAGGGAACATCACCTACATAATAGCCTTCCGCATATCCTATTTCGTCTTTCTTAACAAAAGTAGCGGTGATGGACTTGAGGTTCGGGCGCTTGGTGACATTTACAAAAATCGGAAGTTCGATATTCTTATAGGTTCCATCCTCAGTACTGTAATCAAAAGTCAGCGTGATATGACCGCTTTGCGCTTTTTTGAATGTTGGAGCAGAGGTATATAGCGTGTCTTCAACCAGATATTTTGTAATTTTAATATTGTCGCCATTCAAAGGCTGAATATTTTTGGTACCGTCACTGAAAATAAGGGTCACACGGAACCCATTGCTATTGAAACTCTCTCCCACAAAATACTCTGTTTTTCCAGAATAACCGTAGGTTAACTCTGCGGAGGTTACTTTAAGTCCTGCTTTTTTTACTACGAGCTTCATAGACACAGACTTTTCAATATTCTGGGTCTTACCGTTGCTATCCACATAGGTATCATTATAAATCACATAAATCGGCGTTGTTCCGGCAGAGAGAACAGAACCGTTTGCCGGAGAGCAACTGAATTTCGTGTAGCTGTACGGGAGTGCTTGTTCATCGCCATTGTTATAAATCAGGCTGATCTCCATGCCGTCGAGATTCAGCTTGTCACCATCGGTATAATCCATTGTTTTCGGTTTCGCGGTAATTTCCAGATGGTCAACGAGCTTTTTGGAAATCGTCAGACCATTTGTTGAGACCTTCTTAGAAATGGTCTTGCCGCTCTCGGTGTATTCAACTGTGATATAATTCTCGCCATAGACGAACTTGGAAATGGACAGTTTCAGCTTATTAGCGATATCACTGTTGGTAACGGTTGTGGTATTGCCGTCATCGTAAATGATTGTAACCGTTACGTCGTTGAATTCATTGAAAGTCTGTCCTTCAACCCAATCTTTCTTCGCATTCTTACCAAAAGTCATGGTCAGGTCAGTGGGTTTCGCGGTAGAATATGTAATGTAATCGGCAACATTGAATTTGTTATTCGTGGTATATCCGTCGTATGTAATCGTGAAAGACAAATTTTTATAGTTATCTTTCGTAATCAGACCGCTTACCACTTTCTCACCATCGTACAAGGTGATCGAGTAATCCTCTGCGTTCAGGATTACCGTTTTGCCGTCCGTATACTTCACGCGGACCGTGATATCATTCATGATATCTGCACTGCTATCTTTATATTCCGCCGGCTTTGTAACATCATCCACAGTAATTTCTTCAATGGTCTTGCCGAGCACGAAAATCTTATAAATTGCGGTTATAGAAAGTCCGTCGGTATCCTTTACTTCAAAGGAAAGTTTGTCCATGCCGCCAGTCACAGTAACCTTATCCGGTGTCGCCTCAGCAAGAGATGTGCTGTTTGTTCCATCGTTGTAGAAGAACTGCACATTTTTTACCGAAATAGTCTGACCGGGCTTGAAAGAGACATTGTTTTCAAGAAGCATGTTTGTTCCATCTACATCCGCTGTGATAGCAACATAAAGAATTTTACGCTCTGTTACTTTTACACCAAGCGTTGCGGTCAGAGGCGTATCTACACCTTTCTTGGTCGCAGTAAATGTATAAGTATCAGAAGTTCCCAACTTTGTGGAAAGCGCATAAATCTGATAGGATGAACCGCTTCCGGTAATACCGGTAACTCCTTTCCCCTCTCCGGACACTGTTACCGTATATCCGTCAGGTACCGTTACCGTCACTTTTGCCGTTCCGTTCAGTGCCAGATCAATGGAACTGTCCGTATAATCTTCACTTTTTGTTGTTACTTTGCCGTCGGAGCCAATATTACCGGATACTTCAATTTTTATCTCCGGCTTCGTGTTATTAGCCCCCACGAAGATTCCCATCGGGAGCACCATGCAAACAGCAAGGAGCAGGGAGAGGAGTGCGTAACATTTCCGTTTCATTTTTGAACCTTCCTTCTTTTGCGGCATTTGGGTACCGCGTGATTTGTTTTGGTTTTCGGATTCCGCCGCTTGCGCATACGGATCCCTTTTACTTTTATGACGCTATTATAGCGCAAAAAGTTCCCGCATGGGGAGAATTTTTTCATTATTTACAATATTTTAACACGTCTCCCGCGCCTTGTACGCTTTCACGGGATCATTCTCCCGACGCGTCCTCCGTTTTCACTTCTTCGGCGTTCTCCGGCGCGCATACGGCGGCGATCTGACGCACCGCGTCACGGATCAGCTCCGACAGGGGCACGTCCCGGATTCCCGCGACCCGGTTGTCGCACTGTTTACGGGCGGTCAGCCGATTCATCGGGAGGAGGATCCGCACCGCATCCGCCCGTCCCACCGCCAACGCGATCGCCGGGGTCACCTCCCCGTTCATGGCATCCGCGATCACGATCCCGATCGGTCCGCAGATCACGTCGGCACGGCGGCTGCACACCCGCACGGCATTCTCCCCGGTCGCCGCCTCATCCGGCTCCGCGCGCAGCATATTCGAGGTCGCGATGGCGTTCGTCCCCACCGCCGTGATGTGGTACGCCCCGCTCTGCCGCAGCGATTCCACAAGGAGTCTGCCCAGCTTGCCGCCCTGTCCGTCGATGATGAGAATTCTCTTCATGCGCCTGTCCTCACAGCGTGAAGTGCATCGGAGAAGCGTCCGAGGGCATTCTCCAATCCCCGCGCGGAGAGAGAGCCACAGAACCGACCTTCGGGCCGTCCGGCAGCGCACTCCGCTTGAACTGCTGCGTATAGAACCGGCGGCAGAACGTTGTCAGCCACTTTGCGATCGTCTCCGGTGAAAATTCCCCATCAAACGCCGCGCATGCCTCGTGGTAAATCTTCTCCGGTTCCTCCCCGTAGCGCACGTAATGATAGAGGAAGAAATCATGCAGATCGTAAGGTCCCACAATGTCCTCCGTCCGCTGCGCGATGTCCCCGTCCTTCGGCGGCAAAAGCTCCGGCGAGACGGGGGTTGCGAGAATATCGAACAGTGCATCGGCAAGGCGGCGGTTCTCCGTCACCTCCGCGCAGTACGATACGATATGGCGCACCAGTGTTTTCGGCACGCCGCCGTTGACACCGTAATTCGACATATGATCCCCGTTGTACGTTGCCCAGCCCAGCGCCAGCTCGGACAGATCCCCCGTGCCGATCACAAGACTGCCGTCTGCATTCGCGATGTCCATGATGATCTGCGTCCGTTCCCGCGCCTGCGCGTTTTCATAGACCACGGAATGATTTTCCGGATCGTGTCCGATGTCGCGGAAGTGTACGTCCACCGCCTCCTTGATGTCGATTGCCCGGAACGTGGTGCCGCACTCCTCCGCGAGGATCTGCGCATTCGACCGGGTACGCGATGTGGTGCCGAAACAAGGCATGGTGACCGCCGTGATCTTTTTATGATCCCATCCGAGAATATCCATTGCCCGCACCGTCACAAGGAGCGCGAGAGTGGAGTCCAGTCCTCCGGACAACGCGACCACGGCACCCGCCGCATGGGCAGCCGTCAGCCGTTTCGCCAGTCCCCGCGACTGAATTTCCAGTATCCGTGCGCACACCGATGCTTTTTCCGCACTCCCTCCCGGAATGAACGGATGGCGGTCGATTCTGCCGGACAGTTCCGTTTCCCATGCGGGCAGGGAGAACGGGACAGTCGTATACACAGCGGCGTCTTCCGTGAAGGTGTTCATCCGGCGGCGGTCATGTGCGAGATGTGCGAGATCTACGACTGCCGTCACCAGTTCTTCGTCCCCGAACGGTGGGTTTTCCGCAAGGATCGTTCCGTTTGCCGCGATCAGGGAGTGGCCGGAGAACACGATGTCCGTCGTCGATTCCCCACATCCCGCATCGGCATACACGTAGGCGGACACGAACCGTCCGGACGCACTCTGTACGAGCATCCGGCGGTACGCGTCCTTTCCAATCGTCTCATTGGATGCGGAGAGATTGCACAGCACCGTCGCCCCCGCCGCTGCGAGAGCCGTCCCAGGCGTATCCGCGACCCACAAATCCTCGCAGATTTCACACCCAAAGACGAAGTTCTCCATATTGTCACACGCAAAGAGGAGCTTTTTTCCAAACGGCACGGTCTGACCGCACAGCGTGATCGTCCCGTTCTCGGCGGGTGCCGGAGTGAACTGGCGCATCTCGTAAAATTCCGCGTAATTCGGGATGTTCGCTTTCGGAACCACGCCGAGAATCCGTCCATTCAGGCAGACCGCCGCGCCGTTGTACGTCTTCCCATGCCAAAGCACCGGGATTCCAATAAGCGCGACCACGGGCAGTCCCACCGTCTCCGTGAGGATAGCGGCAAGCGCATTCTCCGCATCCCGGATCAGTTTGTCCGTGAGAAAGAGATCGCCGCAGGTGTATCCAGTCACGGCAAGCTCCGGGAACGTGACGAGCTGCGCCCCCGCCTCTGCCGCCTTTTTCATGAGCCGCACGATCTGTGCGCCGTTGTGCGCCGCATCCGCAACCGAAACCTCCGGCACCGCGGCGGCAAGGGTGATAAATCCATATCGCATAGGTTTTTGACTCCTTTATGATTCTATAGTATTCGCGTAATACCGCGCATAGCATATGTTGTTCTCCGCAGTGGCGACCGGTCGATAGGCGCGCCAGAACGGGGCTCCGTCCAGTTCGAGCGCCTGCATATTGGGTTGCACCGACTGTATCCGTGCATCGGAACCGTGATCGTAGCGGTAGAAAACGCCTTCTCTGTCCGTCTCCCCGGCATACAGGAATGTGTGCAGGGCATAGGTTCCGGAACTGTTCGGACGGACGAGAACAATGTCCCCGGGCTCCAGAGCCTCCTTGTCCGTAATCTCCATAAATCCGTTTTCTTCCGACCAGGTATGCATCGCGGACACCACCACCCCCTGGGTATACGGCTGATCGGTGAATCCGGCGCGGTAGAGCACCCAGCAGACGAGACGGTCGCAGCTGACCTTTTTCGCACCGTGATCGATAGCGGGATTGATCGGCGCGTCCCCGTAGGTAAAGCCGTTCTCGCGCGCATAGTCTGTCACATATTTTGCCTCGCGCAGAATGTCGCACTGCAAAAGCGTATACGGTGCGTACACGACCGTCCCGTTTTCATCCGCAATCCGGTATCCGTACTGCTTCTCGCTGTTGCAGAGAGCCATTGCCGCCTCCAGATTGTCCGCATCGAAGAACTCCCGTACACCTGCATCCTCTGTTCCGAGCTTATTCTGGTACAGGCAGACATAATAGCCAGCCTCCACGCTGCCTGTACATTCCGCCGTGCCGTAGCCGGTCCCTTCCATCAGCGCCTCCGCATTCATCATTTTTACGTATTCCTCCGCTTCTTTTGTGTCTTCCCAGAAGAGCATCTCTCCAAGCACAACGGTGTCTCCCGCACACGCACTGGCCGACCAGTCGATACGGCAGCCATCGTTGAAGCAGGTGTTGTATTTTCCGCTGTCCGCATCGCCGAGATCGAGGAGCAGATATTGCCAGCTGTCACTTTTCATATAGGTTCCCACTACCGAACAGCCTGCCTCAGCTTCCTGTATCTCCCCCGTGGCATAGAAGAATTCAAATCGTCCTCTTTCCGTGGCTTTCAGCTTCACCACAATCGCGCCGACTGTCTCCGGAATAAACGGCACAAAACCACCGTTCTCCGTCTTCTCATATCCGATCGCACCGTAGAATGAGTCGATATCAAACCGTACCTGTGGATCAACCGTGAGCGCAGATGCCGTGAATTGCACCCCGTCCGCACAGAGCGACACATCCGTCTCTGCCGCGGTCGGAAAGGCACTTGCAAGCAGCGTCTCGTCAAAGGCGGTAAAATCGATTCGCCTTTCGACAGGAATGGAGATTTCCTCTGTCTCTGTCTCTATCTCTTTCTCTGTTTCTGTCTCCGTTTCCAGGATTTGTTCCGTCTCTGCATCCGCCCCGGCCGTCGTCTCTTTTTCGCTTTCCGCAATTGGTCTTCTTGCACAGCCGGAAAGGAAGGCACAGGCGCACAGCACGCAAAGAATTGTCGTTCTCTTTTTCATTTTTCTTTCTCCTGTCCTTCATTCAAGCAGCCGTGCCGCCGTTTCCGCGTCGAAGCGGCATTTTTCCCGCATTTCCCGTGCCGTCTCGCGCATCGTGCGGCGGATCACATCGCCCGAGGAGCAGAGCTGTGCCGCGTAGGTGCGCAGTATGGTCTGATCCATGTTGTCCACGGAAACGCACGTCGTCTGGTGCGTCACCCGGAAGAACGCGTCGATTTTCGGGTCATACGAGATGCCGAGGATCGGGGTTCCCGCGCTTGCCGCGTAGATGAGGCTGTGGAGGCGCATCCCGAGTACAAACTGCGCACCCGCCGCCAGTCCGATAAAATCCGCCGCTGCATCCGGAACGATCCGTCTTGCCGGAGCAGTCGTCAACCGGATCACGGCATTGCAGATCGCATCGTCGTTCTGCAGCTGCATCGGCACAAACACGGGTACGAGCGAAAACTGCTTCCAGAGCCAGCCTGTAAGG
>CAVIKO010000026.1:30938-33083 GCA_963643035.1 bacterium
GAGACGATTGTGCCGAGGGATTCCTTTTTCTTAAACTGCCGGAGCGACACGAGATAGTACCGATGGGTATCCGCACCCGGTGCTTCGTCCCCGGCAAAGGAGAGTCCGGACAGGTCGTAACACTTTTCCAGCACCGACCGCGCCGTTCCCTCGATGCAGAACGCGGGATCCGCCGTACAGGTTACAAGCGCCTCCGGCACGCCGAGCATCGCCAGTTCCGATGCGGAATCCGGGTCGCGCACGCTGACTGCGTCGCACGCCGATACCGTTTTTGCCGTCAGCCGCCGATTCTTTTCGGAACGGACCGGACCGATGCCGTTCGCATAGACCATGGTGCGCATCCCTGCCTTCTGTGCCAGCCGGATGAGCGTTGCGTAGTAGAATAGGCTCTTGGCGCTGGTCACGTCCTGCAGAAGCGAACCGCCGCCGGAGATAAGGAGCTTGGCGTGAGCAAATTCGCTCCGAATCCGGAACAGATTCATCCGTCCGATGCAGTGGAGTCCGTTTTTTGCGCCGTCCTTTTTCGGATGGCGGGTCAGCGCCGTGATCCGCACACCGGGCGAGACGGCGGCAAGAGAGGCGGCGATCGTTTCAAGCAAGCTTTCATCGCCCATGTTGCCGAAGCCGTAATAGCCGGAGATCACCACGTCTCCATGCCCGGAGAACGGCACCGGAGAGGCAAGGAGCTTTTCGTACATCGCCACATAGTCGCGCGCCATCCGGTCGGCGGTATAGTATTCGGCAACCACGGAGCGGCACCACGCCCCACGGGCGCGGAGCGATTCCGGAGATTCCGCGAGCAGAACCGCAATATCGCGCAGCAGCTCATCGGGAGTATATTTCGGACAGCCGCGGCAGCAGAAATTCGTATCCACGGCGAGGCGCATTTTTGTTTCGTCGAAGATGCCGAGCACACCCTGGTTCCCCGCGACGATCACGGGTGCTCCCGCCGCCATTGCCTCCAGTGCGGAGCGGGACACACCGATAAAGATGGTGGCACAGGCACAGAACGCATTGGTATCGCTCCGGCTGCCCGTCATGGTGACGATCTGCCGTCCCGCGCTGGCGTTCGATTCCGCGGCGATATGGCGGATGCGCTCCTCTTCGTTTCCGCCGCCGACGATGATGATGTCGGTATCGGGGAATCGTTCGGCGATCCGGGGAGCGATTTTTGCAAGGACAGCGGCGTATTCTGCACGGTCGGCATCGAGACGGCTCATATAAACGATTCGGCGGCGTCCCTCACACGACAGACCGAGCGCGGCAAGGGTATCCCGATACGGCACGTCCGGCGAAAATTTCTCGAGATCGATGCCATTGATAGTGGTATGAATCCGCTCCCGCGCCACGCCGTAATTGTCCACAAGGTAGGATACGATGTCGTCAGACACGGACATGGTGCGCTCTCCCCACCGGGACAGGACACGCCACAGGGGATTGAGGGAGAAATTGAGGTGGGCGGTAGTGGCATATCGGAAGTGGTACTTATCCCAAAGCAATCCGCAGATCCACGCCGGAATCCGTGCATGGGCATGGACGAGATCGAAATCCCCCTCGCGGATGAGCTTCTCCAGTCCACGGTACGAGCGTGCGACCGCCCACGGCTTTTTGGTGTGGAGCGGCAGTATGACCTGCGTGATCCCCTCTTTGGCAAGCATATCGGCATAGACCCCGCCGTTGGACGCGAGCGTGATCCGGTGTCCCATGCGGGACAGTGCGCGGCACAGCTCCAGGATATGGGTTTCCGCCCCGCCAATGTGCATTGCCATGGTGACCATAAGTATTTTCATAAAGGGAGCCTCCCCTTGCATCTCGGTAGTATATGGTATAGTATACCCCATGCGGCGCGGCGCGTCAAGGTTTTTTCCCGATTTACCGTCGGGCTTATTTTCCGGGACGTATCCCGCAACCTTTATTTTGATTTGCAATCGGCTTGGATTGGCTTTATTGGTTTCACCAATGGAAATACCGTATCGCTAATGTAGAATTGATTTATTGCCTTGCGGCGCACATTATTTCTGCACAGGATCGGTGAGTTGGGGATCCTCGCGGGGGCATTATTTCTGCACCGTCGCGGTGCGGGATTGTTGTCCCTCGCGGGGGCGCCTAAGAAGGATGAGGGCTCTGCCCTACACCCTTCTTAGG
>CAVIKO010000027.1:0-909 GCA_963643035.1 bacterium
GAGGGACACGGGATCACGGCAGATGTCCTTGCGGCATGCAACGAAGGAATCCGTATTCCCATGACGGGTGACACAGAGAGTCTGAACGCCTCTATAGCCGCATCCATCTTACTTTGGGAATATATGCGTACTTTTCCAAAGCAATAATCCTGAACCAAGCAATACAGCGCATGCAATCGTAGAAAATCGGCGAAAAAACACCGTCATACGGCACGGGAAAACGGTATTGTGACCATGACGCCACTGTGGGAGGCAGACGGATATGCAAACGACCGACATTTCAAAAATCTATTGGATCTGGCTCGCGGAGGGACTCGGACAGGGCAGCAGATTGGCAGCAACCCTGTTGGAGGAATACGAGGACGCGAAGGCGATTTATAAGGCGAAGGACTCTGATCTCCGCCTGTATCGTTCGTGGCGGGACAACGATCTTCTTCAGTTTGCGCAGCTTCTCAAAAACAGAGAGCTGCGCCGTGCTGCTGAAATCGTGAACCAGTGCCAGAAAAACGCCATCTCCATTCTGACCTATGACGATCCGGCGTTTCCGTCCAGTCTGCGCTGTCTGTCCAATCCGCCGCTTGTGTTGTATTACCGCGGAACCATTCCCGACACAGCCTCCTATTGCACCATCGGTGTGGTCGGTACACGTACCATGACAGATTACGGAAGAGATATGGCATATTCTCTCGGTGCGGGACTGGCGTCCGGCGGTGCTGTCGTGGTGAGCGGATTGGCACTGGGTGCGGACAGCATGGCGATGGTTGGTGCCATGGATGCGGGCGGCGTTACGGTGGGGGTGCTTGGCTGCGGTGTAGATGTCGTATATCCGCCGGCACATCGTCCGCTGTACGAGCAGGTTCTGGCACATGGCGGCTGCATCCTTAGTGAGTATCCACCTCTGTCCCGGCC
>CAVIKO010000027.1:919-6929 GCA_963643035.1 bacterium
CCGGATCATCAGCGGCTTGTCGGACGGTGTGGTCGTGGTGGAAGCAGACAGCAAAAGCGGTGCACTCATCACAGCCAGGCATGCCGTATATCAGGGAAAAACGCTGTTCGCCGTGCCCGGGCAGGTCGGTTCCAGAACAGCAGAGGGACCGAACGCATTGCTGCGCGATGGCGCGCTTCCGGTGCTGACCGCCGTTGATGTGCTGGAGGAATTTGCGTTCCCATATGCCAAAACAGTACATCCCGAAAAAGCTGCGCAGTTTTCCGCAAAATGGAACGGTACGGATTGTGCCAGAGAAGCGATGGAACGGGAGCAGATCGGAATCCGCGGCAAGGATACCTATTACGGCAAACAGACCTACGGCGGGAAAAATCCGCACAAGGACACAGCGACACCGCCAAAAGGAATTCCGGTAGAGCCCTCCCCTATCGCCGGACAATCGCCGAAAGAAACGTACATACAGCAAAACACGCCGTTAAAGGACGTACAGACAGCAGAATCGGAAGCAAGAGGAAGCGCACGAGGATTGTCAGGACTGTTCCGCAGAGGGAAGGACGCGGGCAGAAGTGCGGAAAAAGAAACCGAACGCGGCGTATCGGCACGTCAAAAAGGTGTATCTGTCGAGCCGGATAAGAAAAAAACGGATAAAAAACCGCTTAGTGCGAAAAAAATTGATTTAAAATCTCTTGATGAACAGGAATTGAAGGTATATAATACTATGAAGCCGAATGTTCCGATGAGCGCCGATGAGTTGGTACGCGATGATCAGACAATCTCGACGGTCATGGCTGCACTGACTATGCTTGAAATGGTCGGCGCGGTCGAAGCGGGAAAAGGCGGCTATTTCATGCGTACCGATCCGGATGACGCACCGGGCAGACTCGTGGAGGACAGCGAGATCGAGTAGCCCGGATGAGGTATGCGGAAAACGATCCTCCGGAAAACTATAGTAAGGAAAAGCAGTATGGTGAATTTACTCATTCTGGAATCGCCTACCAAGGCAAGTACGATCAAAGGATATTTGGGCTCCAGCTATAAGGTTGTGGCGTGCAAGGGACATGTGCGCGATCTACCGAAATCGACGCTGGGGATTGATATAGACAACCATTTTGAAGCGCATTACATCAACATCCGCGGTAAGGGAGAATTGATCCGTGAGCTGAAAAAAGAGGTAAAAAAAGCGGATCGCGTCTATCTTGCAACGGACCCTGACCGTGAGGGCGAGGCGATTTCGTGGCATCTTGTCACCGCGCTTGACATTCCGGAAAACAAGGCGCAGCGGATCACCTTCAACGAGGTCACAAAGACGGCAGTCAAGGACGCGATCAAAAAGCCGCGCAACATCGATATGGATCTTGTAAACGCACAGCAGACCCGGCGAATTCTCGACCGGATCGTGGGCTACAAGGTCAGTCCATTCCTCTGGAAAACGGTTAAGAGCGGTCTGTCGGCGGGACGCGTACAGTCTGTGGCAACTCGGATCATTGTGGAAAGAGAAAATGAGATTCGGGCGTTTGTCCCAACGGAATACTGGACCATCGACGCGGCATTGGAAACACCTGAGAAAAAGCTTCTTTCTACGAAATTTTACGGCATGGCGGACACCGGGAACAAACTTGAGTTGCCCGATGAAGCGCATACCATGGAGGTTGTAAACGCGATCACCGACCAGCCGTTCACCGTGCGCGAGATAAAAAAAGGCAAGAAAATGAAGAATCCCGCACCGCCGTTTACCACCTCGACCCTGCAGCAGGAGGCATCCCGAAAACTCAATTTCCAGTCGCAGCGGACGATGAAGGTTGCGCAGGAGTTGTATGAGGGGATCAATCTCGGCAGTGAATTCGGCGGGGTACAGGGTTTAATTACCTATATGCGTACCGATTCACTCCGGATAGCCGACGAAGCCAGAGACGCTGCGCGCACCTATATTTGCGAAAAATACGGTGAGAACTACTGTGCTTCCAAGCCGCGTGTATATAAGTCGAAAGCGAATGCGCAGGACGCGCACGAAGCCATCCGTCCCTCCGGCACCAAGCTCGATCCGGCGTCCATCAAAAAATCGCTGACCTCCGATCAGTATCGGCTTTATAAGCTCATCTGGGATCGGTTCATCGCCAGCCAGATGGAGTCTGCGGAGCTTGCCACCATGCAGATCGATCTTGTGAACGGGCCGTATCTCTTCCGCACCAGCGGACATACTGTCACGTTCCCCGGCTATATGGCGGTTTACGAAGAGGCGACAGACGAGAAAACGGATGCCGATGAGGAAAAGGCACTTCCGATCCTCCACGAGGGCGATGTCCTGACGGCACAGGAGATCCATCCAGATCAACATTTCACCGAGCCGCCGGCAAGATACAATGAAGCCACGCTTATCAAATTCTTGGAGGATAAGGGAATCGGCAGACCGAGTACGTACACGCCGATCATTACGATTATCCTGCAGCGCGGCTACGTCAAGCGAGAGGGCAAATCTCTTGTCCCGACACAGCTTGGCGAGATTATAACAAAGATCATGTGTGAGCAGTTCCCGGATATCGTGGATTACGCATTCACGGCGTCCATGGAAGATCAGCTTGACGAGGTGGAAAGCGGCGAATGCACCATGCTTTCTGTCCTTGAGAATTTCTACGCAATCTTCAAAAAAGAGCTGGATGCCGCGATGGAGAATGTGTCGAAAGAAAATGTGGAGATACCTGAGGAAGAAACAGACATCATTTGTGAGCATTGCGGTGCCCGTATGATCGTGAAAAACGGTCGGTTCGGGAAATTTGCTGCTTGTCCGAACTATCCGGCGTGTAAGAATACCAAGCCGCTCACAAGACAGGGTGACGGACTGATCGAGAAAAAGCCTGAGATCGCTCCGATGAAATGTGAACTGTGCGGTGCGGATATGATTTTGCGCAACGGACGCTATGGCAGCTTCTATGCCTGCTCCCGATATCCGGAATGCAAATTCACCAAGCAAAAGGTGAAGGAGCTTGGCGTGAAATGTCCGGAGTGTGGCGCGGAGCTTGTGACCAAATACGGTAAGAACCGAACGGTTTTCTACAGTTGTTCCCGGTATCCGGAATGCAAGTTCTCGTCATGGGATATCCCAACCAACGAAAAATGTCCGAAATGCGGTGGTATGCTTTTGCGGAAAAAAGGAAAGAACCTGCTTGTCTGCCGCAATCCGGAATGTGATTACCGCGCGGAAGTTCCGACGGAGTCGGAGACGACAAACCAGACGGAAGAATAACCCTTATACAAGGAAGAATATATGACAGCGATCCAGATCTACGGCGCAGGACTTGCCGGATGCGAAGCCGCATGGCAGGCGGCGGAACGCGGGGTTCCCGTGCGTCTATACGAGATGAAACCCAAAAAGAAATCCCCTGCTCACCATGCCGACACTTTTGCGGAGCTGGTTTGCTCCAACTCTCTCCGTTCTGCGGAATTTACCAATGCTGCGGGACTGTTGAAGGAGGAAATGCGTCGGCTCGGTTCGTTGATTATGGAAGCTTGCGGCAAGACCGGCGTGTCGGCGGGCGGTGCCGTGGCGGTGGATCGGGAATTGTTTTCCGGCTACATCACCGACAAGATCCGCTCCCACCCGAACATCACCGTGATTGAAGAGGAGCGGACGGAAATCCCGGAGGAGGAGATCACCGTTGTCGCAACAGGTCCGCTAACTTCAGATGCACTGGCGCAGACTATCCGGAAACGGACCGGCGATCGTCGGCTCTCCTTCTATGACGCGGCAGCGCCGATTGTAGACTATACGTCCATCAATATGGATAAGGCGTTTTTTGCGACACGGTACGATAAGGGAGACCCTGATTATATCAACTGTCCAATGACAGAGGCGGAATACAAGGCGTTTTATGAAGCCCTGCGCACTGCTGAAACCGCCCCGTTGCACGATTTTGATGCTGCGGACGCTCCGGCCAATGAAAAGATCACCGTATTCGAGGGATGCATGCCGGTTGAAGTAATGGCGTCCCGCGGTGAGGACACACTGCGGTACGGTCCGATGAAACCGGTGGGAATCCGCAATCCGAAAACAGGTGAGGAATATTACGCCATCGTGCAGCTCCGGAGGGAAAATGCCCGTGGCAGTATGTTCAATATGGTTGGATTTCAGACGCATCTGACCTTCCCGGAGCAGCGGCGTGTTTTTCATATGATTCCGGGGCTGGAGAACGCAGTTTTCTTGCGTTACGGCGTTATGCACAGGAATACGTTCCTTGCCTCTCCGGAACTGCTCGACGCGGATTATTCGCTGCGGGATAATCACAATATTTATTTTGCTGGACAAATGACCGGGGTGGAGGGTTATATAGAATCCGCCGCGTCTGGTTTTGTCGCGGGACTCAACGCCGCATATCGCGCAATGGGGAAGGAGCCGTATCTTTTCCCGGAGGAGACGATGATTGGCGCGATGGCATGGTACATAGCCCACGGTGATCAGACCCAGTTTCAGCCGATGAACGCAAATTTCGGTATCATCGCACCGCTTACAGCGAAGGTACGTGGCGGCAAACGGGCAATCAAGGAAGCATACGCAGCGCGTGCGCTTGCCATGACAGATACAATAGCGGAACAGATACGGGTTTTGTGAGTTGGATTTGCGTTTTAGGGAAAGGATAGAATATGAAGATCATCATTGACGCAATGGGCGGCGACAACGCGCCGGAGGCGGTGGTGCAGGGATGTGCGGACAGTGCGCGCCGATCGGATGTCAGCCTTGTTCTGGTTGGCAATAAAACACGAATAGAAAGCTGCCTCCGTGCCGCAAATGCGCCGCTGCGTCTTTGTGAGATCGTCCACACCGACGATGTGATTGCCATGGAGGACGATCCGATGTCCATCCTGCGCACACACCGGGATTCCTCCATGGCGACAGGACTCCGTCTTCTCAAAGAGGATGGCGACGCATTTATCTCGGCGGGTAGTACAGGTGCGCTCCACGTCGGCTCCTCGCTGATTATCCGCCCGTGCAGCGGAGTCATGCGCTCCGGAATCGCGACGATCATGCCGTTTGCGCGTCCGGTGATGCTCATGGATTCCGGCGCAAACGTCACCGTCACAGCGGATTATCTGGAGCAGTGGGCGATCATGGGCAGCATCTATATGAAAAGCGTGCTGCATGTGGCAGAGCCGACGGTCGGACTGCTCAACAACGGTACCGAGCCGTGCAAGGGAACGCAGATGCATGTGGAGGCATATGAACGGCTGGCAAAGAATCCAGCGATCCGTTTTGTTGGCAATGTGGAAGCACGGGAACTTCCGAACGCGCCGTGCGATGTGCTGGTGACGGACGGCTTCACGGGAAATATCGTCCTCAAAATGGCAGAGGGAATGGCAAAATTTTTCTTTGGTACGCTCAAGAATGTGTATACAAAAAATACCATGACAAAAGTGTCGTATCTGATGGTTAAGGATTCCCTACGCGGTCTGAAAACGGGCTTTGACGCATCGGCATACGGCGGTGCGCCCCTTCTGGGACTGCGGAAGCCGGTGATTAAAGCGCATGGAAGCGCAGATGCGCGTGCCATTATGAACGCGATTCGGCAAGCGGAGGCGTTTGTCCAGACCGGGGTGATCGCAGAAATGGAGAGCCTGATGGCGTCCTATACTGTGACCCGGAGATCGCGCACACATTCCGACAATGGCGCAGGCAATGGAACGACGGAGAAAAACGAGAAGCCGGATATAGGAAAAGAGTGACAGGCTGCGATACCATTCCGGCAAAGAATGCCCTGTCTGCGGCGAACTTTTTGCAGAAAAGAGACAAATTATGGAAATCAAAGAACAGCCTCAAAACGGGCTGGAGAAAAATATCGGTTACACCTTCAAGAATCCGTCACTGCTTACCGAAGCACTGACACATTCCTCCTATTCCAATGAGAAAAAATCGCGTGGGATTTCGATCCCCTGCAACGAACGGTTGGAGTTTCTCGGTGATTCTGTGCTGTCTATTGTGGTGTCGAGCTACCTTTTTGACGAGTATAAGGATATTCAGGAG
>CAVIKO010000027.1:6939-29440 GCA_963643035.1 bacterium
AATCCGTGCCGCTGTGGTTTGTGAAAAGGCACTGAGCAAATTCGCGAAAAAGATTCATCTTGGCGACTTCATCTTTCTCGGACACGGCGAAGCACTGAACGACGGTAGAAATCGCCCTTCCATCCTTGCCGATACCTTTGAAGCTGTGCTTGCCGCCATCTACCTTGATTCGGGTGAGCATTTCAATATCGTCACTCCGTATCTTCTGCCGTTTGTGAAGGAAGAGCTTGCATACATCAGGGAAAACAGCGTGTTTGTGGATTACAAAACCACATTGCAGCAGATCGTGCAGCAGGTGGAGGGAGAGCGGCTCGAATATGTGCTGGTTTCTGAATCCGGGCCGGATCATAACAAGCTTTTTGAGGTGGAAGCACGTCTGAACAGCAACGTGATCGGCAGAGGAAAAGCTCACGCCAAACGGGAGGCGGAGCAGCTTGCTGCGAAGGAAGCTCTCGTTCTGTTCGGCGAACAGGTGTGACGGAGCTGGGCAAGAGTATTACCGTCCATGAAAAAACACGCGAATATCCCGCTTTTTATACCACACCTTGGCTGCCCGAATCGGTGTGTATTTTGCAATCAGCACACGATTTCGGGCACTGTTTGTTTTCACAGGGCATCCGTCCGTGACGAAATTGAGACAGCACTTGCCACCATTCCGGCAGAACTGCCGTGTGAAATCGCGTTTTTCGGCGGCTCTTTCACTGGAATCGATCGGGAACTGATGCTTTGGCTGTTGGAACTTGCCGCGTCCTATGTACGTGCGGGCAGAGTCCATTCTATCCGTTTTTCTACAAGACCCGACTATATCACGCCGGAAATCGTGCAAATTCTCTCGCGTTACCCGATCGGCATGGCGGAGCTGGGAATTCAGAGTATGTCCGACCGGGTGCTTACTGCCTGTGATCGTGGGCATAGTGCTGCGGATACCGTGAACGCCTGCAGGTTGCTGCGGGACGCGGGGATTCCGTATGGTGGACAGATGATGCTCGGATTACCGGGAGCCACCGCTGCGGAGGAAAGGGAATGTGCCATGGCAATCGCCGATCTCGGCTGCAGGGAAAGCCGAATCTATCCGACGATTGTGTTCCGGGATACACTGCTTGCCACGCTTTGGAAAAGTGGAGAATACGAACCGCTGTCTGTTGCGGATGCCGTGGAGCGAGCTGCCGATGTGGAGGAAATCTTCCATGAGCGTGGGGTACATACCCTGCGAATCGGTCTGTGCGACACTGCAAACCTGCATGGAAGCGATTGTCTCGCGGGACCTGTGCATCCGGCAATGGGAGAACTGGTTGCCAGTCGTATTTACCTGCGTAGGCTGGAGGTAGCATTGGAAGCTCTGCCGCACGGGATTCCGGAAAAGGTGACAGTTATGGTGCCGAAAGGGGATATTTCCATGGCGGTCGGACAGAAAAAAGAGAATACACTGCGAATAAAAAATAAATACAATGTAAAATCCTTACACTTCCTTGAAAATTCGTCACTGATCCGGTATAATATACTATTAGATAATTCTCAGTAAACGGGAGGATACAGCCTTGTACTTAAAATCCCTCGCACTGCACGGGTTCAAATCCTTCCCGGATAAGACCGTTCTACAGTTTCATGACGGCGCAACCGTAATCGTCGGTCCGAACGGCAGTGGAAAATCGAATATCACAGACGCCATGCGCTGGGTATTAGGCGAACTGTCTACGAAAAATATCCGTGGCAGTAAGATGGAGGATGTTGTGTTTGCCGGCGCGGACGGAAAGAAGCCGATGAGCTTTGCCGAGGTTTCTGTGACCTTTGACGATAGCGCTGAACCGCATGTTCTGAACGCCGGATACGATGAGGTGACCGTGACCCGACGCTATTACCGTTCCGGCGACAGTGAATATGCGATCAACAACAAAAAGGCCAGATTGCGGGATATATATGAGCTGTTCATGAATACCGGTATCGGCAGAGAAGGCTACTCCATCATCGGACAGGGCAAAATCGCCGAAATCATTTCGAAAAAGAGCGAGGAACGGCGTAGTGCTTTTGAGGAAAGCGCAGGAATCAGCAAATATCGGTACAAAAAAAGTGAATCCGAAAAAAAACTTGCTGAGACCATGGCGAATATGGAGCGTATCGGCGATATTGAAAGAGAACTGGAAAACCGTGTCGGTCCGCTTGAAAAGGATGCCGCCCGTGCAAGACGGTACCTTGAACTATACGAATCAAAAAAGAAAACGGACATATCTCTCTGGCTCTATGACGGACAGCTGACCACCGCACAGATCGAGAAAACGGAGGGAGATGTGCAGCTCTCCGCGCATGAATTGGAAATGGCGGAGGATTCCCGCGCGCAGACAGAGGAGAAAATTACCCGGCTGTACGATCAATCTCACGACAATAAAGCGCAGTCGCAGAAAAATTATGAAACGCTGACGGAAAAAAGCACTCGAAAAAGCACATTGGAAGGCGAGGTGCAGGTCGCGGATACGGAGATCCGGCACATGGAGGATCGCATCCGCGGAGAAGAGGTCGCACTGCAGAACGCCGAAGCGGAGATTGCCAAGCTTGACAGAGAACGGGACACACTGGATACCGCTACGCAAAAACTCGCCGATACGGTGGAGAACGGAGAACGGCAGATTGCCGCCATGGAGGAAGAGCAGACACACATCCGGCAAAACAGACAGTCCTGCCATGAGGAGAGCGAAATGTTGTTCCAGAAGCAGAAGGCACTGGACGCGGAAAATACCGATTTGCGGGTGCGGCTCAATGTCTTGCGGCAGACGGTGGTATCCCAGACCGAACGGCGGCAAAATATCGGCGCGGAAATCGAAAAATACCGCATCCAAACCGAAGAAGCGCAGTCTGTTGTGGACGCATGTGACGAAACAATCGCGCAGTATCAAAAAAAGCTGGACGAACAGGTTGCTGCGGAAGAAAATCAAACCGAGAAGCTGCAGCACATTGACACGGAGCTGGAATCACTCACGACGGACATCCGTCATTTGAGCGGTGAAAGAGAAGCACTCGACAGCCGAATACAGGCACTGCGCCGTATGCAGGAGCATTTTGACGGCTACAATACCTCCATCCGTTATGTGATGCAGGCTTCAAAGGACGGCAGACTGCACGGCATTCACGGTCCGGTGTCCTCGCTCATCAAAGTGGATCCGCGGTACGTAATCGCAATTGAAACGGCATTGGGCGGCGCACTGCAGAATATTATCACCGCCGATGAAAACGACGCGAAAGCCGCCATCGCCGCGTTAAAAAAAGAAAATGCCGGACGCGCCACCTTCTATCCGATCACCACAATCCGACCAATGGAACGCGGCAGGGAATACGATGGCATGGAACGCTTCGCCGGATTTGTCGGATACGCGGATGAACTGGTGGAGAGCGATGCCGTGTACCGCAATATCATTCGCTCCCTCCTTGCGCGCTGTGCCGTTTTCACCGATCTTGATCATGCGACGATCATGGCACGCGAAAAGGGTTGGAAAGTGCGCGCCGTTACCTTGGATGGACAGGTTATAAACGCCGGCGGCTCTATGACGGGCGGTCAGGCGAAACGGGAAAGCGGTATTTTAACTAGGTCGGCGCAGATCGATACATGGAAAAACGAAAAATCCCGGATTGAGATAGCACTGGATGCAAAAAACATCGCGTATAAAGAACGCACCGCGGAAAAGGAAAAGCTCCTTGCAGCGGATAAAAACGCAGCCGGAGAGCGGGAAATGTTCCAAACGCTCCTGCATGCAGAGGAAAATCATCGCAGCGAAGCAGTCACTAAACGGGATTTCGCAAAAAACCTGATGGATGGTCTTCTCTCGGACAGCGCGGCATTGGAGAAAACGAACCAGAAGAGCGCGGGCGACATTACGGCATTGGAAGAAAAATCCGTTGCATTGTCTGCGGAACTCAATGACATCCAAAATCGGCGTGCTTCGTTGTCTGTGGAGGAGGACGAATGGGAAGAAAAGTCCGCCGCGATGCAGGAGCGTTTGCAAGACGCGCGAATCCATGCCGCTGAAACTGCACGAGATCTTGAAAACAGCCGCAACCGTCTCATGGAATGGTGTGAGAGAATCGCGTCCAGAAAAGCGCAGATCGAAAAAAGCCAGGTCGGAAAGGAAACAGCAGCGGCGGAGATCGAAACACTGACTGCGAAAAAAGCCGAGACTCTCTCGGAAGTTGCGATACTGCAGATGGAAATTGAAGCGTTGCAGAAGACGGCAAAAGAGCTTCACGACCGTGGAGACGAGTTGGATAGTGCGCTTTCCGCATTGCAGACAAGGCTCAAGGAGCAGACTGCCAAAAAGGATCTCGTTACCACCGCGCACAATAAAAACGAAAATCGGCTTGCTGCACTCCGAACCGAGTACGATAAGCTCGTCTCCAAACTGTGGGACGAATATGAGCTGTCCTATGCAGCTGCAGGGGAATATCTTACAGAAGCAGGCGTGAAAATCGTAGAATCCGGGGAGCGTAGCGCGGCGATTGCAAAGCAGACCACTCTGCGCAACGAGATCCGTTCGCTCGGACATGTAAATGTCGCTGCCATAGATGAGTATGCGGAGGTGCGCAGCCGCTATGAGTACATCAAAGGACAAATGGACGACCTGACTGCAGCAAAAACGGAACTGGATTCGATTCTTGCCAAAATGGAAAAGGAAATGAAAACGATATTCGTGGACGCGTTTGCCAGAATCAACCAGTATTTCGGCGAGGTGTTTACGGAACTGTTCGGCGGCGGTCACGCGGAGGTGGTGCTTTCCGATCCTGAGGATCCACTGAACTGCGGTATTGAGATCAACGCGGCGCCTCCCGGCAAAACGATCAAAAACCTGAATCTGCTCTCTGGTGGAGAACAGGCATTCATTGCCATCGCGCTTCTTTTCGCCCTCATTCGCGTGAATCCGTCGCCGTTCTGCATTTTTGATGAAATTGAAGCGGCACTGGATGAAGCGAACGTTGCGCGTGTGGGCAGATACGTGAAGAAATACACGAAGGAAATGCAGATCATTATGATCTCGCACCGTCGCGGCACCATGGACATTGCGGACACCTTATACGGTGTGACGATGCCGCAGAGCGGAGTTTCGCGCGTGTTTATACTGGATGGAAAGGGAGATCCGGATTCCCTGAAGCTCATGACAACGGAAAAGAAAGCATGATACTTATTATACAATTAAAGAGGGAAACGAACATATGGGATTTTTTGACAAACTGAAGCAGGGACTTATCAAAACGAAAAACGCCGTGTTCGGACAAGTCAACGAGGTGATGAAATCGTTCCGTAAGGTCGATGAGGAACTCCTGGAAGAGCTGGAGGAGATCATGATCTGTGCCGATATGGGTGCTGCTACAACGGAACGGATCATGGACGATCTGCGCGAACGCGTGAAATCCGATCGGATCAAGGACGCGGACGACGTAAAAATTGCTCTTGCCGAAATTTTGCGCGGGATGGTCGGAGAGGGAGAGCCACTCCACCTGGACACCACTCCATCCGTGATCCTTGTGATCGGAGTGAACGGTGTGGGCAAGACGACCTCCATCGGCAAAATCGCACATTTTCTGAAGAACGACGGTAAAAAGGTTGTCGTAGCGGCGGCGGATACATTCCGTGCGGCGGCGATTGAACAGCTTGCCGTGTGGTGTGACCGTGCTGGGGTTGAACTGGTACGGCAGAACGAGGGCGCTGACCCGGCGTCTGTGGTCTTTGACGCAATCGCTGTAACGAACAAACGGAAGGCAGACGTACTTATCATCGATACTGCCGGACGGCTGCACAACAAGGTTGGACTGATGGATGAGCTTGCCAAAATCAACCGGATTATCAGCCGTGAGTTGCCGAACGCCGACAGAGAGACACTTCTCGTTCTGGATGCGACCACCGGTCAGAACGCTGTGATGCAGGCGAAGAAATTCAAAGAGGCGGCGGATATCACAGGACTGATCCTCACCAAGCTCGACGGTACGGCAAAAGGCGGGGCGATTTTCTCCATCAAGGATGAAGTCGATCTCCCAGTCAAATTCATTGGCGTGGGGGAGCAGATCGACGATATGCAGCCGTTTGATGCGAAAATGTTCACGGATGCGCTGCTCACTGAGGACGAACGTGTACACACCACTTTTCCCGGCGATCCGGAGAAAGAGGATGGCGATGACGAGGCGAATGGAGCGGATGACGAGAAGAACGGAGACAGAGAATGAAAAATATCGTTCTAGCATCCAACAATCGCGGGAAAATTGCAGAATTCGGAAACATTCTTGCGTCTCTGTCGTCTGAATATACAGTACGTTCCCTTGCCGACATAGGTTTTACGGATGAGATTGCGGAGGATGGTAATTCTTTTGCGGAGAATTCCCTCATCAAAGCATTGGCGGTCGTGCGACATGGCTATATCGGCATGGCAGACGACTCCGGACTGACCGTGGATGCGCTTCATGGGGAACCGGGGATCTATTCCGCAAGGTATGCTGGGAAACATGGGGACGATGCCGCCAATCGTGCGCTGCTGCTCCGAAATCTGGAGGCAGTGCCGGATGAAAAGCGCGGCGGCGCGTTTGTCTGCGTGATTACGATGGTGTTTCCGGAAACATACAAGCTCACGGTACCGGAAAGATACCGTGTACAGGCGGCGTTGTGTGAAAAATACGGTATGCCACCGGAGCATACCATTTCGGTGCGCGGAGAATGCCGCGGAAAAATTGGACACAGCGAAAGGGGAGAAGGCGGATTCGGCTATGATTCGCTCTTTCTCTACGGTACGCGTACCTTCGCGGAGATGACACAGGCAGAGAAAAATGCCGTCAGCCATCGCGGAAACGCCTTGCGAAGGCTCACGGAGGCATTGCAGGAAATGTACACAAAATAAGGAGAAAGCCATGATAAACAGCAAACAAAGGGCGATTTTGCGCAGCGAAGCCTCTCATTTGGACGCGATTTTTCAGGTTGGAAAGGGCGGCGTCGGCGGCTCGATGTGTGCGTCCATCCGAGATGCTTTGGAGGCGCGAGAACTGATTAAAGTCAGCGTACTCGAAAACGCAGACGGCAGCGCACGGGATATTGCGGAACAGCTTGCTGCAGCCGTGGACGCTGAGGTGGTCAGCGTGATCGGTAGAAAGCTCGTGCTGTATAAAAAAGCACAGAAGGAAGCAAATCGGAAATATTCCGTGCTGCTCGGATAGATAAAAAACGGCGCGACCGCGGGAAGGAGAACGTATATGGAGCAAATTGGCTTGTACGGCGGTACATTCGGGCCTCCGCATCTCGGACACGTATACGCAGCAAAAACTTTCCTACGCGAGATCCCACTGGACAGACTCATTATCATGCCCGCCGGAATTCCGCCCCATAAGGAAAAGGCGTCGGGAGATACGCCGGAAAAACGCCTTGCTATGTGCCGCGCTGCTTTTGGAGATTTGCCGAAAACAGAGATCTCCGATTACGAAATCCGCAAGCCCGGGAAAAGCTATACGGTGGAAACACTGGAAATGCTCACAAAACCGGATCGAGAGATCACCATGCTCTGCGGAACCGATATGTTTACAACACTTGACCATTGGCACCGTGCGTCGGATATATTTTCTCTCTGCACCATTGCCTGTCTGGCAAGAGAAAACGGCTCGGCTACGGTGATCCGTGAAACGGCGGAGCGATACCGGAATGCTTATGACGCGAAAATCGTGCTTTTGACCGGGAAACCGCTTGTCCTATCCTCGTCTGAAATCCGGGAAAAGCTACGCGGCGGTGCGGATATGACACCGTATCTACCGCGGGCGGTCGCAGATATCTGCCGACGCGAGAAACTGTACGGCATAGATATAGAACCATAGCGGAAATGCCATTCCGCATCGAACAAAAGGAATTCAATGGAAAACGAACGCATCATCACATTGCGCGAGGCGGTCAAACCGTATTTGACCGACAAACGATACGCGCATACTTTGGCAGTGGAAAGGGAAGCTGCTGCGCTTGCCCGGATCTATCTGCCGGAAAAAGAGGAAAAACTTCGTATTGCCGCGCTTTTGCACGACATTACAAAAAAAGAAAGTACGGAAAAGCAGCTGCAAATGTGCGCGGAATTCGGCATTGAGGTAAGCGAAGACGATGTTCTCGCGCCGAAAACTTTCCACGCAAAAACCGCTGCCGCCCTTGCCGCAAGAGATTTTGAAGCATACACGGATGAGGAGATCTGTCTGGGAATCCGTTATCATACGACCGGGCACGCGGATATGACTGTATTTGAAGCCATCGTCTATCTCGCGGACTACATCGAGGAAACCCGCACGTTTGGCGACTGCGTGACTTTGCGGCAGTATTTCTACAGCCGGATTGCCAAGGAGGGGGCGGAAAAACGCAATGTCATTCTGCGAGACACCATGATCCTGTCTTTTGACATGACCATCCGCAATCTTATGGAGGAAGGCGGACTGATCGATCACGATACTATCGCCGCGCGCAATCGATATATACGAATGCGGCTGACGACGGATCATCCAGAAAAGGCTTGTTTGACAGCGGACAAAAACAAGGAGAATGCAGGCTGATCATGCAGAAAAACAAGAACAACGAAGCAAAAGAAGACGATGTGTCCATGTACGCGCCACAGGACGACGATATCGACGCCGTGTATGGCGCGAAAACGAAGATCTATACCATCCATAAGCATACGGAATCGACGGTAGATGACGAGGACATGTATGATCCGTATACGGAGGAAGCGGATACGTCGAACGAGGATCCGCTTGGAGAAGATGCATTTTCAGAAAATGAAGCGTATTTCGACGAGGCGTATTACGATGAGCTGAAGCGGAAACAGAAGGTGCGCCGGAAGAAAGGCAGATTGAGCCGATCCCAGCGAGGTCTGATTGTCGCCATCAGCATTGTATATCTGCTCGTACTGCTGGTTGCTGCATGGCTTATTTTCTACAGACCTGCGCAGCCGGATAATCATGAGGTGCCATTTGACACAAATCCTGTGCAGCCCAATACGCCGGATACCACGGAAACCGATGATGACGGTAAGATAAAAGACAATAACGCCGTGATTAATGGGGACTATAAAGTCGAAAAGGGAATATACAATATCCTGCTCGTAGGGCATGACCGGGCGGCGACTTTGGCGGACGTGACCATGCTTATCAATGTCAATGAAAATAAGGGTTCAATCACTGTCATGCAGATTCCGCGCGACACATATGTGGACGATTTCGTTACAAACAAGGTCAATGCAGCATACTCCACTTATTATGGAATCGCACTGAAAAACGGTGCGAATGATCCGTATCTTACCGCGGTTCAATCATACGCGGAGCTGCTCGAAAAGAATCTATGCATCAATATCCACCACACAGCAGTCATCAATCTCGATGGATTGATCAACATCGTGGATATTTTAGGCGGTGTGGAACTGTATGTACCGCAGCGGATGTATTATTCCGATCCGGAACAGGGACTGTATATCGATTTGCAAGAAGGCTGGCAGACGCTCGATGGGCAGAAAGCGGAGTGCTTTGTCCGATTCCGCTCTGGTTATGTGCAGCAGGATCTCGGCAGAATCAACGCACAGAAGATTTTTTTGACCGCGCTGTTTGAAAAGGTCAAGGCAAGCATCAGCATCTCCAATACCGCGAAGCTGACCCAGGTGGCAGGCGAGATCTTCAATAACCTGCACACAGATATGACCGCCTCCGACATCATGTATTATGGAAAGTTTGTTCTTAGCGTGGATCTCGCGAATCTCAATATGACCACGATCCCCGGGAATGTACCGCAGAGCCATTATGTGATCAATCGCAAGGCAACCATTGCAATCATCAATGAATATTTCAATATCTATAATACAGAGATCACCGACGCTATCTTTGACCGTAACGGCGTGTTCTGTCCGGCATCCACGGCAGGAATTAATGCCTACTATGCCTCGGAAGACACTACTCTCGATGAGATGTACAACGGGCAGGACATCAGCGATGACTCCATCTATATCCCATAAAGAAGAATACCACGGAACATAGAAAACAATAAGGAGGAATTTATGGATTCCACAATGCACCAGACAGAGGAAATACGTCTGACAGAAAAGCCGGAAACTCCGCGCGCACTGGCGGAAGCGGTTGTTACCGTGCTGGATCGGAAGAAGGCAAGAAACATCAAGCTCCTGCACGTCGAGAAAAAGACCGTGATCGCCGATTATTTCGTACTGGCGACCGGCACGTCCCGCACCCAGATCCGCGCACTTGCGGACGAGGTAGAGTATCAGCTATCGCTTGTGGGAATGAATCCTTCTCATAAGGAGGGAGCGGAAAGCGGCGTGTGGGTGCTGCTCGATTACGATTCCGTGATTGTCCACCTGTTCAACCGGGAGGCACGCGATTTCTACAAGCTTGATAAGCTCTATGAGGATGCGGCGGAGGAGGATATCCACGCGCTGCTCAGTGAGGAATGAGCGCATAAAACAAAGACTATATTCTATAAGATAAAGGAAGCCAGAGAGAAAAGTCATGAAATATGAGTTTGACAAAATCGAGAAAAAATGGCAGGACAGATGGGCAGAAGCAAGAATTTTTGAGGCAAGCGAGGATCACACAAAACCGAAATTCTACGGATTGGTCGAATTTCCTTATCCGAGCGGCGCTGGAATGCACGTCGGACACATTAAGGCGTACTCCGGGTTGGAGGTCATCAGCCGTAAGAGACGGATGCAGGGCTACAACGTTCTGTTTCCGATCGGCTTTGACGCATTCGGACTGCCGACGGAAAACTACGCCATCAAAACTGGACTCCACCCGCGTGTGGTCACTGACCGGAATATCGCGAAATTTACCTCTCAGCTCAAGCGCGTCGGTTTCTCCTTCGATTGGAGTCGCGTGATCGACACTACGGAAGAGGATTACTACCATTGGACGCAGTGGATTTTCCGCAAAATGTTCGACAACGGTCTGGTATTCCGCGCGAAAACCCTTGTCAACTATTGTCCGCATTGCAAGGTTGTTCTGTCCAATGAGGATTCTCAAGGCGGTAAATGCGACATCTGCCACAGCGATATCGTCCAGAAATCCAAGGATGTGTGGTATCTGCGCATCACACAATACGCCGATAAGCTTCTTGACGGATTGAACCACGTTGATTATCTCCCGAACATCCGGCTCCAACAGGAAAACTGGATCGGTCGCTCCGAGGGCGCGTTTGTTAATTTCCAGCTTACCGGTTGCGACGATACGTTGCGTATTTACACCACCCGTCCGGATACCATGTTTGGTGTGACATTCATGGTCATCGCACCGGAGCATCCGATCCTCGATAAATACAGAGACAGGATCACCAATACCGACGCGCTCGATGCGTATCGTGATGTGTGTGCGAAGAAAACGGAATTTGAGCGTACTCAGCTTGTCAAAGACAAGACCGGCGTGCGCATCGAGGGACTGGCAGCGATCAATCCGGCAAACGGCAGAGAGATCCCGATCTACATCTCCGACTACGTGATGATGGGTTACGGTACGGGTGCGATCATGGCGGTTCCGGCACACGATGAGCGTGACTATGATTTTGCGAAGAAGTTCGGCATTGATATCATCGAGGTGATCAAGGGCGGTGACATTGAAAAGGAAGCGTACACCGGCGACGGCGAGATGGTCAATTCTGATTTCCTGAACGGTATCGCGACCAAGAAGGAAGCCATCGCGAAAATGACAGCGTTCCTCAAGGAAAAGGGTATCGGTGAAGCAGGCGTACAGTACAAAATGAAGGACTGGGCGTTCAATAGACAACGGTACTGGGGCGAACCGATTCCGATCGTCCATTGTCCGCACTGCGGTATGGTTGGCGTACCGTATGATGAGCTTCCGCTGAAGCTGCCGGAAATGCAGAATTTCGCACCTGGGGAAGGCGGGGAAAGCCCGCTTGCCAAAATCGACTCCTTTGTGAACTGTGTCTGCCCAAAATGCGGCGCGCCTGCAAAGCGGGAAACGGACACTATGCCGCAATGGGCAGGGTCCTCGTGGTATTTCCTCCGTTATACCGATCCGCACAATCATGAATGCCTGGCCGATCCCGAAAAGATGAAGTACTGGCTTCCTGTGGATTGGTACAACGGTGGTATGGAGCATGTCACGCGCCATATGATCTACTCACGCTTCTGGCATCGCTTCCTCTATGACATCGGCGTGGTGCCGACAGAGGAGCCGTATGCGAAGCGGACGGCACAGGGACTGATCCTTGGTCCGGACGGCGAAAAAATGAGCAAATCGAAGGGCAATGTGGTCGATCCGAACGATGTGGTGGACGTGTATGGTGCGGACGTGTTACGCGTATATACGCTGTTTATGGGTGACTATGCATCTGCCGCTCCGTGGAGCGAAAGCAGTGTCAAAGGCTGTAAGCGATTCCTTGACCGTGTAGCAGGGTTGAGTGAGCTTGTCAGGGACACCGGAGCCACCCCGTCTCTCGAAAGCGCGTTCCATAAAACCGTCAAAAAGGTTACGGACGACATTGAGGACATGAAATTCAACACCGCTATTGCCGCAATGATGGGACTACTCAATGACATCTACGAAAACGGCAGTCTGACCCGTGACGAATTGGTGACCTTTATCTCGTTGCTCTGCCCATTCGCGCCGCATCTCTGCGAGGAGATGTGGGAAGGACTGGGTGGCAAGGGATTCCTGTCTCTTGCACCGTGGCCGGAATATGATGAAACCAAGACTGTGGATAACGAGATTGAGATTGCGGTGCAGATTTGCGGAAAGCTGCGCGCCACGATCCGGATTCCGCGTGAGCTGGCGAAGGACGAAGCGATTGCAGCAGCCAAAGCGGATGAAAAGATTGCCGCCATGCTCCAAGGAAAGCAGATTGTCAAGGAGATCTACGTTCCCGGTAAGATTGTCAATATCGTAGCAAAATGATTCCCGCCTAGGAAAACAGCTGGTTATGATAGGCAATATTTCAGAAAACGCAAAAGGCGGAAAGTTTTCGACAGGAATTTGCGAATTATACTTGACAAATACGGGAAAATGCTGTATACTATACAAGAGGTAAGTTCCAATGGGATTTCCTCGGTCGCCGATGCGAAGGGAGGGAATATGGATGGCAGAAGTCAGAGTAAAAGAGAATGAATCGCTTGATAGCGCACTCCGTCGTTTCAAAAGACAGTGCCAGAGATCGGGCATTCAGGCCGAGCTTCGCAAGAGAGAATGCTATGAGAAGCCCAGCGTAAAGAGAAAAAAGAAGTCCGAAGCAGCCAGAAAGCGTAAGTACAAATAATTCTGATTGCTCACTGAGGGAATCAAGCCTGTTTTGGGTTTGATTCCCTTTTTGATTTTGTAAGGAGATATAAAGTGACTATTGAAACCGAAAGACTGACCATAGCTCCGGCAACAGAAGCGGACATTCCAACCCTTCACCGTCTTTTCAACCTGCCGGAAATCCAGAAATACAACTGCATGACCGATATGACCGTTGAAAAGGTCGCGAAACGCTGGGCTGAGGGTGAGTATAGATTCTGTATTCGCTGCAAAGCGGACGGTGCTCTCATCGGTACCATTGGGGAAGAACCTGATGAGCTACGTCATGGTATTGACAGCGTGTGTCTGTCCTATGAGCTGGATCCCGCATATCAGAAAAAGGGTTACATGACGGAGGCGTTGACAGCCTATCTCGCCTATGCGTTCCGGGAAAAGAAGGTCGAAAACGTCACCATACGCATATTCGGGGGAAATGAACCATCACTGCATCTTGTGCAAAGGCTTGGCTTCTTTCATGAGGGAACCCTGCGGCGAGCGATTCTGGCTCCATCCGGAATTGTATACGACGATTGCATATTCGCCATGTGCCGTACGGAATATGTGGAAAAATATGGAAAATAACGACATGCTGACCTCAAAATAATCGAAAGAATACGAGTACATGAAAGAGTTGATGCAGTCTCCTTTCTTTCACTATGTGCGCCTTTTGGGGCGTATTTCCGTAAGCTTTCCGGCAAAGAGTTTTTTGTGGCGGCAGCAACCAGTTACATGGAAAAAGTGCAAATTACCACACAGACATAACAACCGTCCTACAACGGTGTACTGTACGATATTACCCGCGTGGGCACATTCGAGAGCTACACGGCTTCAGGCGCGCACCCTTGATGATACGATTTAGACTATCATACGGGCAAGTCTCGCGTTTTCAAAGGCAGTATAAAAGTCGGCGATAGCGGAATACTCGGTAGGCGACAGCGCAGATTTGGTTCGCGGAATTTGCCCAATATGGGTTGAATTACATGGAATGATGTGCTATACTTTTTTAAAATCTACTGAATATAATGCATCGGATCTGGAAATAAATGTGAAGGTGGTGCAGCCCAGCTATGCCGGAGAAAAAAGACTTCATGAAGGAGAATAGAAAATGACCATCCATGAATATGGAGAAGAAAATGCAAAAGTGATTGTGCTGTTGCACCCCGCGGCGGTGATGTGGAACTATTTTGTGCGTGTTGTGCCGCTGCTTGAGCAGGATTACCATCTAATAATTCCCGCAATTCCAGGATATGATGAGGACGACCCAAAAAGCAATTTTACTAGCGTTGAGCAGTTCTGCGATGACTTTGCACAGTGGCTCATTTTACATGGAATAGCGACCATTGATCTCTTATATGGTTGCAGCATGGGCGGTGCACTGTTGATGAGGATGTTTGCTGAACGCAAGGTAGATATGAAGAATGTGATATGTGATGGCGGAATTACGCCATATGAACTACCATGGATTATTACACGGTTGATTGCTGTGCGTGATTTTATCGGGGTCTCCGCCGGAAAATTGCTGGGCGAGAAGATTCTTGCTGTTTTGGGGAAGGCATTTTCTACGGATGGGTACACCGAAGACGACATGAAATATATCGCCGGGGTACTTCGTCATATGAGCTATAGGACAATTTGGAATACCTTTCTTTCTTGCGATAACTATGTTATGCCGGACAAAATTCCGGATTTCGATGGAACTTTTCAGTACTGGTACGGCGAAAAAGAGAAGAAAAATCGAAAAGCAGATATTTGCTATGTTCATAAGCTGCTGCCATATGCGGAATTTATTGAGATGAAAGGCATGGGACACGCAAGTATGGCAAGCCTATATCCACAGCATCTTGCAGAGCGGTTTGACGCGTTGCTCGGAGAGTGGGAATGATGTGGAACGGATTGGTGGAGCGATCCGTTCCACTCTTGAGAATTTCCTTGACAGGAAATTCTCCGAAGGTAGGCGTATATCATCGAATGAAAATTATGGCAGTCTGAGAGGAGGTATAGATGATGACACAAGTGAAAACAGAATCAAGCATGAAATTGATTGTGAAGCTTAGAAAAGAATTACACAACATTCCAGAAAAATCTATGCATGAAGTGAGTACAAAACAGACTTTAATGCGTTTTATAGAACAGCATACACAGTCTCTGGTAATAGTAGATAGAAACCAGTGGTTCTATGTTGTGAAGGAAGGGAAAAAACATGAGAACCCCATCGCTTTTCGGGCAGATTATGATGCAGTAACATGTACAGATGGATTTCCCAGACATTTATGCGGTCATGATGGGCACAGTGCAGTTTTAGCAGGCTTTTCTCTTTGGCTGGATACGGCCCAGTTGGAAAGGGATGTGTATTTGATTTTTCAACCGGGAGAAGAGAACGGGAAGGGAGCTGCAATTTGTGCCTCTTTAATAGAAGAAAAGAACATAGGAGAAATCTACGGTTTTCATAATCTTCCAGGCTATTCTTGTGGAGAAGTGGTACTTTTACAAGGTACCTTTGCCTGTGCTTCGACAGGACTTGAAATCAAATTTCTGGGAAAACAAGCTCACGCAGCCTATCCAGAAAACGGAAAAAATCCAGCAAATGCCATTGCTGCGGTCATACAGAGTATGAATGAGATTATTTGTGAAAAACACAAAGGAATTGTATTAGGAACAGTTATAGGGATAGAAGCTGGGAGCCGGTCTTATGGAGTTTCTGCCGGAGAGGGAACCTTGCGTCTTACGTTAAGAGCAGAATATCAGGAGGAATATGATGCGTTAGTTGCAGCGATCGAAGACAGGGCCAAAATGTTGGCAAGGACACAGGGATTATCTGTTGAAATTTTGCGAGTGGAAGAATTCCCAGCCACAGTAAACCATCAAGATTGTGTGGATAAAATTCGAAAAATTGCCAATCAGCTGAATAAAAAGGTGACAGATGCCAAGGAACCTTTCAGATGGTCGGAAGACTTTGGCTGCTATTTACAAAAAACCAGGGGGGCATTTATGGGAATAGGCTGTGGGGTCAATCATCCTGCGCTTCACACCATAGAATATGAATTTAATGATGAAATCATCAAATCCGTGATAGAACTATATAGAGAAATCTCTAAATCATAGAAAAGAAGCGTGTTAAGGTAGTCTGCTCTACCTCGGACATACAGAATATGGAAACAGGCTGTTCCTACGGTACTTCTCGCATGGTGAAAGTCACCGCTATGAATCTGCAGTTCAAAATTTCCGCTTGCTGTACGGATTTCCATAGGTATTCCACTAGAATACCTGCGATTATCGTACTATCAGCGGCTTGGATTGCTGCTTAGCGAAAAGTTCATTTTGAAAGGGATGGAGGTCGGCATATAAACGGAGCGTATCTGTTGTCTTATAGGATGATTTGTTTATTTTGTGCATTGACAAACAAACAAAAGAGTGGTATTCTATTATACGGTTAGCAGATACAAACTACAGTGCCGCTTAAAAATAGAATTGCGAGTGTACGAATAAAGCGTGTTAGACGTGATAATACCGTTTCATGCAAATTTCGTTCGACATCCTCTTGTAGAAGCCGCATTTATTTTTTAGACACGAGTTAGTAAAGGCTAACCGAGAATCATTTGCTTTGTTGTGTGTAAGCAAATCAGCACAACAGTAATAGAAGAAGGAGAACCCTATGAATTCTAAGAGAACCCTGCAAGCCATTCTTTGCGCCGCACTGATTGCATGTGCATTGCCGATCGCAAGTGCAGCAGAAGAGAATATCGTTTACGGAACGATGCAGATTCCTTACAGTGATTTTTACGCTGCTGAAGGTGTTGCATCCGATGTTGACGCTGTTTCATCTGCGACTACATCCAAATGGAATAACGAAAATCTGACAGCAGGCACTTATAGCACCGCCAATGAAGGCGACGGCGGTACGATCAACGGCGTTGTTTATCCTGTCGCGATTTCCGAAGAAGATTTAAGCGAACTCGGTGAGAACAACTACGGATTCGCAAAACTCGATTCCGTTCCCGCCGCATATAAAGAAGTGACTGTTGACGGCGGTACTGCATCGTTTTCTGCGGTAAAGGGTGCAACTACGGCAATCGAAGGTGTAACACCCACCATTACCACGGACACCAGATATGGTGATTACTGTATTGATGCCGTTGTTAACAATGCGAACGGTACTTCTGATGTCGGCACAATTTACGGTGTCATTTTGCATACTGAAAACGGGAATGCTTACGGTATGCGTCATCTGGAAAATATATGGCGTGATGAGATTGCATGGTCTTCGGGATTTGTAACCAGCGAAGTTCACGGCAATACACTCTCTTACGAAGATTATGTCTCCCTCATCGGACAGACCATTACAGATATCACATACATTACGGATTCGGGCTATCATACGCTGAGCACGAGTCTGTATGTTCCGATTAAATTCGAGAACACACTGACAGTTTCCGATGCAGCAGTTTCCGATGCGGCAGTTTCTGTTTCCATGACGGGTTTCCCGGAAGATTACGGTAAGCAGTACGTTGTAGACGGACTGAACTGCACCGTAACCGACACATCGATTACATACCAGGATGCACTTGCCGGAAGTTACACACTTGTGGTAAGCGATTCTAATGGTAAATATGCCAGTGTAAAAGCAACCTTTACTCTGTCCACAGATACTATGCCTGCGGTAGCCTCAGGCAGCGGTCTTGTAATGGCAGACGGCGCATCCGATAGCGATTATGCTAACTTCTTAAAGAATATTACCTCTGTTACAGTCGGTGAAAACGCTTATGCCGCCTCTGGTAAAAGAGGTGTAAAAATTATCGGCGAAGACGGCTCCGTGGATGTCGCAGCCGAATCGCGTGACGGGAAGGTTTTCGCGGAAGACGGTGTATATGCAATATGTGTGGCTTCAACCGGATATACAAAAATGCTGGATTTCACGGTTACTGTAAGCGGTGGTGCAGTTGCTGTTTCCACAGAGGAAGCGGATGCTGCTGAAACAGCCGTTGAAACAACAGTTTCGGCTGTTGCTTCCGCACAGACCGAAGCGGAAGTTGCTCCGCAGACAGGAGACTCCATGGCTCTTCTGCTTGCAGCTGTGATCATGACCGGCGCAGCAGGTCTCGGGCTGACTTTCCGCAAGAAAAAGGACTAATCTCGTGCAGCTGTAACTGCTTGTAGCCTCAGCCGGTGTGAAGACTCGACCTTCGGTCTTGATGCCGGCTGTTGTACTTTTGTGGTATAGGAGTATCTATGTTATTTATTCTCGCTTTCGCTTTGGCCGTTCTTTTTTCCTTCATGTGTCGGAAAGCTCTGAAAAAGCATGCAATTATCTTTTATGTTGTCGCGGCAGCTATATCAGCTGCGGTGACCGTATTGGATTTTCGCGGTGTACCCGCTTTCGTACAGAATTACTGTATTGGACTGTTCAGCCGAGGTGCATTTGCGACTGGATTGTGGTGCGTGGTGATGTGGATAGGTGCGCTGCCAAACGGTTCCGCAATGATGAAGGCGCTGATGCCCATCCGCGGAGAGCTATCCATCTTTGCCGCCATACTCACACTCGGACACAATCTTGGATTCGGTAAGACTTACTTTATCAGGATGTTCACAAATCCCGACAGTATGAAGCCGACACAGCTGACCGCTGGAATACTGTCTCTGGTTATGCTGGCTATTATGATTCCGTTGACGATTCTCTCGATTCCGTCGATTCGTAAAAAAATGTCCGCGAAGCATTGGAAAAAAATCCAACGGACAGCGTACCTGTTCTACGCATTGATCTATCTGCATATTATGGTTCTTTATCTTCCTTCCGCACAGAGCGGCAAGGTGCTGTATCAGATCAGTGTAATTGTTTACAGTCTTACATTCCTCGGCTATGCGGTTTGTCGTATCGGGAAAGCTATTGCGAGAAAAAAGCCCAAGCGTAAAGCACGTATAATTCGTCTTAGTATTACGGCTCTTGTTTGCTGTATGGCTTTGGTTATCGTATTGTTGATACCGAGAGAAACGAAGAAAATGCGTACTGAGCCTTCGGTAAACAACGATTCTGATAGGAAATTCTCGGACACAATCGTAGAACCTGACACATCGATGAGCGATGCCGCGATGGCCGTTGCATCGGAAACAGAGACGTCAGATACAAGCGATGAGACCGCTGTAAGCGGAGAACAGGGTACATCGAAGCAATACAGAGACGGAACCTACACAGCCTCGGCGTATGGTTATGACGGAGAAATTTCAGTAAATGTCACCATTGTGCATGATGAGATTACAGCAATTACGGCAAAATCCACCGAGGAAGATCCATGGTATTTTGAGCAAGCCGAGAAATCGGTCATCGAAGCGATTTTGGCGGGCCAGAATACAGAGGTAGATGCCGTATCCGGCGCGACATATAGTTCCAAAGGTATTATGCAGGCAGTAGAGAACGCACTGCAGCAAGCAAAAAACGGTGACTGACATGAGGGCAGTCGTACTGTGTATACTTCTCCTGACAAGCGTATTCCTTGTGTCCTGTTCGGTGATGGAGGTTGCAGATACTTCCATGTCTGCAGAACCGATACAGGCAACGGCAGACCTGTTCGCCATGGATACATTCATGACATTGAAAGCCTATGGACCGAACGCAGATGCACTGTTGGATATCGCGAAAGAGCGCATTACTATACTGGAGAAAACGCTGTCTGTCACGGATTCGGAAAGTGATGTGTGGATGCTGAACCATTCGAACGGGAAAAGTGTACGAATTGGTGAAGACACAGCTGCCATTCTGCGCGGAGCGGAAGAAATCAGCAAATTGACAAACGGTGCTTTGGATATTTCGATATATCCGCTTGTTTCAGCATGGGGATTTACGACAGGTTCTTATCAGATTCCGAATGCGGAAACGATTGCGGAACTTTTGAAGCTCGTGGATTACACGCAGATTTACTTGGACGGACAGAACGCAGTCCTTTCTGCGGGGATGCAGATTGACCTCGGTGCTGTTGCAAAAGGATATACAGGAGATGTAGTAGCTTCAATTTTACGGGATGGTGGTGTTGCTTCGGCACTTTTGAATTTAGGTGGGAACGTACATGCCGTAGGGGCAAAACAGGACGGGACGCCGTGGAGGATTGCCGTTGCCAATCCTTTTGCACCCGATTCCAATTTACTTCAGTTGGAAATTGTCGATAAGGTGGTTATCACTTCGGGAAACTACGAACGGTATTTTATCGGTGAAGACGGCAATCGCTATTGTCATATTCTCGACAGTGAAACAGGATATCCCGCAGATAATGGGATTGTTTCCATGACGATTATCGGTGAATGCGGTTTGACCTGTGATGCTCTATCCACAGCGTTGTATGTCTGCGGAGCGGAACGTGCCGTGCAAATATGGCGCGATACACAGGATTTTGAAATGATTTATGTTACCACTGACGGAACAATATATCTTTCGGAAGGATTGGCAGACTGCTATACGAATGTCAGCGGTCTGCCGTTGGAGATTGTGCTGTATGAACCATAAAGTGAGAAGCATACTGCTTATCTTGGTAATTCTTTTTTTCATCTGTGTTGGAATGCTGCTGTATATGTCCGTACAGGAACCGGGAAACATTGTTGTGATCGTGCAGAACGGCGAAATAATCAAGACGTTTGATCTATCGAAAGAGCCAAACTGTACGTTTACAATCGAATCCGATGACGGAGGACAGAACACGATTTGTGTTGAAAACGGCACAATCTATATGCTTTCCGCTGATTGTCCCGATCAGACCTGCGTACATATGGGAATTCTACATAGTGAGGCGACACCAATCGTTTGTCTGCCGCATAAACTGCTGATTCGTTTCGGAGAGGGAAGAGCGGACTCATGAATACAAAAAGGCTTACTCAGTTGGCTTTGTTATCGGCTGTCGCATTGATTATCTTTATTATCGAATTGCAGATTCCCAATCTTGTTCCGATTCCCGGTGTCAAGTTGGGATTGGCGAATATCGTCACAGTATACGCAGTTTACCGCTATAAGCCATCCGAAGTTTGTTTGATTGTCTTTGTTCGAATTGTTCTCGGAAGTATGTTCGGAGGAACAGCAATCTCTTTTTTGTACAGTCTCGGAGGTGCCGTATGCTGCCTTTGCGGTATGCTTCTCCTTAAAAGAGTGATTCCTCTATCACAACTATGGATATCCAGTCCGTGCGGGGCAATATTTCATAACATAGGACAGATTACCGTAGCAATGCTGATAATGCGAACATCTGCAGTATTTGTATATTTACCGACCCTGATGGTAACAGGTATCATAGCAGGAATATTTACCGGTGTGTGCGGACAGATTTTAGTAAGAAGAATTTGAAATACGAAATGTTTCCCAAGGATATCGTCAGTCTGAACAAATTCGGACACCACACCAGTCATCTACATATGAGAGAAAAGCAATCGAGCAAAAACTTATCAGAAAGTTGATACAGCTTGTACATCCGCTCCCCTGATGAGGCTGCGAACTGACCAGCAATAGCAACAAATAAAAGAAAACAGGACTACCTGACTTCACTCGAAATCAGATAGCCCTGTATTTTCAGTACCTTTTCGACTCTTGGGATCATTCCCACTCGAAGATATAAGTCCAAAGTGGGATAGATCGCTCCCATGTTTAACTGAACTGTTACGAGTCCTTGCACGCATGCGATTGAACCGTCATGTACAGGTTGGTACGAACGGTGGCGAGAAAAGTCGGTCGCTTAAATAATGTGCGAGATCCTACTCTATCGATTTAAGCTGCGACAGGGAAGTCAGATGAACAACGGTACTGCGCACACGGCGGCAATAATGCCGCTAATTACGATGATAATGCTGTAAATTATCTTAGAATCCGGATTGTACTTTCCTTTTACATGATATTAGGTACTTGCACCGGCTGCGAGAGGGCTGATGAGGTACTGCCATTATTTTTTTCCCCATTTCAATAAGAATGCTGAGTTTGTGATAACAAGCACGGAACCTGCGTTATGCACCAGCGCGCCGACCACAGGATTTAATGTTCCGATAATTGCCAACGCAACCGCAATGAAATTCAGTGTCATGGAGAAGGTCATGTTCACTGTGATAATGGTCATCATCCGTTTGGACAGCGCCACAAGATGCGGAAGCTCCTTGACTTCGTCGTCCACCAATGCGATATCTGCCGCATCCACGGCAATGTCGCTGCCCAAGCCGCCCATGGCGATACCTACATCTGCTTTTTTTAGCGCAGGGGCATCGT
>CAVIKO010000027.1:29450-30988 GCA_963643035.1 bacterium
CGCCGTCTCCAATCATGCAGACGGGCATATTTTTACCCTGATATTCCCCAATGTATTTCAACTTATCCTCCGGTAGGCAATTCGCCCGAACCTCGTCGATATGCAGCTTGTCCGCAATGGCTTTTGCAGCGGCTTCATGGTCGCCGGTCAGAAGCACTGATTGTATGCCCAGTTCGGACAGAGAGGCAATCGTCGCAGTGCTCTCCTGCCGCAGAGTATCGGAAAGAGCAAGATAGCCAACGAAAACAGCATCTATTGCAACATAAGTTACAGTGCACCCCTGTCGGATATAAACTTCCGCTGACGGAATATCGTCTAGGACAACACTGTGCTCCCGCAGCAGCTCCGGGTTGCCCGCAAGGACGGTTCTCCCCTCCACTACGGCACACACACCACGGCCGGGGATCATTTGGAAATCTCTGACCTCTGCCATTATTCCTCTGGATTTTTTATAACAGTTCACGATGGCTTTTCCCAACGGATGCTCGGAAAGCTGTTCCGCAGAGGCAGTTAGCCGATAGACCTCGTTTTTGTCAAAGGTATTCGAAACACTTTCTGTCGCAACTACCTCCGGTGTGCCGCTGGTCAGTGTGCCAGTCTTATCAAACGCGATGACCTTTGCTTTGGCAAGCCGCTCCAGTGCATCGCCCTCGCGGACAAGAAAACCGTGCTTTGTGGCATTTCCGATGGCAGCCATAATAGCTGTAGGAGTAGCAAGAACAAGTGCACAGGGGCAGAACACGACAAGGATCGTGACTGCACGAATGATTTTCCCGGAAATGATCCAAGTCAACGCTGCTGCAGACAGGGCGAAAACGACGATCCATGTCGCCCAGCGGTCGGCAATACCCACGATCTTTGCTTTGCCCGCATCCGCTGACTGTACCAACCGTATCATCCTCTGAATGGAGCTGGCCTCACCAACCTTGGTCGCTTCCATCTCGAATGCGCCGAATTGGTTGACTGTGCCACTGGACACTGTATCGCCCACGGTTTTGTCCACAGGGAGGGATTCGCCGGTCATGACCGCCTGGTTGATGGAAGTCTGACCAGAGAGGATCACACCGTCCACAGGGACGCTCTCGCCCGGATGAACGCGGATTCGGTCGCCGACCATAACCTGCTCAGCGGGGATGATTTCCTCTTTTCCGTTGCGCAGCACCCGCGCCGTCTGCGGTGTCAAATGCACCAGCTTTTCAATGCCGGCTCTAGCTTTTGCCACGGTTAGTTCTTCAAGTAATGCACCGAGCTGCATAATAAACGCCACTTCACCGGCGGCAAAAGTTTCTCCGATGCAGACCGACGCAATCAATGCTATGGAAACCAATACATCCGCTTTAATATCAAAGGCGGTGACAAGTCCGATTATCGCTTCCAGAACGATAGGAAGACCGCACAGCAAAATTGCGAACCACGCCATATCAAAGGGAAGTGGTTGAAATTTCAAAAGACTGCAAACAACGGCAATACCGGAGATCACAAGCAGTACAATGTCTTTCTTGATGCCTCCGAACTTCAAGAGGTGTTCTAACTTCTCC
>CAVIKO010000028.1:0-30770 GCA_963643035.1 bacterium
ATCCTATACCGCCATCGATGGCACGGTAAAAACCGCTGTGGAAGCGGCAATCCCGGCATTTGGCAGCGCTGTACTACATCTCACCGACGCGGAATGCACAGCTCCGTCTCCGTTTACCGCAGGTGAGCATACGCTTGAGACTCCCTATTATTCCGTGATCTTTGACGAGGACGGCTACATCTCCTCCCTCATCGACAAACGCGTGGGCAGACAGATCCGCAATCTTCACGGCGCACCGCTGGGCACACTGTGGCTTGGTGAGGACGTGCCGACCAGCTACGATAACTGGGAGGTCGAGGACGATATTTTCCGCCGTCTGAAACCCGTGACCGGAAAATTGACCCGCCGCGAAGCCGTATCCGACGGCACGGTGGAATACCGGATCCGCACAACGTACAATCTCGGCAAAAAGTCCGCCATCGTGATCGACACCGTATTCTACGCCCACAATCCGCGCATTGATTTCGTCTCCCGTGTCGATTGGGACGAGCGGCACACGCTTCTGAAGGTCGGCTTTGATGTGGATGTACGTGCATTCACGGTCAAGAACGAGATTCAGTTCGGCTATATGGAACGCTCGACAACGCGCAACACCTCTCTGGAGGCGGCAAAGTTTGAGGTCTGCAACCACCGTTACTCCGATCTGTCCGAGAATCGGTACGGCGTGGCGGTCTTAAACGACTGCAAGTACGGCATTTCCGTGGAGGGCGGCGATATGCGTCTGACACTCCACAAGGGCGGCTGCCATCCCGATCCGACAAATGACCGCGGCGTACACGATATGACCTGGTCGCTCCTACCGCACACCGGTTCGTTCTCCGCGGAGAATGTGGTACGTGAGGCGCACGCAATGAACCATCCGCCGATTCTGCACGCGGGAAAAGCCGAAATCGCGCCGATCTGCCGGGTGGATGAATCGAACATCCTCTGCGACACGGTAAAGATGGCGGAGGACGTGGAAAACGCGTTTGTGCTCCGGCTCTACGAATGCGAACGGAACCGCACGACGGCACATATCACCATCCCTACCGCGTCCCGTGTATGGCGCACAAATATGCTGGAGGAGAAACTTGAGGAACTGCCCATGACAGCGGATCACACCGTGGAGGTCGAATTCCATCCGTTCGCCATTGAAACGCTCCTATGCACAAGAGAATGAGGTAAGAAAGGCATGGCTAAATTTTTCGAGACGACTGCAGACGGTGCATACATCGTATCCATGCCGTCCTATCGTGTAGCGGTACACGGACATACCTTCGACGTGTATATTGCCGAAAACCGCTTCTGTACCCTCGACGTCCGCACTGCCCTTCCCCAAACCTCCGATACATTGGAAGAAATCGCGGAACATGAGCCGGAACCGCCCGCGCTTGTCGATGTTGCAGAGGAATCGGGAGCGGTCACGTTCCTATGGACAGGCAAAAGCAACCTATGGGAAAAGAAAACCTATGCCCTCCGCTGCGATTTTCTACGCTTCATGTATACCGTGACTGTCGCAGGGCATGGCAGCGTGGACAGCGTCCGGTATTTTGCGGGAGAAGGGGATGGCAGCGCGTATGAATTTTCCGAGGGCTTTACCCCCTGTGTATCGTGGTATAACGAGGAGGATTATCGTTTCCGCGCAAGCATGAACTGCCACCGCTGGTCCGTTTTGATGGTTCCTCCGATGTTTTCCTATTCGTTCGGAATGCGCGGTGTGGGGGATCGGCTGTCACTTGGTCTGGTGGCACAGCGCGGCGAACACAATTTTCATGCGTTTGACTATAAAGTCTTCCGGCACAATTGGGGAAGCGGCTTCTATCTGGCGACGGATCAGAGCGGGCATACCCATGTCGACGGCTCCTGGACCGCTCCGGCAATCATCGGCTACGGTGCAGCGAACGAGGACGATGCACTGCGCAAATACACGGACTACTATTTCACATCCGGTATCGCAAAGCCTCACGACAGTCGTCCGTTCCCGCGCTTCTGGTACGGTCCGATGCTCTGCGGCTGGCTGGAGCAGGCGATGCGTGTGGGCGACCCGGCATTCCCGAACCTGTCCGTCACGGAGTTGGCGAGGGAAGAACTGTACGAAGCCTTAGTCGACAAGCTCGGCGGATATGACATGCACCCGACCGCGCTGATCATCGACGACAAGTGGCAGTCCCACTATGCGACAGACGAGGCAGATCCCACAAAATGGAAGGATCTGCGCGCTTTTGTGGATCGCAGACACGCTGAGGGGATCCATACGATGCTCTGGTTCAAGCTGTGGGATCCGGACGGCTGGGATCCGGCGCTGTGCGTCACGACAGACAATGGCGAAACACGTATCGATCCGTCCACACCGGAGTTTCTCGCCAATCTCGATCATGCGCTCTACCGGATCCTCTCCTCCGATGAGGGCTGCTACGACTGCGACGGCTTCAAGCTCGATTTTGCCTTCTTCAACCCGATCGGACGGCGCGTCAAGACCCATTCCGGCAAGTATGGCGTGGAACTTTTATACGATATGATGGCGTATATCTATAGGAAGGCAAAAGAAATCAAGCCCTACGCCCTTGTGAATTGCAGCCCGTGCCATCCGTATTTTGCGCACATCTGCGATCAGGCGCGTCTCCATGATTACGACCCGAAAAACCGCGACAACCGGGAGGATCTTGAAATGCGCGGTCGAATGTTCTCACTGGCAATGCCCGGCGTGCTGCTCGATACCGACAATTCCGGCTTCAACACGCGCCGCGACACCATGCGCTGGCAGATGGATCAAGCGATGATCGGCGTGCCGGATCTCTACGCGCTCGTGGGCAACGAAAGCTGTCCGCTCACCGACGAGGACTTCCTCGCCATCTCCGCGATGTGGAAGGAATACGCGAAAAGGATCGACCTGCTCTGCGGCTCGGAGCAGTAAAACTGCATAAGGAAAACCGGAGAAGTCCCAGACAAGGATTTCTCCGGCTTTTTGCGTTTCATTCATTCGATATTTGCAAGCACACCCATAAAGAGCGGCAGTCCCTCCGGCGTGAGGATCGCGTAGACAAACGGGCGGTCGAATACGATCTCCTTCGGCTCCTCCGGCATAAGACTTGTGCATTCCATCACCGCGACCGTCACGGCGGCGGCTTCCGTTCCGCCCTCATCGGTGCGGATCTTTGCCTTCTGGAACATATCGGACACATATGCGCTGTTCCCGGCGCCGTCCTTGCCGATCCCGGTCAGCTCGGCTTCCGGGGAGAAGAGCGCGGACAGTCCCATATCGGACAACACATCGAGGAGTGGGATGTCCGCGTCATACTCGAATTTCGGCAGGGATACGATCACCTTTTCCTGATTTTCGTTTGCCGTATCCCGTGCGGCGAGCAGTGTGTCGGCGGAGAGCGATCCGGCAAAATCGTACACATCGCCATCCGGCAAAACCGCGACAAAGGTATAGCCGTTCTCGTAATTCTTGGTAAATCCAACGCCGCCGTCCACGGTGAAATAGCTGTATTCATTGGAATGCATAAAAGACGCAGTCGTGTCGCCGGAGCATCCATGGAACGTGTCGTCCGTGACCGACCACTCGTCATACGGAGTTACCCATTTGCCGTTGAAATACACCGTATTTGCGAGTACTGCGGCGGCGGCGGGGGACAGTTCTTGCAAGGCTTTCTGGATCATGCCGTGTGTCGTATCCGAGATCCACTGATTGATTTTGCCGATCGCACCTGTATCCGAGAAGGAAAGCGGCATGGACTGTGCATCAAAGTACCGTTTCACTGTATCTGCGTACTCGTCACGCAGTGTGAAACCGACATCGCTGTTGAGCCAGATCCCATTTGCGATCTCCGTAACCCCGGTTTCGGCAAGCGATTCACGTGCAGAGTAGAGACTGTCGTCGAGAGCGAGAATATCATCGTATCCCAGTGCCGCAGACAGTGCTTCCGCCGTGTCGCCTGACGCGCCGTTTGCAAGCACGGCAAGAAGATTGTAGACGGAATAGGGGGACAGCACAAGATTCTCCCCGTTTACAAGGGATTTGTGGAAGAGCTCCGTTGAAAAATCGTTCACGCCCTGCAAAAACGCGGCATCGAGCGCGACGGACTGCGGCTCACGGTTCGCGGCTGCAAGTGTAGCAGGTTCGCTGCCGGTATTGGATTGGTTACCTGCTGCAGGCTTGGTTTCCGCAGAGGGGTTGTCTGTATCCGGCGTATCCGACGGCATCGATGCACAGCCCACCAGGGTAATGGAAACGAGCATCGCGGCAAGAATCCGACGAAAAAGTGTGTTCTTCATATGGTTCTGCACCTCATGGTTGTGGAATCGTTCTGTCTCTTTAGACGGCAGGTTCGCAAAAAAGTTCCATAAGGCGCAAAACCTTTAGATTTTCTTAAATTCCGGATGCCTCTCTTGTAATTCCGCGTCGAATATGGTATACTCATATAGTATAAGAATAGATAGAATCGAACAAGGATAGGTTTTGGAAGATATGGCAATGGAGAAATATCTCGAATGCGCAAAGATCGTCGGGACACACGGCGTGCGCGGGATGGTACGTGCGGAATGTTACTGCAACACCCCGACGGCTCTGGCAAAATTGAAACGCGTATACAGAAAAGAAAAATCCGGTGAATACCGGGAAATACGGGTGCTGCGTGGATCGGTACAGAAAACGATGGTTCTGTTCGCTCTGGATGGAATCGACACACTGGATGCGGCGATCCCCTTAAAAGGCACAACTCTATACGCCGACCGGGCGGATTTTCGGCTCCGTCCGGGCGAGGTGTTCATCGCGGATCTCATCGGACTGCCTGTGATTGACAATGACAGCGGCGAAATCCTTGGGACGCTTTCCGACATCACCACCTCCGGGGTGCAGGAACTGTACGTCGTCACCGGCTCAGACGGCGCGAGCTTTATGATTCCCGGTGTTCCCGCGTTCATCCGGCGACGCGTCACAGAGGGCGAGGACGCCGGAATCTACGTGACGCTGATCGAGGGAATGCGCGAGGTATGAGAATCGACATTATGACCCTGTTCCCGGAATTTGTGGATATGGTGCTTGCGGAGAGCATCATCGGCAGGGCACGCAAGAAGGGCATTCTCGACATCCGCACATGGCAGATCCGCGACTATTCCCGGGACAAACATCGACGCGTGGACGATACACCTTATGGCGGCGGCAAGGGAATGCTGATGGCCGCTCCGCCGATCTACCGCTGTTATGAAGCGGTCATGGCGGATACAGGTCGTGCGCCGGACGAAAGGATCCCTCCCGATCCCGCGCTCGATCCGGTGCCGGACACAGAAATCGACAGCCGCCCAGCCCCCGCAAAGGCTCCCGGAACATATGTCGTCTATATGTCCCCACGCGGTCGCGTGCTGGATGAGAATACAGCGCATCGGCTTGCGGAATACGACAGGCTCATTGTCCTGTGCGGTCATTACGAAGGTGTGGACGAACGAATCATCGAGGAAATCGTGGACGAGGAGATCTCCATCGGCGATTACGTGCTGACCGGGGGAGAACTGCCTGCATGCATCCTGTGCGATGTGGTGGGACGGCTCGTGGACGGTGTGCTGGCGGCTCCCGAATGCTATGAGGAGGAGAGCTTCTCCGGCGACGGGGGACTGCTCGAATATCCGCAGTACACACGCCCGGTTTGCTTCCGCGGCAGAGAGGTGCCGGAGGTTCTCACGTCCGGCCATCACGCGAACATCTTAGCGTGGCGGCACGAGCGATCCATGGAACTGACCAGAGAACGGCGACCGGATCTATTGCCGGATCCATTAAAACCATTAAAAAAGGAATAGTCCTCACGTCGATCGTGTAGACTATATCCTGCTACCGGCATCCGTTTTTCTTTGTTCCGGCGTTCGGATTGACCGAATTGTGGCCCTGATCGATGTACATTTTCATAGCCATATATACACCTCCGTTGCTTGTGCTTCCTCTGACAGGATATACACAAGTCTCTCAAGTGGTACCTTTATATGAAAGAATTGCAAAAAATTTTAGGCTCTGTGCGCCGCGCCGTTTCCCATTACGATATGCTCCGGGACGGCGATTCCGTAGCGGTCGGTCTGTCCGGCGGCAAGGATTCGCTGGCACTGCTTGCAGCATTGACGGCAATGCGGCGGTTTTATGACAAACGATACACAGTGTCCGCCGTGACAGTGCTTCCAGGTTTTCCCGGACAGACCGCGGCGGAGCTTACCGATGTACAGCGGCTCTGCGATAGATGGGAGGTTCCGCTCCATATTGTGGAAACAGAGATCGCCCAGATCGTGTTCGGCGCGCGAAAAGAAAAAAATCCCTGCTCCCTCTGCGCCAATCTGCGGCGGGGCGCGCTCTGTCAAAAATGCGTAGAGATCGGCGTGAATACACTGGCTCTCGGACATCACCGGGACGATGTGGTGGAGACGTTCATGATGAATCTTCTTGAGACCGGGCGGATCGGTTGCTTTATGCCGGTCACAGTCTATCCGGACAGCAGACTGCGCGTGATCCGACCGCTCGTCTACACAGAGGAATGCGCCATCCGCTCCCTTGTCCGCGCGATGGAGCTGCCGGTATACAAAAATCCCTGTCCCGTCGACGGGACGACAAACCGCGCAAAAATCGAGAACTATCTCCGCTCCTACGGCGGAAAACGGGAGCTATACCAGAAGATTCTCGGCGCGCTGGAAAACAGCGGAATCGATGGGTGGCATAACTGACGTAATGCGGCATAACTGACGTAATGCGGCATAACTGACGTAATGCGGCATGACTGACGTAATGCGGCATGACTGACATGATGCTGTACAAAATTGTGTGCTGATATTTTTCTAAAAATAGTGACAAAAGTACGCGGGAGAATGGGAACATTTTCGATTTTCCCTCGTCATATTCTGAGGTATGCGGATTTACAATTGTTTTTATATTCAAAGTTTCCTACAGCCGCGCCCTTCCGTGCAAAAAATACAATCCGTCCAAACATACCTTAATGCAGAAACCCGCACCTTGGAGAAAGTGATATGAATGCAGAAAACACTGTGGATGTAAAATCGGGGAAACCGGAGAAACAGCTGCCAAAACCGAAGAAAAAAGAAAAGCGGACGGTTCCGGAGCCAGACAAGCCAAAGAAACCTGTATACAGGTTCGGCAGAACCAGACGGGAGAGGGCGGATATATTCCGCACCATGCCGTTTATGATCCCGAGCATCTGCGGCGTGCTGCTCTTTTTCATTCTGCCGTTTTTTGTTGTGATCTACTATTCCGTGATCGACAGCAACACAACCGCCAATTTTGTCGGGATTGAGAATTTCACCAAGCTGTTCCACAACGCCGCGTTCAAGCTGGCACTGAAAAATACAGGCACCTTCTCGATAACCGCCGTGCCATTTGCTGTTGTGCTGGCGTTGGCGCTGGCGTTATTGCTGGATCGGGAGATACCGATGAAGAGTATGTTCCGCACCATCTTCCTGTCTCCCATGATCGTGCCTGCCGCATCCATTATCTTAATCTGGCAGGTTGTTTTCGACTACAACGGACTCATCAACGAAATCACGGCGCTGTTCGGCGCGGAACCGGTCGAATGGCTCAAATCCGACTATGGCTACCTCGTTGTGGTGCTGTTGTTTCTTTGGAAGAATATCGGCTACAACATGATCATGTTCATGTCCGCTCTGTCGGCGATTCCAAAAGACATTCTGGAAGTCGCCATGCTCGATGGCTGCGACTCGGTACAACGGTTTTTCAAGATCAAGCTCCGCTATCTGGCCTCGACGATTACATATGTAACGATCATGTCGCTGATCAACTCATTCAAGGTATTCCGCGAAGTGTTCCTGTTGGTAGGCAGCTATCCGTATGACTCCATGTACACCCTGCAGCACTTTATGAACAATACATTCAAGGGTTTTGATTACCAGAAGCTGTCCGCCGCTGCCATCGTGCTGTGTCTCATCATGATCGTGGTCATCGGCATACTGCTTTGGGCAGACAATCGCGTGGGGAGGGACATTGAAGAATGACGAACACCGAAAAAAAACCTCTCGCGCCGGTCATAAACACTTCCCCACCACCGCAAAGGAAGCCGACAAAGGAAATGCGCGCCGCAAAAAGGGATCACCGCAAAAAAACCGTCCGGCACACGCTCCTGATCGCGGTCACGATGGTGATTTTATTCACGTTCGCGGTGCTGTTCCTGTTTCCGACCGTGTTCACCGTCACGAATTCGTTCATGTCCACGACGGAAATCAGCGCAAACTACGGTAAGATTTTTTCCGGTCTGGGCGTATCGGGCAGCGGTTCGACAGGACGTGTGTACATCGGCGAACGGGTGAATTTGCAGCTCATCCCGGATAAAGTGAGCTTCTCGCAGTATTCGACGGTGCTGCTCAAAAGCCCGGAATACCTGATCAAATTCTGGAACTCCGTATTCTACGTTCTGCCGATTGTGATTTTTCAGCTGGCTGTGGCAGCGGGCGCGTCGTATTCGTTTGCTCGCGTGGACACGAAATTCCGCTCGATTTGCTTTTTTGCATATATTATATTGATGCTGATGCCGTATCAGGTCACGCTCGTACCGAACTACATTGTGGATAACTGGCTGGGCATCCTCAATACACGGTGGGCGATTATCCTGCCCGGTATTTTCTCTCCTTTCAGCGTGTTCATCCTCACGAAATACATGCGCCGCATCCCATCCGCCATGGTGGAAGCTGCGGAGCTGGACGGCGCGAACGAGCTGGACATTTTTCTGAAAATCTATATACCTCTGGCACAGCCGACCTTATACTCGGTGGCAATCCTTGTGTTCATCGACTACTGGAACATGGTGGAACAGCCGCTGATCCTATTGACCGATGCGGAGATGTATCCGCTTTCCGTCTTTCTGTCACAGATCAACCAGGGAGACACCGGTGTGGCGTTGGCAATCGCCGTCATCTATATGGTGCCGCCCGTACTGCTCTTCCTGTACAGCGAGGAATACCTCATCAACGGTATCTCCTATTCCGCGTCCGTAAAGGGCTGATGTAAACGGAAAAGCAATCCCCAAAATCCACCTTGAACCACATATTTTCGGAGGACAAAACATGAACGGAACATCCCGCAGAGCATGGGTCAAGAACGCCGCAATCGTCTTTCTGATCGTACTACTGCTGCTCACCTTCTTTTCCAATACAATTCTGAACTATTCGCTGCCGGAGGTATCGGTACAGTACGCGAGCTACGACAGTATCACGAACGCCATCAAGGTATCCGGCTCTGTCAAGGCAAACGAAAGCTATGTCGTAACCTATGACGAAGCGGACAACGACAGCGGCACGACGGAGGTCGGACAGACCCGGAAGATTGTGTCCGTGTACGTCAAGCAGGGCAGCGAGGTCGCTGTCGGCGATCCCATCATCGCACTGAAGGGCGGTGCGTCTAAAGAACTTGAAGAAGCGGAAAAGAGCCTGCGCGAGCTTGAAAAGCAGTATGAGATTGACAAGATCACAGACACCATCAACGATCTGACCTCCGACAAGAGTAAAACGGAAAACGAGCGGCAGCTGGCAGATTATTATAAGCAGCTTGCCAATAAAAAGGAACTGTACGATAAGCTCATAGCCGGCACCGATCCGACAGAGACCCTGAAAGCACAGAAGAAGGCGCAGGAAAAGGAAGTCGCCGCGATCCAGAAGCAGCTCGACGAGATCAACACACGCATTTCCGAGATCAAAGCGAAAATCAGCGCCGCCGAGGGCAATATCGAAGAGGACTACTCCGGCAAGACCCTGACCGAGCGGTACAACGAAGCCAAGCAGAACTATGAGGCACTCAAAGAGGAGTACGATACGCTGACGGCACAGGTGAAGGAGATGAAAGATACGTATGAAAAGCTGACGGATCTGACAGGAGATGTTGCCAAAGCATATGAAATCAGTAAAACCATTGAGGATTTACAAACACAGTATGACGATACTTTTCTTTCCCTGCGCCGTTCCATTGAGGATTACGTCGAGAAGTACAAAGACGAGATTACAGAAAACGAACAGGTAATAATAAGCTTAAAAGAAGCTGAAAGTATAAGCAAAGAACTGGTCGAAAAGACATATGAGGTAAGTGTTTACGCGGATATTACCATGTATCGTCACACCACGCAGTCATTTACAATCATTAGCTTTGTAGGCAATGATAACACTACTAAATATGTTCTTCTGAATGAATACTCGGAAAAACGAAATATAGAGGATACCTTTTCTAAACTGGACGATATTCTTGCCTCTCTTGCGGATGCACGTGCAAAGTTGAATTATTTAGGCTATTCCGAAATAGATGATTTTTCCGATTTCGTTGTCTCCAACGAAGCAGAGCAAGCCAAAAAAGCCTACGACAACGCCAATACCGAATTAATAGAACTCACCACCGATTACGAAAAGGCGAAGACGGAGTACGAATCCCTTTCCAAGCAGGTGAACAGCACCGACACCATTACGGACAGCAAGTTGCTGCTGGAAACCTTTGAGCGCGACCTGGAAACCTATACCGACAAGAAGGACGCCGCGGACGAGATTCTCAAGGACATTGAGGAAGATCTCGCAGACGCGCAGGCAGAGAACAACAAGAAGCCGGAGGAGGTTGAGGACGAGATCACCAAGCTTGAGGACAGCATCACCACACTCGAAAACCAGATGAAGATCGACTCCGCCACCGACAGCAAATCCGATGTGGAATCGAAATACACCCGCGAAGATCAGGAAACACAAATTGCGGAGCTGAAAGAAAAGATCGAAAAGATCAAGGCGGCTCCCGAGGAAACGATCGTCACCGCGCCCATCGCCGGCAAAATCGTCTCCATCGACTATGTACCGGGCAATTCCATCACCAGCGGCGCGGAGGTTGCGAGGATCGAGGTCGCAGACAAGGGCTACATATGCGAGGTTTCCATGACCACCGAGCAGGCGCGCAAGGTGCAGGTCGGCGCAGAATGCTCCATCGTCAACTCGTGGTGGTTCAGCGACGTACAAGCAAGTGTATCCCAGATCCGCAGCGACCCGCAGAGCCAGGGACAGAAAAAGATCGTCGTGATCACCGTAACGGGCGATGTATCCGAGGGACAGACCCTCAACTTCTCCATCGGCGACAAGAGCCAGTCTTACGAATCCGTTCTGCCGAAAAACGCCATCCGCGAGGACAAAGAGGGCAATTTCGTGCTTGTTGTGGAATCGAAATCCACGCCGCTCGGCGTACGCTACAAGGCGGTTCGCTACAACATTGAAATCATCGCGTCCGACGACACCAAGTGCGCGGTATCCGGGCTTTACGGCAACGAGTCCATCATCACAACCTCCACCTCCCCGATCAGCGACGGACAGCAGGTTCGTCTGGCAGAGAATTAAAATCCGGGAGAGACGGACATGAAAATGAAAATCTCCCGAAAATGGATGACAGCGGCGGTGATCTGCGCAGCAGTGATGGTTGTGTTTCTCGCGTTTGCCGGGATCTGCGAATGGATCTCCCGCAGCATGACAGCAGATGTCAAGGAATTGGACGCCGGTTCCCGCTGGACAAGCGACGGCTCCCCCTACGCCACCATCGCCCTGTATACCGATACAGCATCGGCGTTCGATCGCAGCACCGTCGAGGGATACGCCTACGCCATTTCCAACGCCCTTCTCGCCGCGTCGATCGATTCTCCGGAGGGCGGCAGTATATGGACCTACGCGTATTATGGCGAACAGTCCACAAGCATTACCGGTCCGAAGGGATCGTCCGCTGCGGAAATGCAGTTTGTCGGCGGCAGCTATTTCACATTCCATCCGCTCGCCTTCCTCTACGGCGCGCCGTTCTCCTATGACTCCACCCTGCCCGACGGCGTGGTGATCGACGAGGATCTGGCGTGGCGTGTGTTCGGTGCCATCAATGTGGTCGGCATGGAGCTGACATGGAACGACCGCTCGTTCACGGTCTGCGGCGTCGTACAGAAGGAACGGGACACTGCGGCGTACCAAAAGGCATACGGCGACACCGGACGGATGTACATGAGCTACTACGGCTACGAAATGGCGGGTGGCAACACACAGGCAATCACGGCGTTTGAAGCGACGATCCCGAACGCGGTCAAATCCTTCGCGATCAATCTTTTCAAGAGTGCCGTCACCATCAACGAGGATACGATGGTACTCCATGAAAATTCCGACCGCTACTCCTTCGTGAACCGGTTCAAGCGGATCAAGGAGCTACCGTACCAAGGCATGCGCACGGAGCGGATTATCTATCCGTGCTACGAAAACGAGCTGTGCGTCCTCGATTTTGAAACGGGGATCTGGATGGTCGTCGAGATCGTCATGCTCAGTATCGCCGTCGTCGGACTTTTCAGCGCGATCTTCTGCGTGACGCAAAGCGGATTCTCCCCGTCTGCAATCGTGAAAAACGAATTCCACAAGGTGGAGAACGCGATCGACAAAAAGAACGCGGCTCGGTGGCGCAAAAAGCACAAGGGCAACAATTTTCCGCCCGATCCGCTCGCCGGACTGTGAAGAATACAAACATTAGAAATTCGCAGGAAAATTTCACGTATATAAACGTATGCGCGGAACTTTCCTGCTTTTCTATCGTCTAAAACAAGGAAGTTGAAAACAACATAAGGAGGATATATCCTATGCAAAAAAAGAAAGTACTCTCTCTTGCACTGGCAGCTGCATCGATCGTCAGTTCTGTCGGCCTTGCCGGATGTGCGAAAAAGAATACGGCACCTGTATATTCCCGCCGTACCAATGTGTACAAAACCATCGACCTGGCCGGTCCTGAAAAAGCACAGTGGATCGATCAGGCGTTCTGCACCGACGACACGATGGTGATGGCATACACGGAATATGTCGAAAACATCACCGAAACGACTGCAGAGGAGACAGAGGATGGCACAGCAGCAACAACATCCATGGAGCCCGAATATTCGTCGACCACAAAAAGGTGGCTCTATTCCGTCAACCTCGATGGCTCCGGCAGTTCGGAATTTGAACTGAACACCTACGACGGCCCAGACGCAGGATCCATCAACAAACTGTTTGCAGGACCGAATGGCACGATCTACGTTGGCTATCAGTTATGGATCAGCACGGAAGATATGTCCTACAGCCAGCTGCTGCTTTACAATATTGACGCGGCTACCGGCAGCGTAAACGGCGAACCGATCGACCTAACCGCCGCAATGGAAAGCGCAGGCTTTCCAAAGGGTGAAAGCTACATAAGCAGCATTGACTACACCGGAAGCGGACTGGTAGTGACCATCGACGGCAGCATTATCCTGTGCGATCTGAACGGCAATGTGCATAGCAAGTTTACGACAGACGCAAGCTGGCTGAATGGTTTGCTCTACAGCGACAATGAGATCTACTATTGTTCCTACGTACAAGGAAAAGGACAGCAGCTCTTCGCACTGGATATCAATTCCGGCAAAAGTGAAAACATCACCACCGATACGTTGGACGACATCGTAGCAAACAGCGGCAATCTCGTTGGATACGCAGACGGAAAGTTCTACTTCAACACACAGGCCGGTGTGACCACATGGGAACGCGCGACCGATACTGCGACAGAGATTCTCAACTACATCAACTCCGACATAGACCGCACCATACTGAACGCTTTATATCTCCTTCCGGACGGAAAATTCGCCTATTACGGTGTCGACTATAACGACAATTCAAACAATACCTCCGTCGGCGTGCTGGAACGGATCCCGGACGAACAGATGCAGGATGAGGTCATTCTCACGCTCGCCTGTGTCTACACGGATTATTATCTGCGCCAGCTCATCATCCGCTTTAACAAGCAAAACTCCGGCGTGCGCATCTCCATCAAGGATTACTCAGGCTACAACAATGAGGAAAACAACTGGGAAGGCGCAGTGACACAGCTCAACAACGACATCACTGTCGGCAATGTACCGGATATTCTGGTGTTGGATTCCTCCCTGCCAATCAAAACCTATTACAAAAAAGGCGTACTCACCGATCTGTATCCGTACATCAACGACGAAGAGAATGGTTTGGATAACACAGATCTGATGAGCAATATCCTGCAGGCGTGTGAATACAATGGCAAGCTCTATTCCGTTATCACAAGCTATTATCTCCAGACCCTCGTCGCAAAACCGGATTATGTCGGAACGGAATCCGGTTGGACAATCCGCGAAATGCTCGATGCCATCTCCAAGATACCCGAGGACATGGTAGCATTCAGCTATGATTTCGACCGTGCTTCTCTCCAGGAAATGCTGTTGAACGCTTGTCTCGATTCCTTTGTCAACTGGGAAACCGGGGAAACCTCCTTCGACAGTCAGGAATTCATCGACTTGATCGAATTTCTGAAATCCTGCCCGGAACAGAGCATCCAGAGCGAATACTACAATAACATCGACTACAACAACTATGACGCGCAGGCAGATCAGGAGTGGTACAACAACTACGAAATGCGCTTTTATACCAACAAAGCACTCTTCCTCAACGCATACATATCCTCCTTTGACGCTCTAACCTACACGATGCAGCAATTCGGCGGAAACGCCACGTTAATCGGCTATCCGACAACCGTTGAAGGTTCCAGCGGTGCAGTGATCTATCCGAACATGGAGCTAGGTATCTGTGCAGCGTCCAAAAACCTGTCGAGCGCATGGCAGTTTTTCCGCTATCTTATGACCGATGAGCAGTATGCAGAGAACAACTACGCCTTCACCATCTCGAAGAAAAACATGCAGGCAAAGCTCGATCAGGTGAACAAAGATGCAGAGGAGTACGGCAACTACGAATGGACAGATGATGATTGGCGGTGGTACGAGGAAAACTACAGCGAGGAATATGTGAACTATCTGAAGAGTTCCCGTACACCGTATTCGCCGGAATATGGTGATCTGGTCATGAAAATCGCCAATACCGCGACCACGGTCGTTCGCGCTGATGACAATCTCTCGGATATCATCAATGAAGAGCTGAGCAGCTTCTATGCCGGAACCAAATCTGCCGCGGATACCGCCAACGTGATCAACAGCCGCGCCCGGATCTATATCTCTGAAAACAGCTGATTGACAGTTGAACACAACAGTCAAACACAATTGCAAAAGCGGACACGATACACAGGTACCTTGTCCGCTTTTTGTTTGCTTTCTGTTCCTTTTTCAGTCGAGCGTTAGCTCCGCGCCTACCGGATAATGGTCGGAGAGATAGATGCCATCCTCGTTGTCCGTTGCCTTCATGGATTTTGTGAGATCCGCCGGAAGATTTGTGAAAATATAGTCGATCTTCTCCTGCGTTTTCTCCGGATTGTATGCATGAAATGTGAAGCCGACATCCGCCGATACGTCTGCAAGTGCGTCTCCGCAGCCGTCAAAGCCGTTCACCGTTGCGTACACCTTCGATTCCGGCGTAACATTGAAATCCCCTGTAAGAATCACAGGCATCTGCCACATCTGGTAATCGGCGACCATGCGATTCAGGATGAGAGAGATCCCCTGTGCCTGCGCAAGCTGCCCTACGTGATCGAGATGCGTATTGTAGTGACGGAAAAGCTTGCCGTTTTCCTTGCATCGCAAAGTCACAACGGTGCAGATCCGGGGACAGCCGCTCTGGTCGGTCGCAAAACGGGAACCGGAACGGTGCGGGGTATCGGACAACCAGAACATATCAAGAGCCACAAGATCGAATCTGTCCGTGCGGTACGCGATAATGTTGCTCTCCCCTAGCAAATCCGCTTCCCTGCCGACTCCGCAGACTGTGTATGCCGGAAAATGTTCGATTACCCATTGGCGCATCTCGGGTCTTGTCTCCTGGAAACCGATGATGTCCGCTTCATATTTCGGAAATTCTTTCTCGATGTACGCGCTCCGTTCTGCCGAAAACGCATTTCTGCCGTCGCAGGCTGCGTCAGTACGCATATTGAATGTGAATACGCGAATGTTTGCCATAATAATTATCTCCTTCCGAGTCGTTTGACGGTATTATAGCATAAAAAACATGGCAATACAAGAATTTATCTGGAAATTTTCGCAAAAGCTATCGTGGGAATGGCGTTAAACAGACAAAAGACCCCTACATCGGAGTCTTTTGTTGCAAAATCGGATATATACACGTATCCTCACCGGATCCGTGCGAAAGCCTGTCTCATTGGTAATTCTCTCAAAGCTTGGCGAGAATCATATCGTCCAGACGGTCGCGGATCTTTTGCATAACGGAAGCATCGTTGACACAGTGCATGAAATCGATGTTGCCGGCGTACTTCTCGATCTCCGCGACAACGGTTTCCTTGTCGTAGAGGGATTCTGCAAGCTTCATGATGCGAATGTCGTCGATGGCTGCCTTGAAGGCGCGCAGACGGATGGAGTCTAACGGATTCCCATCCTGCCCCGGATATACGATATGTGCGTCTCCGGTGATGCCCCAATAGCCCGCTGCAGAATTCAGGAACGGATTGACATGGTCATAGGAGCCACAGTTGTTGTAGAAATTGTAGCCCCAGTGCAGGAAGCCCTCGATGCCATATTTATACATCTGCATACCGAGTGAACGGGTGCGGCTGAGAGACATGGCTACAAAGCGATTGGACGCACCGATCCATGGGCCACAGCAGTAGTACACCCAGCGTTCCTGGATGTCTTCCTTCATGAAATTCTCAATTTCGCCAGAGGACGGTACAGGAATCGGCAGAAGTCCCTCACGGTAAAATTCCACGTGCGACAGCGCATCCAGAATTTTCCAATCAGAGAGATACATATCTACGGTTGCACGATTCTTCTTGTACTGTGCGAGGTGCTCCCCGCCCGGCTCATCGGAAATATGGAAATAGGTGTACTCCTTCAATCCCTTACCTGCCATATACGCAGTAAATTCCTTGAGGAACGTACGGATGAAGGTCACATATTCCTCACCGGAAGCATCGGTTTCCCAGCCAAACAAGCGCTTATATTCGCCGTCCACCGTCACCATGATCTTTGGTGCGTGTGCTGCGCCCCACTGGGAGAACAGGTGCGAGATCTCGTAGTACTTTACACCCACCCGCTGGCAAATCTCAATCCATCTGTCGCAGAGTGAGAAATCAAAGGAATACACGCCGTTGTCCCGGGAAATTTGCACCAGCTGCGTGGTAGTCCGCTCACCGCCGATATGGGTATCCAGCGCAACGGTAAAGACGGGCATGAGGATCATGTTGATACCATTACGCACCGCGGTACGCATGAAATTTTCGCAGATTTCAAAATGCCGATCCGACCAAGCAGGAACATTATAATAATCCGCAAGACAGTCGGCATAGAACCAGTTGGTAATGCGCGTATCCTGTGCGGGCAGCAGCGCGTCCATGACAGTGATCTCAATAAAGGCTCTCTGCAGAACGGTATTGCCGCTTACAACGGCGATTTCGGTCGGGTACACGCCGGGGACAAGGTCATCGCCCTCAAAATCGATGTACGCGGTGTGCAGCTGCTGGTTGACAAGCGGCATACAATTTTCATTCATTGGATTGGCAAGCACATCGGGATAAAGACCCGGTTCGGTACGCAAAAATGTCGGATCCAGTTCACGGGTGCGCTTCGGTGTCGTAAAGGACGGCGCGTAGTTGACGATATTTTCAACGGTGTGCATGGCAGCGTATTTTGCGAGGGCACCGTACACCTTTATCTCAACAAGGCGGCAGCAATTGTCTGCTTCATCGGGATCGTATACCGCGAACTGCACAGTCGCGCGTTCATTTTTGTACATCCGGATTCTTTCGATCGCCGGAAAATCGGCAGGGGTCTGGTCTAAAAAGCATTTCTCCATTGCGGAGATGATCTTGGTTTCAAGCATGGGAAGCTCTCCTTCTTTTGATATACATGTAGTATAGTAGATTACGCGGCAATTTGCAATAGTTTTTTGAAAATTTCTTCTATAAAGCGTTGAATATGTCGTTACTTTATCCATTCACACACAAAAGGAGAGCCCGCTGCGGCTCTCCTCTTTTTGTGATTCCGTTGTTTCCGACTCCGCGTTGTATTTCGTCAGTTCCTTGAAATACTGCGTGCCGTCCTCCCGCTTCACAATCAGTGCAATATATTCCACGGAAGTATCCTCCTGCCACTGCACCGTGAACCGGACGCGGTAGGTATTCTCCGTCTCTTCGATTTCCGTGATATGTACATCGCGCTCCACCGGAACGAATGCCGCTGTGGCGATATACGCGTCCACCTTTTGCAAATAGCGAAATCGACTGGTGTCCTTATTTGTAATCTTCACGCTGCCGCCGAAATACTGGTACATTGTCGCCTCAAACTCGCGCGCCGGAATCAGCTGCGTAATCTGGTACGCCGGATATTCCTCCTCCGCCTGCTCAATCAGCGTTCGATTGCCGGAATAACGTGCGTAATCCGTCGTCAGCATATAGGACAGGATCGCGTCCCGGTACTTCTCAATCGCACGGTTCATTCCGGTAAATTCCGGCAAACCCGTCTCTCCTGCTAAAATATCGATCATGGCGGCAAGAGAAGAGCCAATCGCACTGTCTGGTGCATGATTGGCGATCACAGGCTCACTATGGTAATCATAGGTGTCAAAACCAAGCTTATCAAACAGTTTCCCCGTGCAGCCGCAGATGGCAAACATATTCGCAAGCATCAAAAAGCAAAGCCACAGGGAGTTTTTTCGGTACTTCCGCATGTGCTTCTCCCTTCCAGTATTCCATCACACCGCTATCCAACCGCCACAGGACTACGCCAGGTCTGGGATTGCGGCAAGAGCCTTTTTCACGTCTCCATACAGATACAGCGAACCTAAGATAAAGAGCGGTATTTTTTCTTTTCGTGCCATTTCGACTGCAAGGCGCACGCCCTCCTCTACCGATTTCGCGGGCTCTGCCGCAACGTCGTTTTCCCGGAAGATCACGGCAGTCATGGCAGCATCTAACGCACGCGGACTGGGCGGCGTGATCGTCACGACATGCGCAGAATAGGGCGACAGGGTGCGGATCATCACACGGTAATCCTTATCGGCAAGCACACCCATCAAAAGCTGTACCCTGCCGGATTGCGTCAGCGGCGCGAGATACCGCCGGATATTCTCTTCCGCCGCGGCGATTCCCTGCGGATTGTGTGCACCATCATACAATATGAGCGGATCGTGGGAGAGGATTTCAAACCGCGCTTTCCATTTGGCAGCCGCAAGTCCGCTATGCACCGCCGCGTCCGGGATCGCGTATCCCTTGCCCCGCAACAGCTCGATGGCGGTCAGAACGTTTGCTGCATTGTGCAGCTGATACAATCCGAGCATAGACAGGCGAATTTCCCCAAACGGCGCAAATGAGAACGTAGTGCCGTCGAGGGAGGTCGTAAAACACCCGATTCTCCCGTAGTCTGTCCGGTGATACGCATCTGTACCGCAAATCCGCTCTGCTGCTTCCCGGATTACAGTTTCCGCCTCCGGTGCGCCTTCTCCAAAGAGTACCATTGTCCCTTTTTTGATAACCCCAGCCTTTTCTGCCGCGATTTTTGCGAGTGTATCTCCAAGAATTGCCATGTGGTCATAGTCAATTCCTGTAACAACGACCAGTTCCGGCGATGGGATCACGTTTGTGGAATCCAGTCTGCCGCCCAGTCCCGCTTCCAGCACCACAACATCACATCGGTTTCGACGGAAATACTCGAATCCGACCGCGGTGATCAGTTCAAACTCTGTCGGCGGATCCGCCATAGTGTCCGCGAAAGGCTTGACATACCCGGTGATTGCGGCAAGCTCATCGTTTCCGATGTTCTCCCCGTCGATCTGCATCCGTTCGTTGAATGTTTCGATGTAGGGAGAAGTGAACAGCCCCGTTTTGTATCCGGCAGCGGTCAGCACCGAGGACAGCATCCGGCAAAAGGATCCCTTTCCGTTTGTACCGACCACATGAATATACTTCAGTCCCCGCTCGGGATGGTTCAGTTTTTCACACAGTTCCTCGATACGAGTCAGTCCGGGACGGCTGCCGGTCCAGCTGATATGATGGATATACGCCATCGCTTCGTCATACCGCATATACTCTTTCCTCCATCGTCTGTGTTTTCGGCTTTTATCCGGCAATCCGGCTGCGTACCAGTGCGGCAATCCGGCAAAGTGCCGGGAGAAGGAGCATTGTCACCGGAATCATAACCGCTTGCTGCGGGAGCCGGTAGACAAACCAGCCCCAATATGTCTTGGATCCATATAGCATACTGACCCACACGGTGTTGATACACAGTCCAAGTACGAGATGGTTCCACAGCGTCGGAATCAGCATCTGCCAGAAACCGATCCGGTTCCAATGGACAATAAAACGCATTTCGTTCTGTCCGATCTGCCAATGGACATCCGTGCCATGCAGGAATATCCCGTCGTTGAAGCCCATGAGTGCAGCGATGATCGTGAATCCCGGGTGATACACGCCGATCGGGAACAGGAGCGCGCCGATGAAATCCGAAAATCCGCCGACGACAGCTGCCATTCCGGAACCATAGAGCATCGCGGTTAGGACTACGGGAACAAAAGAGAATCCGATGTTCCACCCGGCGGTCTTGATGGAGCAGAAGCGGTTCAAAACCACCTCCGCGGCAATCATCATAGCAGCGACACAAAGCTTGCGAATGCGGGCATGCGATTTGGTTTTTTCGTTCATTTTCTTTTCCTCCCAAAAACTGTTTTACGGAATGTGAAACAAGTTCCTTGAAACGCCGCATCCATGATCCATCGCGTTTTTGCGTTAAAACAATTCGGAATCAGTGGCTTTCCAACACGTCTGAACATTTTTGAGAGGGATTGGCTCTGCGAAAAGACAGGATAACCGAGCCTTTATCGATCGGCAGCTGTCTTTATCGTGAAAGCACCACAATCTGCGATACTTTCCCATGTACAGCGGGATGCGAAATTCGGACCGCGGTATATGTGTATCACATACCTTCGTCCGACAAACAACTCCCCGTTTTGCCGGCACTTTACGCCCGAAAATCTACTCTGTCAAATAATTTTCCGTATGTCTAAATTATAGCACAATGGGTAAGCAAAAACAACCCGTTCGCCAATAGGTTCATACAAATCTATCCTTTACACAGATTTACAGACGATTTCGCCACCGGGATAGAAATATGTCACAAATTCCACGTTCGGCTGCTGCATAACAGAAAAATCTCCGGAAAATCGCGTCTCCGGAGATTTTTGGCTCTTGCCTATTTCATTGATATTTTCAAGAAAGCGATTGCATCTGCCGTACATCAGCGGCTTCCTTACTCTTCCGTCACACCCATGCTCTGCATGAGCTTCTGGTTAAATTCCTCCGCGGTGTTATAACCCATCTTCTTCTGTCGGTTGTTCATCGCGGCGATCTCAAAGATGATGGCGAGGTTTCGACCGGGTTTTACAGGAATCGTCGTCGTCGGAATCTTGATACCCATGATGTCTGTGTAATCGTTATCGAGTCCAAGACGATCGTACATCTTTCCCTGCACCCACGGCTCCAGATGGATGATCATATCGACCTTTTCCGTCTCCTTGACAGAACCCATACCAAAGAGCCGCCGAACGTCCACGATCCCGATTCCACGCAGCTCGATGTAGTATTTGAGAATGTCCGGCGCGGTGCCGACGATGGCCTTCGCGGATACGCGGCGCAGTTCCACGGCATCATCCGCGATGAATCTATGGCCGCGTTTGATGAGCTCAATGGCAGTCTCACTTTTACCTACCCCGCTGTCTCCGGTGATGAGAATGCCCTCGCCGTATACCTCGACAAGCACCCCGTGGCGCGTGATCTGTGGCGCCAGCTGTACGTGCAGATACGCGATCAATGCCGCCATGAAATCACTCGTGTTTTCCTCCGTGAAGAGCAGCGGTACTTCAAAATACGACGCAAGCTCAATCATCATTTCGTCCGGTTTGTTGCCATGTGAGGAGACGACCGCCACCGGATTGCGCTGGAAAAATGCCGTCAGCCGTTCCCGACGCAGCTCCTCCGACATATTTTGGAGATACACGCTCTCCGCATTGCCAAGAATCTGGATCCGCTTGTGGTCGAAATGGTCGAAAAATCCGGCGAGCGCAAGCCCCGGTCGGTTCACGTCGGAGCTGCTGATCATGATCTTTGACGGTTCGTCCGGGGTATAGAGAATCTGCAGAGCTTCTTCGGTAATAATCCTTTGTAAATCCACACGGGAGGTAAAATCGTCCATACTACACCATTTATCACGGCGCGTCAGAATTCATGGATCTGGCAGCGTCCGGTATTTTTGAAAATCGGAATTTCTATAAAAAGTATATCATAAATCCGCACCGATTGCAAGACCTTTTTTGTATATATTACCGCAGATACGTCAAGTCCTCCTCTTCTCTGCACATACAGAGCCGCTTTCCACAGAATCTTCCCTCGTTCACGGAATCTCCTGTCGTTATTCATACGGGATTCACGGAATTTTAGTATAATGGAGAGGATATAGCATTGTGTGCGGCGACGTTCCCGCAAGTCCATTCCCGGAATCCCGCACAGAGTCGTGCAAACGGAGGTTTTCCATGTACTGCAAACGAATCCTGACGCTTGGAATCTGTCTTACCGCTGCCGCCGCGCTTCTTTTTAGCGGATGCAGCAGCGATACCGTCAATCTGAAAAGCACCAAAGAGGAACAGACGCCTGTCATGACTGTAGATGGGATCGATGTTCCCTACGAGGTATACCGCTACGTTGCTCTCAATTATAAGGCACAGTATGAGGAGGAAGCGGATGGAGACACCTCCATCTGGGACGGCGCAGAAGGCAGCTCGCTATACGGACGACTGAATGAAAACGTAGATAAGACGATCATCAATCTCTACGCTACCGAGTCTCTATGCGCAGAGTACGATATTGCGCCGGACGACGATGTGATTGCGAAGGCTCTCGATCAGAAGATGGACGAGCTGTACGAACAGTATGAAGATGACATGACGTTATATAAGGAAAGTCTGACCGCAGCGCATATGACGGACAATGTATACCGTTTTCTGATTCGGAACGATCTTTTGGCAGACGAGTTGTTTTTCGCCATGTACAACGCGGGAGAATTTCCGGACGGTGAAGAAGCTCTGCAACCGATCTTTGCCTCGGACGAAATCATCCGTGTGAAGCAGATCCTCATTTCCGCAACAAACGGCAATTCTGACGAGGAAAACCTTGCGAAAATCGAGGAAATCTATCAGTTGGTGACTTCCGGCGAGGATTTCGATACGCTGTTAGCCGAATACGGACAGGATCTTTATCTTTTCAACAACAGCGATGGGTACTATATCGCGAAGGGTACGCGCTATCCCGAATTTGAAGAAGCGGCGTTTTCACTTGCCGTTGGGGAAACAAGCGGAATCATACACTCTGATGCAGGATACAGCATCATCAAGCGGTACGAAAAAGACGATGCATATCTGGAAAGCCACTACGACGATCTGCGTACCGAATATTACAGTGCCCTATACAATATCCGTCTGGAAACTTATGCTGCGGGACTGACCATCGAACGGCTCCCCGCGCTGGACAACTACTCCATCTTCACCATGGAATAAGCATTTTTACCGGAAAGGAGGTACGTCATGCGGCACTATCGGCGAAAAGCGAATCAAAAGGCAAAAGCGGTGCTTCTGAAAATTCTCTTTGTGATTCTCTGCGCCGCCGTGATATTCGGGCTTGCCATCCTCACCGGCAATCTTCTGAAGCGGCACGTAGAGGCGGCGTCGGAAATGCTCGATAATCTGAAGCCACCGTCCGGCAATGCAGTCTCCCGCAAGGATGCCGAAATGGAAACGAACACGGATGAGAAGCAATACTCTACACTGGCGGTCAACGCTTGTGCTATCGACTGGATCCGACGAACTGAGGAAGGACTCACTCCCGATGCAGAGGACGCGCTTGTCCTCCGGCTGAAATCGCTTGCAGAAACCTACGACACCATCTCTATCGCCGTAAACGACACAGACGGATACTATTACACCTCCCCAACGCTGCTCACACTACTCCATCAGCCAATTGCCGCGACGGAAATTATGGAAGAGGATGTATACAAACGGCTATCCATCCTGTGTGATGCGGTAAAAGCGGAAAATCTCCGACTGTCCATGCGGATCAATGCGTCCCTTACCACACTGGACGCAGAGGCGGCGGCAATTCTTGATGGTACGATCGCCAAGGAACTGTTCGCTATGGGCGCAGACGAGGTGCTTTTCTGCGGATTGACCGACAGCGATGCGGATACCGACGCGATCAACTATGCCCGCACCTATCTCGAAAATATCCGACAAGAGGTCGGTGACGACTGCACCATCGGCGCACTTCTACCACATACTGTCTATACCGAGGCGGTATACGCCAAGCAGGTACAGATGACGGCAACTGCGGTTGATTTTCTGGCGATCGATCTGACGGATGCCCCCATCTCCACAAAAGGGGACGGTACCATGACTATGGAAACGATCTGCCAATCCCTTACGGGAAGCTTTCAGGTATACAATATGCGCGTATATCTGGCCACCGCCGATACCGCTCTGTTGGCGATGCAGAGTGCCGTTCTCGACGCGCTTGGAATCACCAATCGGCAATACGCAATAGAGGTCACTGCCGATACGCTACAAAACGCACTGACGATATCAATAGAAGACGAGGACGATGTGATCCCTGTAATCCCCGCGGAAGATGAATCCGATACTGCGGCGGAAACGCAGAGCCACGTGAATCCCTATGCTGTCACCCGTCAGCAGGAGGATACGGAAGAAGCAGATGACGACGCCACAGCGGAAACCGAACCGGAAACAGAAGATCTCTCCTACCGTACAGACGGCGATTCTTGGTATTGATACGGCCGTGGCAGCGTATCGATTCGTTCCAGATCCGCAACGATACAGTGCGCAGCATAGCAACGTTTCTGCAATCGGTACACCGAAAGCCATATTGGGTCCGGCAAACAATCGAATACGCTGCTACAGCTTATCCAGTAGCAAAAATCCGTCTATGATTTTCCATTCCAGCTTTATCGTATCCCCCTGTTTTTACAATGCGGTTTCACAATATTTCTACCGTCATATACAATATATCACCGCGTTTTTATTTGGTACATGCAGTAGCTCTCTATGACAGACCAAGGAGATAGAGCCTATGAAGATCCTCGTTTTTTCAGACACCCACGGCAATCCGAAATGTATGCTTCACGCTGTGAAGCTCCATATCGCCGCCGGTCCGGTTGCGCGGATTGTCCATTTAGGTGACGGCTATCGTGATTTTTCCCTGATCCGTGAGCGGTACCCGGATATCCCAATGACACAGGTTGCCGGAAACGGAGAGGATGTGCTGTTTGGAGCCCATCCACCGATCCCCTATTCAGAGATATTCACGGAGGGCGGCATCACTTTCTTTGCGACGCACGGCCATCGACTGCAGGTCAAGAACGATCTCGAAAACGCCGCAAATGCCGGAGCCAGAGCCGGTGCGGATGTCGTTCTGTTCGGTCACACCCATGTCGCTGAGGACACGCGCATGGACACTATCTACGGCAAAAAGGTACGGCTCATCAATCCCGGTTCGGCAGGCAGCGGATACAAGCCACGCTATGCAGTTCTGGAGATCGACAATGGCGTATTGCTGTGTGGCTTTGGCGTTGATATGGATTTAGAAAGCGCAGATTTTGAATGATTTTTTTCAACACATCCCCAATACAAAACAGCGAGGGAAACGGTTCACTGCGAATCGAATTCCCTCGCTGTTTTTAAGGTGACGCTGAACACATCAGCGATCTTTATTTTTGCGCTTATTCCGACGCGCAAGAAGCCTCTGTATGACAAAATGGATCACGCAGACTGCCATTGCGGTACCGGATACACCGACAGCGATCCAGATCGGAACGATGGAATCGCTGGTGAACGGGGCGGTCATTTTATGCCCAGGACATGGTACCCGGCTTCGGATCGTGCATGATGACGGTCTTAAGGCATTCAATCGCCTTGGAAAGTCCCTCGTCCACGGACATTAAGCTGTCTTCATGCTCGATGGAAAGAACACGGTCGTAACCGACAAGACGGAGATTGTCCATGATGTCTTTCCAATACTTGGCATCGTGACCATATCCTACAGCACGGAACACCCATGCGCGGTTGGCTTCATCGCTGTAATGCTTGGTATCGAGTACACCGATGCGTGCCTTGTTGATTTCGTCAATCTTAGTATCCTTGGCGTGCACGTGGTAAATCGCATCACCGAGCATACGGATGGCCGCGGCAGGCTCCATACCCTGCCAGATGAGGTGAGACGGGTCAAAGTTCGCGCCGATCACAGGGCCTACCGCCTTGCGGAGCTTCAGAAGGGTCTCTGTGTTGTAGCAGCAGAAACCGGGATGGAGCTCCAGTGCGATTCGGTTGACGTGATGCGCCTCAGCGAACGCGCAGGCCTCCTTCCAATACGGAATCAGGACCTCGTTCCACTGATAATCGAGTACGGCAAGAAAATCCTCCGGCCACGGGCAGGTGACCCAGTTCGGATATTTTGCACCCGGGTGATCGCCCGGACAGCCGGAGAAGGTTACGATGGTATCTACCCCAACCTTTTCGGCAAGCAGTACGGCATTGCGGAAATCCTTATCATATGCGGCAGCGATTGCCGGATCGGGATGAACCGGATTGCCGTGGCAAGACAGTGCGGCAAGCTCGATGTCGTATTTTTTAAACAGACCGAGCCACTGCGCCAGCTTTGCGTCATCGGCAAGGAGGACCTCAGGGTCGCAGTGATCCTTTCCCGGATAACCGCCGCAGCCGATTTCTACCGCTTCCACACCCATTCCCTTGAGCATGGGCAGAACTTCTTCCAGCGGCTTTTTCGCATACAGATTGGCAAGTACGCAGAGTTTCATAGGTATCTGTATCCTTTCGTCAATAGTCTATGTTGGATTCATTGTACGCACACGACACGGGTTCCAAAGTCGGATGTCCCGTGTCGTGCGTATGGTATTCTAAATTACTTATTGAAGCGATAGATATCGCCGGTCTTTGCGGATTCGTAGATACCCTCAAGGATCTGCGTGACACAGAATGCCTGTTCCGGAAGGACGCAGGGGTTCTTATCGTTGATTACCGCGTTGATCCACTGTCTTGCTTCTCTGGTAGCCGGATCGTCTCCGCCATCGCCATCGTAGAATGCCACGCCGCCCGCATTGAGATTCGGCTTCAGAACGTACTGTCTGCCCTGACGGATTCCGTTGATGCGCACGCCATCCCAAAGGTCGCCGCCCGCCTTGGTGCCGCACACGGAGGTAACAGCTTCCTTAACGTCAAGGGTATTAAGAGCCCACGCGGATTCAAGGTTGATGGTCGCGCCGTTTTCCATCACGACAAAACCGAATGCGCAGTCCTCAACGGTGAACTTTGCGGGATCCCAGTCACCCCACGCGTTGCCGGTTTCGGTGTCGTTGTTCAGCTTGTGGTAGGTCGTACCAACGCAGTACTTCGGCTTATAGTTGTTCATTGTCCAAAGGGTCAGGTCGAGCGCGTGCGTTCCGATATCGATAAGCGGACCGCCGCCCTGTTCGTATTCGTTCAGGAACACACCCCAGGTCGGAACGGCACGACGGCGGATTGCGGTTGCCTTTGCGTAGTAGATGTCACCAAAGGTACCGGCATCTGCTTCCGCTTTCAGGAACAGAGAGTCGTTTCTCTGGCGGTTCTGATAGCCGATCGTGAGTTTTTTGCCGTTGCGCTTTGCCGCGTCGAGCATCTTCTTTGCTTCTACGGAGTTGATTGCCATCGGCTTTTCACACATAACGTGCTTGCCGGCATCAAGAGCGTCCACGGTGATGAAGCTGTGCGCACGGTTCGGTGTCAGAACATGAACCACATCGATGGTCTTGTCCTCAAGCAGCTTTTTATAATCTGTATATACCGCTGCGTCCGGTGTTCCGTAATCGTGCTTTGCCTTGATCGCTCTTTCCTCGATCAGGTCGCAGAATGCCACCATTTCCACATTGGGAAGCTTTTTCAGAGAGGGCATATGCTTGCCGTTTGCGATACCACCGCAGCCGATGATACCGATACGTACCTTGTCATTTGCACCGATTGCCATTGATCGTACCTCGATTCATAAAATTTGTCCGAGCCTCGCTTTAGCCAGAGAGGTGCGGATCCGTCTGTCGTTTTCACAGGTGAGCCGGAGTTATACCATCCGATTCTCGCCTATATGATAGACAATTTCACGCGAAATTGCAAGACGGTGTCTGTGAATTTTTCGTCAAAGAAGCAATTTCGGAAACATATACAATTTCGTGTTGCGTTTTTTGTGTTTTTTGCCGATTGTTTTTTTCGTGAAGCTTCTGTATTGCGCCGTGTGATCAGTAAAACTGCGGCAGGAATCCTGTTATTTCCACAGATCTTGCCGCAGCTTTTATTATTCCGCACGTTTGATGATCAAACCGAGCGCACCCTGCGCCTCGCCGGACCAGATGATCTTGCGGGGACACTTGTGTGCACAGGCATTGCAGGAAACGCATTTGTCATAGGCGATGGACGCTACATAATCGTTGACTCGGATCGCATCCGCCGGGCAGTTTTTCTCACAAATCTTGCAGGAGATACAGCCTACATCGCAGTATTTCCGGGTCGTTTTGCCGTCGTCCACGGAGCTGCACCCGACCCAGTGGTGCGCATCAAACGGGATGAGCTTGATGATCTGCTTCGGACATGCCGTCACACAGATCCCGCAGCCACGGCATTTTGTGTAATCGACCGCTGCCACCCCTTCCACAACGTGAATCGCGTCAAAGGGACAGGACGCCACACAGGTTCCCAGTCCGATACAGCCGTTGGGACATAGCTTGTCCCCGCCGCCGATACGGGAAGCTGCCGCACAATCTGGGATTCCCTCGTAGATATACTTCTTTTTCGCGTACTGACTCGTACCGGAACACATGACCTGTGCACGCATTTTGACCGTCACGCCGGGATCTACGCCCAGGATTGCGGCGACTTTCTCCGCTACCTCCTGACCGCCGACCGTACAGCTATTGACCGGAGCTTCCCCGGCGGCGATCGCCTCAGAAAGCGCAGAACAGCCGGAATAGCCGCAGCCACCGCAGTTAGCGCCGGGCAGACATTCCGCAATCGCTTCCGCCTTCTCGTTTTTCTGTACGGCAAAGACCTTGGATGCCACAGCGAGCAACGCCCCCATCAGTCCTCCCAACACGAGAAAGACCACGACAGGCAGAAAAACAGCTTGCATTCTCCGTCACGCTCCTTTCTCAGAATTTCATGCCGGCAAATCCGGAAAACGCCATTGCGGCAAGACTTGCGGATATAAGTAAGATCGGAAAGCCCTCAAAGGATTTCGGCGGATTTGCGAACGCAAGTCTCTCACGCACTCCAGCAAAGACCGTGATCGCCATGGTGAAGCCGAGAGCCGCAGAAAATCCGAACACCACCGATTCCACAAAACCGCTGCCGTTCTGGATATTCACAAGCGCACATCCGAGAACCGCACAGTTTGTGGTGATGAGCGGCAGATATATGCCGAGCGCACTGTACAGCGCCGGGATGAATTTTCGCAAAAACATCTCGATAAACTGCACAAGCGTAGCGATGACCAGAATGAACGCGATCGTTTTCAGATACGCAAGATCCAGCGGCAGAAGTACCAGATAATAGACAGCCCAGGTAAGTGCTGACGAAATAGTGATGACAAAAGTAACCGCCATGCCCATACCAAGCGCCGTAGAAGGTTTATCGGACACGCCAAGGAACGGGCAGCAGCCATAGAAACGGGAGAAAATGAAGTTTTCCGTCAGGATGGCAGCAAACATGATCATAAAAATATTAGCCATTCTCGCCTTCTCCTTCCCGATTCGGCACTGTATCTGCGGATTCCTCGGTCGATTTCCGGATGATCTTGCCAGTTCCGGGATCGCGTATCAGCGTTTCGTGGTACCCAGCATTGAGCGCATCCTCTTCATACATTCTTTTGCGTTCCTTTTCCGCATTGACCAGTCCGATTTTCTGCACCAGTGCGATGAGAAAACCAAGGGTCAGAAACGCGCCGGACGGCAGCAGGAAAATCGCAGCAGGCGAAAACCATGCACCGAGGATCTGCACACCACCGGTTCCATCCGCCGCGGCAAAGAGACCGCCGGTACCAAGAAGTTCCCGTACCGAAGCAATCAAGGACAGCGCACAGGTAAAACCAAGCCCCATCGACAGACCGTCCACGAGAGACGGAAGCGGCGGATTTTTGGACGCAAACGCCTCCGCACGAGCAAGAATGATGCAGTTGACGACAATAAGCGGGATAAACAATCCAAGAGATGCGTCGATGGCGGGCAGATACGCTTTGATCAGCAGTTCCACCGCCGTCACAAAACCGGAAATGATTACGATATATGATGCGATGCGCACCTCCTTCGGAATGATCTTGCGTACGAGGGAGATGAAGAGATTCGAGAACGTCAGCACGACCGTGGTCGCCAATCCCATACCAAGCGCGTTCATAACGGACGTTGTGGTTGCAAGCGTCGGACACATACCGAGGAGCTGCACGAAGGTCGGATTCTGGGTGAGAATCCCGTTTTTCAGTTGTTCAAGATACTTATTTGCCATACGGCTCCTCCTTTCTTAACGGCGAATCGGCGGGCGACTCGGCGTTGGCGTTTCCGTTTCGGAGTCGGATTCTGTTTCCGTTTCAGGTTCCGTCTCAGGCTCTGTTTCCGGTTCTGTTTCCGGTGGAACAGTCTCCGTTTCCGGTGACGTTGTTTCCGGTGGTGTTGTCTCCGGCGGAACAGTCTCCGTTTCCGGTGACGTTGTTTCCGGTGGTGTTGTCTCCGGCGGAA
>CAVIKO010000029.1:0-27939 GCA_963643035.1 bacterium
CCTAAGAAGGGTGTAGGGCAGAGCCCTCATCCTTCTTAGGCGCCCCCGCGAGGGAAAAAAGCTGCCGCAGCGGCACAGCTGCATGGAAAATCCACCCGCCCCGCGAGGGATCAACAATCCCGCACCGACCCGGTGCATAACAAGAACGCGCCGCAAGGCAAGAATCCGCACCGATCCGGTGCATAAAAAATTCCCGGACGAAGTTCGGGAAAATCAAGAAACCCGCAGCGGCATAGCGGCATAGCGGCATACCCCGTACCGCAGGTATAGCAAAAAAGTCAAACCGTGTTCCGTGAAAATACATCTTTTGTTCATCAGCGGCGGTGGAAAAACCGCCGGATTTACGGTATACTATACCACGAACTTTTACAATATAAGGAAGAATACTATGCTGACCCTAACTCATATCACAAAGGATTACCTCTCCGGCGACAATACCGTTCATGCGCTGCGGGACATTTCGCTCTCCTTTGGAAAGGCGGAATTCGTTTCCATCCTCGGGCCGTCCGGATGCGGGAAAACGACCCTACTCAATATCATCGGTGGACTCGACCGCTATACCGCCGGGGAGCTTGCCGTGAATGGGGTGCCGACCTCCTCCTTCCGCGACCGCGATTGGGATACCTACCGCAACCACTCCATCGGCTTCGTGTTTCAGAGCTATAACCTCATCCCCCACCAGACCGTGCTGTCTAACGTAGAGCTGGCGCTGACACTGTCTGGCGTAGGCAAGGCGGAGCGGAGAACCCGTGCGGTGGAGGCACTCAAAAAGGTCGGGCTTGGCGACCAGCTCCATAAGAAGCCAACCCAGATGTCCGGCGGACAGATGCAGCGGGTGGCAATTGCACGCGCTTTAGTTAACGATCCCGAAATCCTCCTCGCCGATGAACCGACCGGCGCCCTCGATTCCGCGACCTCCGTACAGATCATGGATCTGCTCTCCGAGATCGCGCGGGATCGGCTCGTCATTATGGTTACGCACAACCCGGAGCTTGCCGAACGGTACTCCACGCGGATCATCCGGCTCCTCGACGGTACGGTGCAGTCCGATACCGCCAACACTCCGACCGCCGGACACGCCGCAGATATTGGGAAAACGGATGCCGGTGACGTAGGTTCCAATCCGGATACCACAGATTCGTCCCGGGAAAAATCCGGAATTTCCGGAAAAACACCCGCCGAAAAATCCGCAGGAGCTACCCGCAAAAAGCCCTACGGCAGACGTACGTCCATGTCGTTTTTCACCGCTATGTCCCTGTCGCGCAACAATCTCATGACCAAACTCGGACGCACGTTTCTCGTGGCCTTCGCAGGCAGTATCGGCATCATCGGCATCGCGCTGATCCTTTCCCTTTCCAACGGTATCAACGCTTACATCGAAAAGGTGCAGGAGGACACCCTGTCGACCTACCCGCTCTCCATCGTATCGGAAACAACCGATATGTCCTCCCTCATCACCGCGCTCTCCGGCAGCAGCAAATCGGATGAGGACGTATCCGACCGGACACGCGTCTACGCGAACACCATGATGTACGAGCTGCTCGATGCCATGGTTTCCACGGAATCGCGCACGAATAACCTCGCCGCGTTCAAGAAATACGTGGACAATCCCGAGAACGGTTTCACGGAGGCGGCTTCCGCGATCCGCTACGGCTACGGCATTACCCCGCAGATCTACAATGCCGACGCGACAAGACTCAATCCGACCTCCATGTTCGATTCCTTTATACCCTCCGGCAGCAGCACCTCCTCTGCCGCAGGCTTTTCCGGACTGTCCTCGTCCTCTATGGCGATGATGTCCTCTTCCTCAACGCTGAATATCTGGCAGGAAATGCTCTCGAACCGCACCCTCATGGAGGAGCAGTACGATGTGATCGCCGGACGGTTCCCGGAGGAGAAGAATGAGGTCGTTCTGGTCGTTGACGCGCAAAACGAGATCAATGATATGTACCTCTACGCGCTCGGACTGAAGGATCAGGACGAAATCCCGGATATCCTTGCCGCCATCATGCGCGGGGAAGAATACGAAAGTGCAGACATCTCCTACAGCTATGAGGAACTGTTGTCCATGCGTTTCTCCCTCCTTCTCCCGACCGATCTCTACCAGAAAAACGCGGACGGTACGTGGGAATATCGCGGCGACAATGCGGACTATATGGAAATGGCTCTCGAAAACGCGATGGAAATCGAGGTTGTGGGGATCATCAGACCCGCGCCCGATGCCGTTGCCACCTCTCTGACCGGCGCCGTCGCGTATCTCCCCTCGCTGACGGAATATGTTCTGACCTCCATTCAGGAAAGCGAAATCGTGAAGGAGCAGCTTGCCGATCCGACTGTGGACGTGCTGACCGGCCTTCCCTTTGACGACGGCGTGAACAGCGTGCTCACCGACGACGAAAAGGCGGCACGGATTCTCGCGCATCTTACTGCGCTCTCCGACAGCGAAAAGGCGGCGGTCTACACAACGCACATGACGGCTCTCTCCGACGACGACGCACGGGAAACGGCGCTGGCGCAGCTTGCTCAGCTTCCTTATGACCAGCTTTGCGCGTCGATGGCGGAAAAGATGACAGCGCAGACCGGGATGGACGAAGCCTCGGTCACAGCATACATCGGCTCAATGACGGAGGAGGAGCTGCGTACGATGGCGGCGGAGGCAATGATCCCGGAGATTCAGTCGCAGTACACGGCGCAGGCAGAGGAACAGATTGCCGCTCTCTCCACAGCAGAGCTTGCCGGAATCCTCGATGAAAATCTCGCTGGACTGTCCACGGAGGAGATTCTCGCCGGTTACGGGGACTATATGCCCCCGGTGGTATCAGACAGCACGTATGCGGATCGCATGACGGCGTTCGGCTACGCGGATGAGAGCAAACCGACCTCCATAGAGCTGTACGCGGATACGTTCGAGAATAAAGACACCCTGTCCGATCTCATTCAGAAGTACAACGACCAGTGCGCCACGGAAGGCAGAGACGACGACGTGATCTCGTACACGGACTATGTCGCGCTCATCATGTCCTCCGTCTCGACAATCATCAATGTGATCTCCTATGTTCTGATCGCGTTCGTCTCCATTTCCCTCGTGGTATCCTCCATCATGATCGGGATCATCACGTACATTTCCGTATTGGAGCGGACGAAGGAGATCGGTATCCTGCGGGCAATCGGCGCGTCCAAGAAGGACGTGTCGCGGGTATTCAACGCGGAAACGCTCATCATCGGGTTCGCTGCCGGTATGCTCGGGATTGTGGTGACAGTCCTACTCTGTATCCCGGCGAACCTCATCATCGGACACCTGACGGATATTTACACTCTGGCAGCCCTGCCGCCTGTCGGCGGAGCAATCCTCGTTTGTATCAGCATGGCGTTGACGCTCATCGCGGGTATTATCCCTGCCCGGCTTGCCGCAAAGAAGGATCCGGTGGAAGCACTGCGGAGCGAATGATGTTCTTCCTGTCAGGAAACAAACGGAATGTGGATATGGGTGGTTTCGCATCAAAAAGCCCTTATTTCCCAATCCTTTGACGCAAAAGTTCGAAGGATACAGCGCAGTATTCCAAAAAAAGCCTCGCCGATAAACAGGCAAGGCTTTTTTTATCCTCGAGTGGGAATCCTGTACAGCTGAACAGTGGCGCGATCCATCCCACTCTCGAGAATTTCCCTGACAGGAAATTCTCCGAAGGCAGGCTTAAATCGTTGAGTGGGAATCCTGTACAGCTGAACAGTGGCGCGATCCATCCCACGGTATAGCTGCAACAGTCGAACCGGGTGGATTCTGTTTTTGCAGGGAAAGGGGAAATTACTTGAGGAATTTGAAGTCGGATACGATCGGCGGTTCGACTGCGGTACCCTTGCAGACACGGAAGAAGCAAATGAGGTTGATGACCATAGCGACGGCCGCCCAAATGCCTATCACGAGCCAACCGAGGAAAGGAATGATCGCGAAGAAGAGCGAAAGCGTGGTGATGACCTGAATCTTCAAAGCCTGACGAACATGGAATCCGGCGTAAGCGGAAGTACCGGACGCGAGCAGCGTGATGATGATCCCAATCCATCCCATGAGGTACGGAATCATGGCGAGTACCTTGTTCGCGGAGATGTCGGCTGCATCAAATTCTGCGGTATGGTCATTCGGGTTGACGACGGTCTGCTGTACCTGGTTGGGGATTGTCACGAGCGGTTTTCCGCATTGACTGCAATTCTGTGCGGAATCCTCATAGCTGAGCTGGCACTGTGGGCAAATTTTCATAAATGTACCTCCGATTGAATTTGCGTTTTCAACGCTTATGCATACAGTATAGCATAAGTCCAAAGGAAAGTCAACAAAAATTTTTTTTTGTAAAAACTGCTCACATAATTTTTTCGACTACTGTCCCGTGTTTCGGATTCAGCGTCTTTCCGGCGCCGTTCAGACCGAATGACCGGAGAATTTGAACAGGGTATTTACAATGCGGTTTATTGGGTGTATACTAAAGTGGGAATCCTGTACAGCTGATTGGTGGCGCGATCCATCCCACTCTCGAGAATTTCCCTGACAGGAAATTCTCCGAAGGTAGGCTTATATCGTTGGGTGGGAATGGAAAGTACTGGTTTCGGGTTGTTTTTGCGCCGAAGAAAGATGGATTCCGTGCTTCCGGAAAAGAAAAATCGCAATGCATCGCCAGAGACTATTTTACCACGATTGGAAGAGAAAGTCTATTGGATTTTGTGAAATCAGTGGAAAATCTATGAAACCTTCGGATTGCGGGAGGTTCTTCCCGGCATCGGGGTATATAGCAAAACGCGAATTTCCGCATTTTTCGCAGTCGTCATTGCGTTTGTCAACGGTTTGTGTGAAAAAAATGCCGGAGCTTGTAAAGACCAGACTCCGGCAAAATTGTGTTTTTCAGAAATGGATGGGGCAGGGAGGTTATTGTACACCCTGCTTTCTGATAACCCAGCGATGCAGATACCGCACCGCGCATACGAGTATGGCGAACAGCAGAATCAGCCCGATGGAGAAGGAACGCATTCCAACCGCCTTGACGATCGCTCCGTAGAGAAAGGGCAGTGCAAGGGAGCCGACATAGGATGCCGCCATTTGTGTGCCGATCACAGAGCCGCTGATATCCGCACCGAAATTACTGGGGGTCAGGTGCATGAGGTTTGGATAGGTCGGACCGTTTCCGAGTCCGATGAGAAAGAGTCCCGCGATGGCGAGCCAGAACGATCCCGGGAGCAGAAGCAGCACAAGCGAAACAGCGACTGTTCCAAAACCAAGTCCCATGATCTTCCAGCTGCTGAGACGGCGTGCGAGAAGTCCCGCGAAGAATCGACCGAGTGTGAGTCCGATAAAATATATCGTGAGCCACCCGGCAGCGGCATCTGCAGACAGCCCCTTTTCCTCCACCAAAAACGTACTGCCCCATGTACTGCACAAATATTCCATCGAAACGGAGGAGAAAAACGACAGCCACGCCGCGCGTACTCCCGGAATCGCGGCAAGCTCCCGGAGCGATGCGTCTCGGACAACCGCTGCATCGGAGGAAATATTCGCTTCTTCCGCCGATTTCCAAAGCGGATACGACAGAAACATGACTGCTGTGATCCCAAGCTGGATAAAGGCGGCTAAGCGGTAACCGATGTGCCAGTCGTTTTTCGCGGACAGTGCAAGAGCGATCAGATAGGGACTGATCGATACGCCGACACCATAGAAGCAGTGGAGAAAATTCATGTGCATGGCACTGTAATGGATTGCCACATAGTTGTTCAGTCCCGCGTCGATGGCGCCGGCGCCGAATCCGAGTGGAATTGCGAAGAGAATGAGGGTGAGTAAATTCGGTGCGAATGAATATCCGAGCAGTCCGACCGCAGTCAGTGCCGTGCTGACCGCCGATACGCGCCACGTACCAAAGCGGCGGATCAGGCGGGAGGCAGACAGACTGGAAAGTACGGTAAAAAGAGAGAACAGAGGCGTGAGATATCCGGCAATATGGATGTCGAGTCCAAAATCCACGCGCATTGCCGGCCAGGCGGGACCAAACAGGGAATCGGGAATCCCCAATCCGATGTAAGCGATGTAGATAACGAGCAGAAGCAGTATGGTCATAGAAATCCCTTCGCATCAGTTAGCCGCTGATTTCAGGTTATTGTATTCAGCTTTTCAGCGTTTTCTGAGAGATATCACCATTATATATATTCGCGTCTGGTAAGTCAAGGGGATTTCGAAAAAATCCGCACAGAATCGAGTGGAATAACATGCCGATGCGTGAAAAAATTCCACCCTGCTGTGCAGCAGGATGGAATCTCCGACAGGGGAAGTTCATTTTTCCCCTCTTTTGTATGTGATTATTTTTTCAGCTTAGCTTCTGCCTTCAGACGCAGTTCCGTGTTCAGAATACGCTTGCGCAGCCGGATGTTTTTCGGTGTAACCTCGATCAGCTCATCGTTTGCGATGAATTCGATCGCCTGCTCCAGAGAGAGAATCTTAGCCGGGACAAGACGGAGGGCTTCATCCGCGCCGGCAGAACGGATGGAAGTCAAGTGCTTCTTCTTGCACACGTTGACGGCGATGTCTTCCTTTTTTGGACATTCACCGACGATCATGCCCTCGTAAACCGGTGTCTGTACGCCGATAAACATTACGCCGCGATCCTGTGTGTTGTACAACCCATAGGACGTAGCCTCACCCTCCTCGCTTGCTACCAGAGAACCGGTGAACCGCGTGGTGATTTCACCCTTATACGGCTGATACCCGTCGAAAAGGGAGTTGATGATACCCTCGCCGCGCGTATCGGTCATGAAATCGCTCCGATAACCGAACAGACAGCGGGACGGGATGGAGTACTCAATGCGCATACGTGTGCCGGAGGCGGAAATGCCCATTTCAAGCAGCTCACCCTTACGTGCACCGAGTTTTTCCACAACAGAGCCGACATAGGCTTCCGGCACGTCAATGGAGACACGCTCCATCGGCTCACAGGTCACGCCGTCGATTTCCTTGAACAGTACATGCGGATTGGAGCAGCAAAGTTCATAACCTTCGCGGCGCATTGTTTCGATCAGGATGGACAGGTGCATTTCCCCACGCCCGGCCACCTTAAAGCAATCGGTTGTTTCGCCATCCTGTACACGGAGGGATACGTCCTTGAGAGTTTCCTTATACAGCCGTTCCCGGAGCTGCCGGGATGTGACAAATTTTCCCTCGCGTCCCGCAAACGGACTGTCGTTGACGGAGAAGGTCATTTCCAGGGTCGGCTCGCTGACTTTGACGAATGTGAGTGGCGTGGGATCGAGCGGAGAGGTGATCGTGTCGCCGATGGTGATGTTTTCCGCGCCGCTGAAGCATACGATGTCACCCATTTTCGCCTGATCTACAGGATCACGCGCCAGACCGTCGAACTGGTACAGGGATACAATACGCGTCTTTTTCGGCTGTGCATCGGGATTGTGGTAGTTGGTGATCATCACATCCTCACCGACCTTTACCGTGCCGCGCTCAATTCTACCGATACCGATTCTGCCGACATAATCATTATAGTCAATGGAGGAGACAAGCAGCTGGAGCGGTGCGTCTGGATCTCCCTCCGGAGCCGGGATATAATCAAGGATGGTTTGGAACAGCGGGGTCAGATCGGTACCCGGCACATCAGGGGAGAAGGAGGCGGTGCCGGCACGACCGGAGCAGAACAGCACCGGAGAATCAAGCTGTTCGTCGGTGGCATCCAGTTCCATAAGCAGTTCCAGCACTTCATCTGGCACTTCGGTCAGACGTGCGTCGGGACGGTCGATCTTATTGATGACAACGATCACGCGGTGTCCAAGCTCCATGGCGCGCTGCAAAACGAAACGGGTCTGCGGCATCGGACCTTCGGCGGCATCTACAAGGAGAATAACGCCGTTGACCATTTTCAGAATCCGCTCCACCTCACCGCCAAAATCCGCGTGACCGGGGGTGTCTACAATATTGATCTTCACTCCGTTCCAGTGTACGGAGGTGTTTTTCGCAAGAATGGTAATGCCTCTCTCACGTTCCAGATCGCCGGAGTCCATAACGCGTTCTCTTACTGCCTGATTTTCATGATATGCGCCGCCCTGCTTCAGCATCTCATCGACAAGAGTCGTCTTGCCGTGGTCAACGTGTGCGATTATGGCGACGTTACGCAGATCTTCTCTAACCAAAATAGTGTCCTCTCCCTTGCACAAAGGGAGCTTTTCCTTTCCTGCAATCGCTTACAATTCATGTTTTCCAACCTTATTAGTATAGCACAAAAACGGCAAAAAAGAAAGGATTTGCGTGAAAAAAACACAGATTCAGCAGTTTGCAAAAAGAAAAAGCTCATAACGGGCAAGGGATTGTTATATGTTCAACGCATGGGAAATACAGTACGAATGCTGTGGAAGGGCGGGAGAGTCAAACAATCAAAAGCGCGCTGTGTCCGACCGAAAATCAGACGCAGCGCGTGGAAAATTATATTCCTTTTGAGGAGAATTACCGCTCCATAAGCTTGACCATAACAGCTTTCTGCGCGTGGAGCCGATTTTCCGCCTCCTCGAAAATCTCATTCGCATGGGCTTCAAATACTTCCGCCGTGATCTCTTCACCGCGGTGTGCCGGGAGACAGTGCTGTACCATAGCGCCGGGATTGGCAGCAGCAAGCAGCTTGTCGCTAATCTGGTATCCGGTGAAGATTTTCTGCCGTTCCTGTGCTTCAGCCTCCTGTCCCATAGATGCCCAGACGTCTGTGAACAACACATCCGCGCCGGCGGCTGCTGCGAAAATATCGTCGGTCATGTAGAATTTTTCAGGGTATTTTTCCGCGAATGCCAGTACATCCGGATGGGGCTGATGGGATTTCGGACAACCGATTGCTACCGACATTCCGACCGTCAGTCCACCGACAATAAGGGAATTCGCCATGTTGTTGCCGTCGCCGATATAGCACATCTTCAGCCCGGAAAAATCATTCTCACCGCCGCATTTGAACTCTCGCACGGTCAACAGATCCGCGAGAATCTGGCACGGATGACAGTAGTCCGTCAGTCCGTTGATGATGGGGCAGGTGCAGTATTGGGCGAGATCATCGACTTCTTTTTGTGCAAACGTACGGATCATGATTCCATCAAGGTATCGGGACAGCACGCGTGCTGTATCGATAAGAGGTTCGCCGCGCCCGATCTGTAAATCCCTGGGGGAGAGAAAGAGCGGCTGTCCGCCAAGCTGATAAATTCCCGTTTCAAACGACACTCTTGTGCGCGTGGAGGACTTCTGGAAAATCATTCCCAGCGACTGTCCGGCAAGGAGCGGATGGGCGATCCCATGCTTCCGTTCGTATTTGAGCTTTGCAGCGAGATCCAATAGGGAGAAGATTTCCGCCTGTGACAGATCCGCCATTTTTGTGAGATCCTTTTTCATGCCATAGCCTCCATAAACGATTTTTTGAGAAGCTGCAAGCCCTCATCCATTTCCTGCATGGTAATATTGAGCGGCGGAAGGAGACGAACAACATCTTCTCCGGCCGTCAACACAAGAAGTCCGTTTTCAAACGCCTTTTTCAGTACTGTTTTCGGACTGGATTTTACCTGTACGCCGAGCATCAGTCCCATATGGCGCACGGACACAATGGCGCAGTCCTCCCACGATGCAATCTTTTCCGCCATCAGATTTCCGCGCCGGATTACACTGTCGAGAAAATCCTCCGTCAAATGCGAGGTGACGTATACAGCAGCCGCCGATGCGACCGGATTGGCCCCAAACGTGGAGCCGTGCATTCCACCGCCAAAGGTTGCTGCCGTTTTCGCACCGCTGATGCAGGCACCCATCGGAAGACCGCCGGCGAGAGCTTTTGCGACGGTCACAATGTCCGGCTGAATCCCGTAGTTCTGGAATGCGAATACCGTTCCGGTTCGCCCCATACCTGTCTGTACCTCATCGATGATGAGCAGCACATCCCGCTCCTCGCACAGCTTTTTCACCGCGGTTACATATGCGGAGGAGAGGATATTCACGCCGCCCTCGCCCTGGATTACCTCCAAAAGCACCGCACAGACCGAACCGTCCAGAGCCTTATCCATCGCTTCGACATCCTCAGCGGGGCAGTATACGAAGCCATCCGTGAACGGATCGAAGTATTTGTGGAACACATCCTGTCCGGTGGCTGCAAGGGTTGTGATCGTTCTGCCGTGGAAGGATTTTTGCAGTGTGACGATCTTGTATCGATCTGCGCCGTATTTGTCAAAGCTGTACTTCCGCGCCAGCTTGATTGCGCATTCGTTGGCTTCCGCACCGGAATTGCCAAAAAACACATTCGACAATCCTGATTTGTTGACGAGCCATTTGGCAAGCACCGCTGCCGGCTCACAGTAATAGTAGTTACAGACGTGCTGGTATTTGATCGCCTGCTCATATACGGCATCGACCCAGCCGCGATCAGAATACCCAAATGCGTTGACGCCGATCCCGCTTGTGAAATCGATATACTTTTTTCCATTCTTATCCCACAGTGCGGAACCCGCGCCATGATCGGGGACGAGAGGCAGTCTGCCGTAGGTATGCATGACGTATTCGTTGTCCAGTGTAATGACGGACTGTGTATCCATACGTATTTTCCTCCGTATTGTTATTTTGTGAACATGGTGCCGCAGCCTTCCTCAGAGAGCATTTCAATGAGGATGGAGTGACGGATTCTGCCATCTGTGATAAATGTGCGATGAATTCCGCGTTCTGCCGCGCTGACACAGCAGTCCACCTTCGGGATCATCCCGCCTGTAACGATACCGTTTTCCTTCAGTGCCGCAACCTCGTGCGTGTGGATTACCGGGATCAGTGTACTCTCATCGTGGGGATCGCGCAGTACGCCGCGCGTATCGGTCAGAAGAATGAAGTTTCGAGCATTCAATGCCACCGCGATTTCCGCGGCCGCTGTATCCGCATTGATGTTGTAGACTCCGGAACCGTCCGACGCGTGGGCGATGGTGGAGATAACGGGTATGTAGCCCGTTTCAATCACGTCTTTGATCACCGATGCGTCCACAGATTCCACATCTCCGACAAAGCCGTAATCGGTGCCGGATAGATCGGTGTGCCGCTTTGCTTTAAGAAGTCCGCCGTCCAGACCGCACAGACCGATGGCGCGGCCGCCGGTACGCTCAATCCGATCAACAAGATGCTTGTTTGTCTTTCCGGCGAGAACCATCAGCGCGACTTCCGCTGTTTCCGCGTCCGTGTAGCGCAATCCGTTGATGAACTGCGATTTCTTGCCGATTTTGGTCAGCATTTCGCTAATATCCGGACCGCCGCCGTGGACGAGTACCACATGGATACCGGTCAGCGAAAGAAGCACCAGATCGCTGATGACGGCGTCTTGCAATTCCTCTGACAACATTGCGTTGCCGCCGTATTTGATCACGACTGTCTGCCCGGTATATTTCTGGATATAGGGAAGTGCCTCAATCAGTACACTTGCCTTGTCTTCATTGGAAATAGACATACAAACACCTCAAAAATGGATTTTTATACGGTTTCCGAAAGCAATATTCGTGTGTATGCTTATAATCTCTGTGATTAGGTTCGATAATCGCCGTTAATCCGGACATATTCGTAGCTGAGATCACAGCCGAATGCCGTGGCAGATGCGTTTCCGGCGTGCATATCGCAGAGTATCTCAATGCTGTTCTGTGTGAGAATCTCTTTTGCCGCATTTTCATCGAACAGAAGCGTTCCGCCATGTGCGCATACATCGAGCGTGCCTGCGGGAGAACGGAATGAAATGTCCACCAGTGCCGGATCGAAATCCACACCGGAATAGCCGAGTGCACAAATCACACGACCCCAGTTTGCGTCCGCACCAAACATTGCCGCTTTCACCAGGGAGGAGGCAATCACACTTTTCGCAAGAATCCGTGCGGACATATCGTCTGCGGCGTTGGATACTGTGCAGCGCAGGAACTTGGTCGCCCCTTCTCCATCCGCGGCAATCGCGGCAGCCATTTTCATGCAGATCGCGGAAAGTGCGCCATAAAACGCATCATACGCGGCCCCGCCAGAGGTGATCGGCGCGGAACCGGATTTTCCGGATGCCAACACGCATACCATATCGTTTGTGCTGGTGTCTCCGTCAACGCTGACCATGTTGAAGCTGTCCTCCGTTGCGTCAAGCAGTGCCTTGTGGAGCAGCTCCGGCGAGATTGCTGCGTCTGTTGTAATAAAACCGAGCATTGTACCCATATTCGGGTGGATCATTCCCGAGCCTTTGCACATGCCGCCGATGTGAATCTCACGCCCGTCGTATATATAGGAAAACGCGAATTCCTTCTTTTTTGTATCCGTAGTCATGATCGCGCCGGCAGCCAGTCCCGCACCGACAGCATCCGGCGTAAGAGAGTGGTAGAGACCGTCGATCGCGTTTTCAATCGGAGAGAGGGGCAGACTGACCCCGATCACACCCGTGGATGCGACGATTACTTCCGTAGCGGGAATACCAAGTAAGGACGCTACCATATCACACGTTTTTCCGGCAGTTTCATATCCATCCGGTGTGCATGCATTGGCGTTGCCGCTGTTTGCGATGATGGCGCGTGCATGACCGGAGGAGAGATGTGCTCTTGTCACACCGACCGGAGCCGCAAATACCTTGTTTTTCGTAAATACCCCTGCGGCAGTACAGAGGTCATCTGCGACAACCATCGCCAGATCGAGTTTTGCTGTATTTTTGCGAAATCCTGCGTGAACACCGCCTGCCGAAAATCCTTTTGCCGCACAAACGCCGCCATCGATTGCTGTATAATTCATCTTTGGTCATTCCTTTCTTAAAATCCGGCAGGTACCGCGTCGATTCCGGTTTCCTCCGGCAGTCCGAAGTAGAGGTTCATGTTCTGGATCGCCTGACCCGCCGCGCCCTTGACCATGTTGTCGATGCAGGAGCAGACGATCAGTGTTCCGGTCCGTGTGTCACAGTGGAGGGAAATATCACAGTAATTTGATCGGGTGACAAACCGGATCTGTGCCGCGTGTCCCTCCGGCTCAAGACGGACAAACTGCTCGTCCTGATATGCGGATTCATATGCCGCGCGTACCATGCCGAGAGAGATTCCCGGAGCCAGCCGTGCGTAGATGGTCTCCTCAATGCCACGATTGACCGGGAGCAAATGCGGCACAAACGTTACGGATACTGTGCTGTTAGCCATATGGGACAGCGTCTGTTCGATTTCCGGGGTGTGCCGATGTACGCCGACCTTGTACGCGGAGATGGATTCGTTTGCCTCCGGATAATGTGTGTTCTGCGTCAGTCCGCGTCCGGCGCCGGTAACGCCCGATTTTGCGTCGATGATGATGCCTGATTTTTCAATAAAGCCGTGACGGAGCGCGGGCGCCAGTCCAAGAGAAGCCGCTGTCGGATAGCAGCCGGGATTGGCAAGAATTTTCGCACCGGGAATTTTGTCACGGAACAGTTCCGGCAGCGCGTATACGGCACCGTCGTGCAGCTCCGGCTTGTCAAACGGCTTTTTATACCATTTTTCGTAATCGTTCTCGCTCTCCAGACGGAAATCTGCGCCGAGATCAATGAGCAGCTTGCCGGTGGATAGACACTGCTCCGCAAGCGGCTCGCTCAGACCGTGCGGCAGGGAAGCGAACACCACATCCGCATCGACGATCGCGGTGTCCGCATCGGTCAATGTCGGCAGAGAGAATTTCTTGAAGTTCGGATAGACTGCGGCGATCTCCTCTCCCGCAAAGGAAACGGACGACAGCCCGACGATCTCGGCACATGGATGGGTCAGAAGCAGACGTACAAGTTCTGCACCCGCATATCCTGTGGCACCGACAACGGCTGTACGGATTTTTTTGTCTTGCATAGTTATTCTTCCATTCCTTTCAGGTATTGTGTGAGAAGTGCAATCTGCCGCAGCGTGGATTCCTTGGACGGACCGCCGTAGACCTTGCGTCCGTTTACGCAGTTTTCAAGATTGACTGCCACATATACATCCTCGTCAAACAGCGGCGAAAAGGTTTTGTAGGTGGCAAGCGGCAGCGATTCAAAATCGCAGTTGTGTTCGATGCAGTACGCAACGAGTTTCCCGCTGACCTTGTACGCGTCTCGGAACGGCAGTCCCTTTTTTGTAAGATAATCTGCGCAGTCCGTGGCATTGATAAACCCGCCGGACGCCGCCTTTCGCAGTTTTTCCGTCCGCACCGTGCAGGTCGCAAGCATGGCGGTGAACAGCTCAATACACAGTTTTCCGTTGTCAATCGCGTCGAAAATCGCTTCCTTGTCCTCCTGCATATCCTTGTTGTATGCAAGCGGAAGCCCCTTCATCATCGTGAGCAGCGTGGTGAGGTCGCCGTAGATTCTGCCTGTTTTGCCGCGCACCAGCTCTGCAATGTCGGGATTTTTCTTCTGTGGCATGATGGAAGAGCCGGTGGAAAAAGCGTCGTCCAGTTCAATGAAGCCGAATTCCGATGAACACCAGAGAATTATTTCCTCAGAAAAACGGCTCAGGTGCATCATAATGACGGATAAGTCAAACGCCAGCTCTAGAACGAAATCGCGGTCGGATACGCCATCCATGCTGTTTTCGGTCACGCCATCGAACGACAACAGCTCCGCGACCATGTGCCGATCGATCGGATAGGTCGTGGATGCCAGCGCGCCGGAGCCGAGAGGGGAAACATTCATCCGTGTGCGCGTATCGGAAAGACGCAGATCATCCCGGAGAAACATCTGTCCATACGCGAGGATATAGTGTGCAAAAGTCACCGGCTGCGCTCTTTGCAGATGCGTATATCCTGCCATGACCGTTTCCGTATGCATGGACGCAATGTCTGCAATCGTCCGGAGCAATCCGTGCAGGAGCGTGCGGATCTCGTCGATTTCACGACGGAGATAGAGCCGGATATCCAGTGCAACCTGATCGTTGCGGCTCCGTGCGGTGTGAAGTCGTTTCCCGGCATCGCCGATACGCGTGGTCAGAACTTCCTCCACGAACATATGGATGTCCTCTGCTTCCGGATCGATCGGAAGGGTGCCGGAGGCAATGTCGTCCCGGATCTGCTTGAGTTCCGCCACGATTCTCTCCGACTCGGATTCCGGGATGATCCCGCATTTTCCGAGCATGGTGGCGTGTGCGATGGATCCGGCAATATCTTCCCGATACATCCGCGCGTCAAAGGAGATGGAGGAATTGAAATCGTTTACTCGGCTGTTTTCGGCTTTCTGAAACCGTGCGTCCCACATTTTTGCCATATGCGAAGGATCCCCTCTCTTATCTTGTTAGGAAAGTGCTGATTTAAGGTGGATTTCACATCCAAAAGCCGTTACATCCAAAGCTTTTGACGGGAAACCCCGATATGTATGCAGCGCATAGAGTATTCTGCATTTTGAAAGCGTCTGCGGAGAATCCCCATTCAGAGTTCTCCGCAGATATGCCAAACTGATTATTTACCTGTTTTTTCGTTAACGGAAGCCTGTACCTTGAGCGGCAGACCGAACAGATTGATGAATCCGCCGGCATCCTTCTGGTCGTATACGTGATCCTCAGAGAAGGTCGCGATCGCTTCATCGTACAGGGAATACGGCGAGGTGACGGACGCAGGCGTGATGTTGCCCTTGTAGAGCTTGAGCTTTACATCGCCAGTCACGTGTTCCTGTGTCTTGGTGACGAACGCGGACAGAGCCTCGCGCGCCGGAGTGAACCACTGTCCAAAGTAAACATAGTCCGCAAACTTTCCGGAGAGCATCTGCTTCAGGTGCATGGTTTCACGGTCGGTGGTGATCTCTTCTAACTTCTCATGCGCTGCGTACAGGATTGTACCACCGGGCGTCTCATATACGCCGCGGCTCTTCATGCCGACGAGACGGTTTTCCACCATATCAATGATGCCGATACCGTTTGCGCCGCCAACCTTGTTCAGCTTGTCGATGAGGGAAACCGGATCCAGTTCCACACCGTCGATGGCGGTCGGAATGCCCTTTTCAAAATGGATCGTGATGTAGGTCGGCTTGTCGGGAGCCGCTTCGGGGGTCACGCCAAGCTCAAGAATCTTATCATACATCGGCTCATTCGCGGGATCCTCCAGATCAAGACCCTCGTGAGACAGGTGCCACAGGTTCTTGTCCTTGGAGTAGTTTGTCTCACGGTTGATCTTCAGAGGAACGTTGTGCGCCTCTGCGTAGTCGATCTCTTCCTCGCGGGATTTGATGTTCCAGATCCGCCACGGTGCGATAATCTCCATATCCGGTGCAAATGCCTTGATCGTCAGCTCAAAACGAACTTGGTCGTTGCCCTTGCCCGTACAACCGTGGCAGATGGCGTCCGCGCCCTCTGCCTTGGCGATCTCCACGATCCGCTTTGCGATAATGGGACGTGCGAAAGAGGTGCCGAGCAGATACTGGTTTTCATATTTTGCATCGGCCTGCACGGTCGGGTAGATGAAATCGGTGATGAATGACTCGCGCAAATCCTCGACATACAGCTTGGATGCGCCGGTTTTCAACGCCTTTTCTTCCAGTCCGTCTAACTCGTCTGCCTGACCGACATTGGCAGATACCGCGATGACCTCACATCCCGGATAGTTTTCCTTCAGCCACGGAATAATAATCGAAGTGTCCAATCCGCCGGAATACGCCAGAACGATTTTTTTAATATCCTTTTTCATAGTATCAGCTCCTGTTTTTCTCCCGTTTTTTATCGGGTGAATTCCTAAGAATGCGCTGAAGTAATCCCATGTACATCAGCGGCTTCCCAAGTGATGGCATTATTATACTCCGGAACGGGGAAAAATGCAATAGACAAAGTACACAAAGCGGAATAAAAATACACGCAAGATTTATAAATATGCATACAAAGTGGAGAAATCAGTCCGATTTATCGCTGTAGTCGAACTGTTTGTCGGCGCATGAAAGGACAATATGAAAGCGTACCCGGCTGAAATGGATACGCTTTTTGTGCATAATGATACTATCGTTCAATTTTCCCGGATCACGTACCGCAGGATCACCGGATACGCCGCGTAGATACCCATCATAGCGCAGAGCGAGAACAGGATTACAAACGGCAGGATGACACCGAGCGGGAAGTAGATATAGAGAAGAAGATATTCCACACCGGCGACCAGGAGTACGCCAATGAATGCCACAAGATTCCGCTTGATCCCCATGATGGATAGGGCGAGCGCATTCTTGAAGAGCTTATACAGACTCAAATCCACCGTCACGATCATAAGATAGATATAGGTGCGCATGAAGAAGTAAAGCAGCGCGAGAAACAGGCTCATAAAGAACATCGTGGACATAACCATACTCAGGGAATAGTTGAGATGGAAGAAGAAAATGTCATACGCCAGCAGTGCAATAATGATCACGTCGAGGATCCCGTATACAATCGCCTGCCGCAGATTCCGCTTGATTGCGTGCCAGAAATCGTGCCAGAGGAACACACCTTCGCCGCGGAACAGATTCCGGAGAATGTACGTGGTGCCGACCCGGGTGGCGCCGAACGTGAAGAGGATCAGTGCGGTCAGGGCAAAGAACACATAATCCGTGGTTGTCGGAATCGTGATCTCCGACTGCCTGCCGAAAATGGAGAAGAGCGAGGAGACCGCCGGAGAGGGATCAAACCGCATCGCACCGTATAGCGGCGGGAATACGGCGTAGGAGGGGGAGGTAGAATGGATCGACGCATAGCCGCTCATGGCAAACAGCGCGAAGAAGATTGGAAAGTTGCCGAACACCATCATCAGGTTTACAGACAGGATCTGATTCAGCTTTCGACCGAGCAGCTTGAAGAAATTCATCAGATTCGGGTTTTCCCATATCTGTTTTTCCTCCTTGGATACGCCGTCGCTGTCGGAGTAGGTCTTGGCAAACGGATTGAATATTTTCGCCTTCGCCTTTCGTTCCTTTGCGAGCTCCTCCTGTTCCGCTGCTTCCAGCTCGTCTAAGGAGTGGCGTTCGTTGTCGTTGTTGTCAAGATTTGGCATATTTTTCTCCAATCATACATAGGATACGCCCGACTTTTCAGGAATATGGCGCCGTTATACCGGGGCAGAACCGCAACAGGCGTTTTCATAAATGCGGTTTGCCGCTTACGAACGATGCAGCGCGTGCGCAAACCTGTTCCAAAAAGATCCCAGCGGACAGCAGTGGCACCCGATACATACAGAACGAAGCACCGGATATAAAAAGAAATCCGGGCAGATAGCGTGGCATGGTAGTCCGCTCTATGCGCCAATGGGATAAATCATACGAAGCATTGTAGCACGGAGGAAGAGAAAATTCCACATGCTTTTGTAAACTTATCGAAAAAAGATTGCGAAAACGCAATAAAACTGTCAAAAGCGGCAGAGGGGAAACACGGTACGCTGCAAAGTACACAAATTGCTTTCCGTATTTTCACCGAAATCTATTGCAATTTCTGCGCGGCGGCAGTATAATAAAAGGTAGAACACAAAGGAAGACTCTGATTTAAGGTTGTTTTTTCGATAAAAGCCCCTATATTTCGGCTTTTATCGCAAAAATCCGATTGATTCAGAAGTTCCTTAGGGAGTCGCTGATCCGAGGCTGCTATCACCGCAAAAGACCATCAGCGCAACCCTTGATCAGAGAAGTGCTGGTGAAACATGATGAATCGAGAGGAACTGCAGCGCACCTTTCGCGATCCGCCGCAGCTTCAGACACGCCGTCTGCTTCTGCGTAAAATGCTCAAGACGGATTATCGCGATATGTACGAATACGCCAGTCAGGAGCGGGTAACGCAGTATCTTCTGTGGCGGCCGCACGACAGCGAAGCGTATACCTATAAATATTTGCAATACATTCAGTCCCGGTACCGCGCAGGCGATTTTTACGACTGGGCGATTGTGGTTCGCGGACAAAACAAGATGGTCGGAACCTGCGGCTTTACGGAATTCAATACGGAGGCAAATTCTGCTGAAGTCGGATATGTCCTCAATCCCGCGTACTGGGGTTACGGATTGGCACCGGAGGCAGTTGCCGCAGTGCTCCGTTTTGGCTTTGTGGATCTGCGGCTGAATCGGATTGAAGCGCGCTATATGGAGGGAAATGTTCGAAGCCGCCGCGTGATGGAAAAGGTCGGTATGCGCTATGAGGGTACCAACCGCGAATCCATGCATGTCAAGGGACGCTATGTCTCCATCGGTATCTGCTCGATTTTACGCAGCGAATACTTCCACGAAACCGGAGAACACCAGGCGTGATCCGATGGGATCCATAGAAGAAAAACGCGCCTCTTTATGGAAACGCGTCTTTCTTTCCCCGTATCAATCACACATTGAACCGGAACAGCACCACATCGCCGTCCGCGATCACGTAATCCTTGCCCTCGCTGCGTACCAGTCCCTTTTCTTTGGCAGCGTTCATGGAGCCGCACGCGATGAGATCGTCGTAGGATACGATCTCGGCACGAATAAAGCCGCGTTCAAAATCGGAGTGGATCTTGCCGGCTGCCTGCGGGGCTTTGGTTCCGCGAACGATCGTCCACGCACGCACTTCTTTCGGTCCGGCGGTCAGGTAGCTGATGTAGCCGAGCAGGGAATAGCTTGCCTTGATGAGTCGATCGAGTCCGCTTTCCGTGATTCCCATTTCCTCAAGGAACATCGCCTTCTCCTCCGGCTCCAGTTCCGAAATTTCCGCTTCAATTCCCGCGCATACCGGAATGACCTCCGCTCCCTCACGATCGGCCGCTTCCTTCAGCTTCTGATAATACACGTTGTCCGGCGACACGCCCGCCGCCTCGTCCTCGCTGACGTTTGCGACATAGATGACCGGCTTCATCGTGAGCAGAGCCACATCTGCCATGATCTCCCGCTCGTCGTCCGTATATTCGAGAGAACGTGCCGTGACGCCATCGTTGAGTCCGGACAGCACCCGTTCAAAGAGCGCAACCTGTGCGGCTAAGGATTTATCGGATTTCGCGAGCTTCTGCGTTTTGTCGATGCGCCGCTCTAAGGTTTCAATATCGGCGTAGATCAGCTCCATATTGATGGTATCGAGGTCGCGGATGGGATCGACCGAGCCGTCCACGTGGATGATGTCGCTGTCCTCAAAGCAGCGCAGCACATGGACCACGGCATCCACGTCGCGGATGTGTGAGAGGAATTTGTTGCCCAGACCCTCGCCCTTGGACGCGCCCTTGACCAGTCCAGCAATATCGACAAATTCGACGACGGCAGGCGTGTAGAGCTGCGGATGGTACATTTCCGCGAGCTTGTCTAACCGTGCATCCGGTACCTGCACTACGCCTACATTCGGATCGATGGTGCAGAACGGATAATTCGCACTGGGCGCGCCTGCGCCGGTGAGTGCGTTGAAAAGAGTGCTTTTGCCCACATTTGGCAAGCCGATAATACCGAGTTTCATAAACTGTCATTGTCCCGGCACCCTATTTGCGGCACCGGTCCTTTCCCAAAAACTTTTGTATATCCGTATTGTATCATAACCGGCTGTCGGATGCAAGAGATTTTCCGTGAAAAGTGATTTTTTGGTAACAATTAAAGAATCAATCACTGCGTGTTCATATTGTTTTCACATTGGTAGTTTACAATAATGGTAGCAGAAAAGGAGACGCTATGGAATCCCCGATACTCCGGCACGAATACAAATACCCCTTATCCGGTGCGGACACCGTATGGCTGGAAAGAAGACTCCGGCAGGTTTTTCGTATGGATTCACACGCCGATCCGGCGACAGGCGGCTATACAATCCGCAGTCTCTATTTTGACGATTGGTGCGACCGTGCGCTGTGGGAGAAGCTCAGCGGCGTGGATCCGCGGTGCAAATTCCGCATTCGGCTTTACAACGGAAACGACCGGTATATTGTACTTGAAAAAAAGCACAAATGCGGCGCGCTCACCAAAAAGGAGCAGTCGGAACTTACCCGTACGGAATGCGATCAGCTCCTCTCCGGCGATATGGATTTTTTGCGAGAGGGCGATCCGGTGCGACAGTCCTTGTATCGCGCAATGATAGAGAATGGCACACACGGCAAGACCATTGTGGAGTATGATCGATGTGCGTTTGTATATGCGCCCGGCAATGTGCGGATTACGATTGATAAGAATATCCGCTCCGGGGTGTACGATACCGCACTGTTCGGAAAGCCGGCACTTGTACCGGCTTGTACGGAGCATGTTTTGGAGGTTAAATTTGACGCGTATTTGCCGGAAATTGTCCGAATGACGCTCAGTCCCCTTGATGTATGCCGTTTTTCTCTCTCGAAATATGCCGTGTGCAGACGATTTGGCTGACAGACCGACCGTGGATACTCTGAAATAAACTGTGAACGACGATAGGAGTGGAGACAGAAATGAATTTTAATGACATTTTCAAAGCGAGTTTTCTCGAACGCAGCGCAACCTTCAGCGTGGTGGATACGGTAATCTCCCTTGCGCTGGCCTGTGCGCTCGGACTGTTTATCTACCTGATCTATAAGAAAACCTATACGGGTGTACTCTTTTCCCGCTCGTTTGGCATATCGCTTGTGGCACTGGCAATGATTTCCACCTTTGTGATTCTCGCCGTGACCTCGAATGTGGTGCTGTCCCTCGGCATGGTCGGCGCGCTGTCGATCGTTCGATTCCGTACGGCAGTCAAGGACCCGCTTGATATTGTGTATCTGTTCTGGGCAATCGGTGTGGGAATCGTGCTGGGGGCATGCCTGTATCCGCTTGCCATCATTAGCTCTCTCATCGTTGGCGGGATGCTCTGCCTCTTCTCCAGAAAACAGCGCGGGGGAGAAGCATATATGCTGATTCTCGCGTTTTCTGCTCTCGATGCGGAACAAAATGCCGTTTCTGTCGTCCAACAATATACGGATCGCGCTGTCGTAAAATCAAAAACGGTTACGCGTGATTTTACCGAAATCACATACGCAGTTTCACTGAAGGGAGACGACACCTCGTTTGTTCGCCGTATTGCCGATATGCCCGGTGTGGAAAAGGCGATGCTTGTGAACTACAACGGGGAGTACATGGAATGAATAGAGCGTGATCCGATAAAAAATTGTAAATAATATAAAGTGAGGTATAGAGTATGGGAACAAAGCTTCTGGTCATTGAAGACGATGCCAACATCTGTGATTTGCTGCGCATCTATTTTGAAAACGAAGGATATGAGGTCAAGATTGCCGGAGACGGTATCGAAGGATTGAGCTATTTTAAGATGTATGAGCCGGATCTGGTGCTACTCGACATCATGCTGCCCAAAAATAAGGACGGTTTGCAGGTCTGTCGGGAAATCCGGGAGATTTCCTCCAAGCCGATCATCATGGTCACGGCAAAGAGCGAAATGATCGACAAGGTACTCGGTCTGGAACTGGGCGCCGACGACTATGTGACAAAACCGTTCGAGATGAAGGAACTGTCTGCCCGTGTCAAAGCGGTGCTTCGTCGGTATTCCGCACACGACAACCAGAACGATGACGAGACAATCAAATTTGAGAATATCGAGATCAGCAAGAACAAATATGAGCTGAAGCTCAACGGCAAAGCAGTCGATATTCCGCCGAAGGAACTGGAACTTCTCTACTTCCTCGCGTCCAACTTCAACCGCGTGTTCACGAGAGACGCGCTGCTTGACAAGGTCTGGGGCTTTGATTATCTCGGCGATTCCCGGACTGTGGACGTACACGTAAAGAGACTCCGTGAGAAGCTGGAGGGCGTATCGGACAAGTGGTCGCTCAAAACTGTGTGGGGCGTCGGCTACAAGTTTGAACTGCTCCAGTAAAAGAGATTCCGTATTTTCGGTATGAGATACATGAACTTAACGCCTGTTTTGCGCAGGCGTTAAGTTTTTGTCGATATACGATAGCACAGGAGCTACAGTATGTTCAAAAGCGTATTTATCAAGTACATCTCCGCGTTCATGCTCATCAATATCCTAAGTATCGTCCTGTCCACAACGATTATCACAACGCTGGTCAACTCCTACGACGAGAACACGCGGATGCGGACCGTATCGAATGTCGCATATTCTATCACCAATTACGTGATCGACGACTACAACGAGAGCGGTCAGGCAAGCTTCGGCAACTATCTCGATGAGTCGCTCGGCGATATTTTGCCGATACTCAACATGATGAGTGTCAATGTGGACAGCATTGTGGTGCTCATTTCCGATGGAGATGGGTATATCCGGCTGGCGGCAGGATCAGAACTGTCCAAGCAGTATCTGAACGAGGACGGATCGGTGGCGTCGGGACTGACTCTTCCGGCTACGGTGATGGAGGATCTCGCTGAAAACGGAGCCATAACCCGCAATGACAATTTAGACGGCTTTTTCGCGGACAACCACATCGTGAGCATTCTGCCGATTACTTCCTTCGATGGCAAGGTAGTCGGTTCCGTGCTGGCATCGACGATCCATTCCGCTATGGACGCGCTGCTCGATGCGATGATCAAGACGATTATCATGTCGAGCCTGTGGCTCATGCTCGCCGCGCTGATTGCCGTGTATCTCATCAGCGAACGACTGGTATCGCCGATCCGTGCGATGAACAAGGCTGCCAAGGAATTTGCAGCAGGACATTTTGACGTGCGCGTTCCGGTAAACGGAAACGACGAGATCGCGGAACTTGCAGAGACCTTCAACAATATGGCATCGTCTCTCGAGCACAATGAGGAAATGCGCCGTCTCTTCCTCGCGAATGTTTCCCACGACCTGCGCACACCAATGACGACCATTTCCGGCTTCATCGAGGGCATTCTGGACGGGGCGATCCCACCGGAAAACACGAATCACTATCTGGAGATCATTGCGGGCGAGGTGCGCAGACTCTCCCGCCTTGTCAACAGTCTGCTCGACATCACGCGAATTCAGGCAGGAGAGCGGAAATTCAACATGGCGCCGTTTGATGTCTGCGAACTGGCGCGGGAGATCATCATCACCTCTGAGCAGCGTCTGGAGGCAAAGAAACTCGATGTGGTGTTCGATGCGGACAGTGACAATATGTTCGTAAACGCCGACCGGGACGCAATCCACCAGATTCTCTACAACATTTGCGACAACGCGATCAAATTCTCAAACGAAGGCGGCAGATACGAGATCGGGATCCACGAAAAGGGCGGCAAGGTGACGGTCAGTGTGTACAACGAGGGGATCGGTATCACAGAAGAGGATCTGCCCTATGTGTTCGACCGTTTTTATAAGAGTGACCGGAGCAGGGGACTGGACAAAACCGGCGTAGGCTTGGGACTGTATATCGCACGGACGATCATCGAAGCGCATAAAGAAAAAATCTGGGTGGAAAGCGAATACGGAAAATGGTGCCGCTTCTCGTTTACGCTGCAGAAAACGGCATCCCCGCGTGAATCCGCTGCTGTACAGCGGGAGCGGGAGAGCAGAAATGACAATCGGAATGGAGAAAAAACGGTATGACCGCATCGGAAACAAAACCCTATCTGTATACAGCCACCTGTATGTTTGGTCTGGAAGGACTCCTCGGAGAGGAGATCGATGCACTTGGCTGCACACGTGAGACAACCATGGACGGCAGAATCCATTTTCGCGGAGATGCGGCGGTCTGTGCCAGAGCGAATATCGGACTCCGGTATGCGGAACGGCTGTATGTCACGCTCGGCAGCTTTGACGCACGTACCTTTGACGAACTGTTTGAAGGCACAAAGGCTCTGCCATGGGAGAATTTCATCGGCAGAAACGACATTTTTCCCGTGACTGGTCACGCGATCAAATCGACGCTGTTTTCCGTTCCCGACTGTCAGCGGATCATCAAAAAAGCGGTGTCCGTCCGGCTGGGAAACCATTACGGCCTGACCACACTGCCGGAGACGGGGATCAAATATCGAATCGAATTCTTCCTATTTAAGGATCATGCGGATCTCATGCTGGAGCTGTCCGGCGAACCGCTCCACAAGCGCGGGTATCGTCCGGAAACGGTTACGGCGCCGATTCGGGAAACGCTTGCCGCTGCGATGGGGAAAATGACCAGACCGCGCGAGGATGTGCTGTTGTGGGATCCCTTCTGCGGTTCCGGTACGATCCTCATTGAAACCGCCATGCAGATGTGCCATATTGCCCCCGGACTCCACCGCCGTTTTGCCGCCGAACAGTACCCGCAATTTCCCGATTCCCTATGGCGTGACGCACGGGAAGAGGCATCGGCGGCGATCCAAATGGATAACGGCTTCCATGCGCGCGGCACCGATATTGACCCGATGTGTATAGAGATTGCCCAAAATGCGGCGCGCCGTGCGGGTGTGGACGGGCATATCGATTTTTCCGTATGCGATGCACGGGCGATTGTCCATCCCGGCTGCCGCGGTACGATCGTCACAAATCCTCCCTATGGCGAACGGCTCATGACACTGGCTGACGCGGAACAGCTTTACCGGGAATTCGGCGAGACCCTGCGGAACTTCCCATCGTGGCAGATCTATATCCTCACGCCGCACGAGAATCTCCCGCGCCTCCTCGGCAGACACGCCGACAAGATCCGCAAGCTCTACAACGGTATGATCCCCTGCTATTATTATCAGTTTTTCAAGCCGGCAGAGCTTCACGAGAAGCGGGGCTACAAATCGCACGGTTCCGACCGTACAAAAGAGCGGAACGGAAAAACCGATGCGAAAAAGCATTTCTAAGCAATTTGCACAAAAAAGAAGAAATGGAAGCGTCTCCGGACACTCTTTTCACAAGGGTTAGATCTCGTGGAAAGACGGAGGCGTTTTTCTTTTGGAACTTTCCGGAACTTTGAGGTGCAATTTCACCGCAGATGTGCTATAATAAAAGAAAACGATAAAGGAGCAGCTTATGAAAACAAAATTGCATGCACTTGCTGCGTATATCCGCGCGGAGCATATTCCGGTATATACCATCTCCATGGCAGAGGGGGATGGAGATCCCATAACGGAAAGTATCCTTGCGGGAAATCCCTGTCAGGATTCCTATTCTGTCGCCAAAGCGTTTACCACTGCCGCTGTCGGAATGCTGTGGGATGCGGGATTGCTGCGCACGGAGGATAGGATATGCGATCTGCTGCCGGAAGCCTTTTCCGCGTGGCAGAGTGAGATCGATCCGCGTTGGTACGATACCACGGTGGATATGGCACTGACCCACCATCTCGGATTGCCCGGTGGATTTCTCGACATCGACGGGTTTGACGCGACGACCTTCGGTTCGGATTATCTTCGCCATATGCTGACCTCTCCTCTGGTTGGTGATCCGAAATCCGAGGGAATCTACACAGATGCCGCATTCTATCTCCTCGGACGGATTGTGACGGCGCTGTCCGGGGAAAATCTGACGACTTTTCTCTGGAAACGGCTTTTTTATCCGACCGGCTGTAAGGAGGTTGCGTGGAGTGTCTGTCCGATGGGCTATGCGATGGGGGCGACGGGTCTGTATATCCGCTCGGAGGATATGGGCAAGCTGGGGCAGATCTATGTCTCGGATGGCGTCTATCGGGGTGTGCGGATTGTCTCACCAGAGTGGATCGCGTTATGCCGGACACGTGGATATGAGCTGCATCCCAGCGGCGGCGGATGGTACGGCAAGGGTGGTATGCGCGGGCAGATGCTGACGGTACACTTTGACAAACGGCTCTCCATCGCGTGGCACGGCTATGAAGCGGACTGCGGTAAAATTCTGGAATACATTGCAAACGAGGTTTGAGGCCATGAAAGATACACCGAAACAAAAGCATAGTACGTCCCCAATCAGGGAAATGGAAAAAGAAGCGACGGAAGGGAACAGGGAAGGGAAAATCCCGGCAGAGGCAGTATGCCCGCACAGAAAGAGCTGCGGCGGCTGCCAGACCTGGAATCTGACGTATGCGGAAGAATGCAGCATGAAGATGAGTCGGTTGATTTCGCTGCTCGGCAGATACGGACACGTAGAGGAAATCGTGAAAATGGACAATCCGTATCACTACCGGAATAAGATGCAGACGCTGTTCTCCTTTGGCGGCAAAAACAACATCCAGTATGGGATCTATCAGTCGTCCGGCGGGGAGCATACCGAGCGGCCGCGGATCCTGCGCCTGAGGGGGGACGGCTGCCTCATCGAGAACGAAGTCTCCGGGCAGATCGTACATACGATTGCGAAGCTTCTGCCGAAGCATAAAATTACCGTTTGGGACGGTCACCATGGGCAGCTCCGGCACGTTATGATCCGGTATGCCAAGGGGAGCGACACCTACATGGTTGCGCTGGTTACGTCCTCCTATCCATTTCCGGGCGGCAAAGCACTGGCAGAGGAAATTGCGCGCAAATACCCGAAAGTAAAATCCGTTGTGCGGCAGATCAATACGGGTGACACCCCGCTCTGGATGGATCCCGATAAAGAAGGGGAGGCGCTGTTTGGCGAGGGAACGATCACGGACGGCTTGGCAGGCTGTGTGTTCCGCATCTCCGCGCGCTCGTTCTATCAGGTCAATACGATCATGACGGAGAAGCTGTACCAGACCGCTATCGCGTATGCGGAACTGTCCGGCGGGGAAACCATCCTCGATGCGTACTGTGGCATTGGCACAATCGGTATCGCGGCGGCAAAAAACTCCCCCGGTATCCGGCGTGTGATCGGATTTGACAACAGCAGAAGCTCTATTCATGATGCCGAAATCAACGCGAGGATCAATGGACTTTCGGAAATCTGCACCTATCGCACCGCAAAAGATGAAAAATTCGCCGCACAGCTGCTCACGGAGGAGGATACCATTGACGTCGCCTTCGTGGATCCGCCGCGTGCCGGAATTGCCGAAGCTTTTCTCCGCTCCTTATGCGCCGCAGCTCCCAAGAAGATAGTCTATATTTCCTGCAACCCGGAAACGCTCGCAAGAGATCTCGAGAAACTGAAACGAGAGGGATATAAGGTGCGCAAGATCCAGCCCGTGGATATGTTCCCGCGAACCGCCCACGTGGAGACGGTATGTCTATTAGTGCGGACAAATGGTCTACATATCGACATCGATGTGGATGTTGAGGAAATG
>CAVIKO010000030.1:0-4110 GCA_963643035.1 bacterium
TTAATTGATATTTTGCAAATTACATAGATGTTTACAAAAGTAGGATTTATTTGCCGCTTTCCTATTGCAATTTCAGTGCGAACGCGTTATAATATTTTGACATGTTGCACATAATACATTCGCATTTTTTTGCATAAAATGTGTAGCAATAATGACAATAGCAGCTATGGCAAATAAATCCCAGGTTGGTTGCCAAAAAATATATAATTTACATCAAAAATTAAGAATGTTTAATTCTATATCGGGAGATCAAATTAGTAATTGAGATAGACAACCCGCCTCTCGAAAATTTCTACATTACTTTGCTTTCACAAACACTTACATCAGTATACACTCCTTCACCGGGACTCACTACAACAAAATACCAGTGAGTCCCGGTGTTTTATCTTAAAAAATTGATTTGCCCTAACTGTAAATCGGAAGTCCCCGACACCGCTAAATTCTGCGAAACATGCGGTGCAGCAATTCAAACTCAAGTACAAACGCAACCGCCGCCTCAGCGGTATCAACAGTATATAAATCAAAACTATTATTATCAGCAGCCGAATGTCGCATGTGCTACCGTTGTTGATTTCGGTGGTGCGATTTCAAGATTGTTCTCAAACTATTTTGTATTCCAAGGACGTGCAACCAGAAGCGAATACTGGTGGGCATATCTGTTTTGTTGGATTGTGCGGCTTTTCGTTTGTATTCCTTTTGTAGGATGGATAATTAATTTAGGTATGCTGATTCCGATGGTATCATGTGGGGTACGTCGGCTTCATGATGCCGGTTACTCGGGATGGTATTATCTGTTTTCATTAATCCCGGTTGTCGGTGTTGTTGTTATGATAATACTTCTTGCTCAGCCCAGTGTGCCGGATAATCAGTGGGGACTCTCAGCACCCGGAACTGTTACTAACGCAACAAACTGCCAAAATAATGACGTAAGATAAGTCTTTGATATTCACTTTATAATGCGACTGTTTAAGCTCGCTGTTCTGACAGCGTTATTTATCACGCTTGCAGGTGTTCTCCGAGGAGAACTGCCGTTAAACCACTGTCATGTTTTGACTGAAAACACCTGCACCTCTCCTGCGGTGTGCACACTTTGTATGCATACTATATATCCCGCAAAGCCTCATACTATCATAGACGCGACATGTGAGGAGAGTGCATACTGTGTTGATTGCGGTACTGTCTTTTCTCCACCGCGAGGACACATATACAAGGCCAGAACATGTCTTGAACCCAAAAAATGCGTTGTCTGCGGCAAGTACAGCGGTGTACCGAAAATCATACCGTTGTCGATTCCACATGCACAACAGCGTCCTATTGCTCGGAGTGCATGACCGTATTCGCCCCTCCTCTCGGTCACGATATAACCGCCGCGACATGTACGCAAAAGAGTACATGCTCACGCTGTGGAGAGGTATTCGGCAAAGCTCTCGGACACGATGTGAAAAAAGCAACATGCACAAAGCCGATAACCTGCCTAAGATGCGGCAAAACCTTCGGGAAGAAACTAGGTCATGACGTGGTATCCGCTACCTGTACAAAGGGGGGATACTGTCGCAGGTGCGGCAAAGCCTTCTCTCCTGCCCTCGGACATAAAATCGTTCCCGCAACATGTGTGTCCAGTAAGCATTGTTCGCGATGCGGAACCGTGTTTGCTCCCGCTATCGGACATAAATGGACAAGCTCGGTATTACGTTATCCCACATGTGTCGGAAATGGTTCAAAGCTGTTCCAATGCTCGACTTGCGGAGAAAAGTATTATGAAGCTATTCCCGCTGTCGGACACAGCTACCTGTATGACAAAAGCAGTGCCACATGCAGTGTATGCGGCTATCATCGTATACAACTCAATGTGGGCATGCTTTACCAGGGAAGAGCATACCCTAACGGATGCGAAAGTGTATCCGCTGTTATGGCACTGCGGTATATGGGCATAGATATTTCGGTTGACACGTTTATAGAATACTACCTATCTAAGGCATCTCTTCCGCATAACGGTGTCGGAGCAAACCCGAGATATTCTTTCATAGGAGATCCGCGTTTATCATCAGGCTATTACTGTTTTGCTCCCGCTATAGGAAACGCGGTAAACAGCCTGATTGACAAAAACAAATACTACTGTACCGTTCACGATGGAGTTTCACTTGAATCCCTGTGCAGAAACTATATTGACTGCGGAATACCCGTTGTAATATGGTCTACTCTTGGGATGTCACCGCTTAGCTATACAAGCCACAGCTGGCAAATCAGCGGAACGGGCGAGACGCATTACCTGATTCGCAATCTTCATTGTGTTTTGCTCACAGGATATGATGACACGTACTATTACATCAACGATCCGCTCAGAGGACAGGTCGTTTATTTAAAAAGTACTGTCAACGCATCCTTCCTATCTCTCGGAAGTCAGGCAGTAACCATATCAAAAGGAGGATAATTTTTTTCATTGCGTTTTTCCGATCATAAAACATGTTCATCTACACAACAATTTCATTTACACAACAAGGAGAAAAACATGAAATCAAAACCACCAGTGAAACTGGTGGTATGCACAAGCCCTAGAAGGGCATAGGACTAGCTGCGCCTTAAGACGCATTGAAATAGTCCGCCAATCGCATCTATTTTACGGGCAGCCACTTAAGTGGCTGTCTTTTTTATGTCTTCTTATTCTTGTCACCCGTGAACGGGTCTACGTATTCCGTCAAGCTAATCTGATCTGATGCAATATCTTCCTGCAGTTGGTTTCGCACATATTCTGCTATCTTCTTTTCGTTTTTCCCAACTGTGTCTACATAATATCCTCTGCACCAGAAATGTCGGTTCCCATGTTTATACTTCAAATTGGCGTGCCTGTCGAATATCATCAGGCTACTCTTCCCTTTCAGATATCCCATAAACTGAGAACGCTTAAACTTGGCGGTATGCTTACCAACATATGTATATGATCTGGGCATGCCTCTGCCTCATGTATCGTCACCCCCTTTTGTTCGCACAGTTGTCTTAATATTTTTCCTATATCTGCTTTGATTTTTCCATATATTATTTGTCTTCTGTATTTCGGCGCAAATACAATATGATACTTGCAATTCCACTTCGAATGTGATAAACTATTTGTGTCAGTCATGACGTCCTCCTATGTTTTTTGATACGGTTGGCGAACCTTTATCATTATATTATACGAGGTCTTTTTCTTGCATCTAAAGATTTTGATTCCACCGGCATAGCTGGTGGTTTTTTCCCGCTTAAGCTACAATAAAAGAACCGTCACACTGAATAGTATGACGATTCTTAGGATAGATACGGGGTTATTTCTTCATGAGCGGCACAAGATATTCATCTCTTCTGTGATGCAGCTCCTCCGAGTAGGCGGGATCCACTTCCTTATGGAGGTCGCGCAGGTACTCATGATGGTTTTTGCGGATTTCTTCATTGTTGCGTGAAAGAATCAGTACGCCTACGCTGGAACATTGGTCGGAGGCGCGTTCCAGATAGGTCAGAGTTTCAAGGAAGATGATTCCTGCGCTGACGGTACACAAACCGGATTTCAACCGTTCGATATGGCTGTCGCGTAGGTACTGCACCATATCATCGATCGTTTCCTCAAGCGGTTCAATCCGACGCGCCAGCTGCTCGTCGTTCTGTTCAAACGCCAGAGTCGCCATATCGATGATTTCACTGACAGCGCGAAAGATGCTGTGCAGTTCTTCCTTCGCACGATCGGAGAACACAACCTTTTCGCGATGAATCCGTTCGGCAAATTCGTTGATGTTGGTGGCATAGTCGCCGATGCGCTCAAAATCCGTGACCGTCTGCATGAGAATGTTGACAATCTCGTTCTGTCCGTCATCCACGACATTCTTCGAGAGATTTACAAGGAAGTTCTCCGCGTTGTCGGTAAATTCGTCGATCCGTTCCTCCCGTGTTTCGATGGAAACGGTCGTTTCCTCACTGTACGCGGAGAGCTGCGTGATGCTGTCCGCAAAATTCTGATGGGTCAATCTGCCCATCACACCGATAGCGTTCGTGCATTCCGCAATCGCCATGGAGGGTACGACTATCAGTTTTTCATCGAGGGTGTGGAGCGAGGCATAGTCGTCCTGTTCAACGTGCTTGTCC
>CAVIKO010000030.1:4120-6430 GCA_963643035.1 bacterium
ACCCGTAAACGGCAGGAGAACGATGGCGGTAACCAGATTGAAGAGGGTCTGGAAATTCGCGATGTCGCCGCTTGTGCAGATTTTTTCCCAAAGTTCCGGGAACGCGCCGCAGGTTTTCAGAACGGTCATGATGATGATAAAGAGGACCGTGCCGATGACGTTGAAAATGATGTGGGCAATACCGGTACGTTTTGCGTCTTTTGAGGAACCAATGGAGCAGACCATAGCGGTAGTGACGCAGGTGCCGATGTTGATGCCCATAATCATTGGATAGACCAGATTGAAGCTCAAGGCTCCGGTAACGGATAACGCCTGGAGCATACCGACCATGGCGGAAGAACTCTGAACGATCATTGTACAGACAATGCCCGTCAAAATGCTCAGAACCGGAATGTCGGCGAATCGCGCAAGCATATTCACAAATGCGGGCGAACTGGAAAGCGGCTCCACGGCAGCGGTCATATTCATCAGACCCGTGAACAGAACTGCAAACCCGGCAAAAATTTCTCCCACCGATTTGCTGTTGCCGCGTTTGATAAACATAATGAGAATGATGGCGACAAACATGGAGATCGGCGCAAGGGTGGACGGCTTACACAATTCAAGCACCCAGTTGCCGCTTGAATCGATGTCCATGAGTCGGATGATCTGTGCGGTGACGGTGGTGCCGATATTCGCGCCGAGTACGATACAGACAGCCTGCCGGAGATTGAGAATCCCCGCAGTGATGAGTCCAACCGTGATGACGATGGTGGCAGTAGAGCTTTGGATGATCGAGGTCACAAGAGTACCTGTCAGCACACCAAGAAAGGCGTTGGACGTAACCTTTTCAAGCACCCTTTTCAGTGCCGCGCCGGACGCGTTTTTCAGACCTTCGCTCATGATTTCCATGCCGTATAAGAACATGGCAAGTCCACCGAGCAGAGAAATGATGGAGAAAATATTCAATTTTGATGCCGCAGAAAAACCGCCTTTTGCCGTCTGCCGGTTGTAAATCGATGGATCGCCTACCGGAAACCGCGCAAAACAGTTTTTCTCTTCCTTTCCATGAACGGCTCGTCTCTGGGCACGTTCCAAGTTTATTTTTGACTTTGATTTTGCATACACCTGCATTATAGCAGGAGCGTTTGAACAAAAACGATGTAAAATGTGTACGATGTGTTAAAACTAACGTTTCCCGATGAAAAACGGAAATCTACACAAAATTATGTGTGGTTCATGTAAAATCTCTGTAAGATGAAAAAAATTTCATACGCGAGAGGAATAGTTAGGATACGCCGATGCGAAGAAACGCTGATAAGATGTCAATATTGCATTTAAAAACCTGTAAGCCGAGGTAAAAAAAGGACGGCAAAAACACCGTCCCGGTATGCAATATGGAAAACTGTGGGATTTAATCCGCAACGAATGGATCAGGCGCATTGAGAATCCACGGTTCCTCCGTATCAGCTTTAAAGGTGAGAAACGACGTGTTCCAAGAAAGAACGGAACCGTTTTCCGTGCGGATTTCCACCTCCAATACCGTATGTCTGCGATCCGTCAGGCGTTCCCCGCCGGATAAAAACGCGCCAAGCCCATAGACGATCTGTGATCCGCCGACCTCTTTTGCCACTGGCTCACCATCTGGATCTACGTCCACCAAGACCAGATCTGCGCCACGCTCGGCACAGAGTCCGGCAAAGGCCAATACCTCCGTCTCGGACACCGGATGCGCGTCGTCCACAGTCAAGTAGACAGAGACAAAGGCACATTTTTCCCGTGCGCTGTCAATCCACGCAAGAACCGCCTCGTCATAGGGTACAGCATATGTATCATCCGGATCGGATAGCTGCACGGAGGTCGGATATACACCGACGGTCACGCCATTTTGGGTACGATAGACCGCATGGGTACTGTCTCCCCAGTCGATGCCATATTCCGCCAGAGCCGCAATCGTGTCGGACAGTCCGTCAGCACCGTAATCCAGACTGTGCGGTGCGGCAAGGGATACAGTGTCGATCCCGCCGTTTGTGAGGATTTTCGCGTGATAGGTTGGCGCCATATACCAGCTCCGTTCCGTTTTCTGACGGGTTGACAGAGCGGCGTTGTCGGTCAACACCGTATCGAGGAGGGAGAAGGTCATCATGTCGTATGCGAATCGTCCGGTACATCCAGACAGCCACGGCTTTGTACCGACTTCAAGAACCGCTGCATTGAAAGTGCCATGCGTGTGAGTGCCAAGCATGGAGCCGATTACGACGCTGCCCGTGAAGTGGAGTCGAAGCATCTCGTACGCATCCGCCGGTTCCGAGAGATCGGACAGGGCGTCGC
>CAVIKO010000030.1:6440-24244 GCA_963643035.1 bacterium
GGGCGTCGCTTGCCGTATCCGCGGAAAGTGGGGAGGGATCCGAGCGCGGTGGAAGATAGGTGGTACTGCCGAAGAGAAACTGTATCGCCATGAGGGAAACAGTCAGAATACCAAGTACCACACCGCCGACCGTTTGCCGTATTCGGGTGCCGATACGCATGGGAATGCCTCCTTTTTCTCAGATTCCGCACGTTTTATATTGCTTTTCGTGCCGCAGTATATATGAAAAACGTTGATTTAAGGTTGCTTTTGCATCAAAAAGCAACTCAATCCAAGGCTTTTGCCACAAAAAACAATGTATTCAGCGCATTCTATAGTATACCATAATCCGACGAAAAATGCAAGAGGCGAATTTTGCGCGATACTCAGACCGCGGCGTTCCAAATGAGATAGAGAATGAGAAGGTGGAGCGGATAAAAGGCGTAGCAGAAATAACGGAAGGGCTTAGCGTGATAGCCCTGTCTTCCATTGTAGAGCCAAATTGGTACAAGCGCAAAGAGCGCGAAGCCCTGTTGTACAATCTCGATTTCCAGATTTCCGATTGTGAGCGTATAGTAATAGCTGCCAAGTATTCCGATGTGTAAAACGACAAGGCCCAATAGCTGCAGCAGTCGCAGATACCATTTGTTTCCGCGGAAATAATGGAACACGAGAACAGTCAGCACCCCCGCGCCATAATAATCCACCATGGTGATTGTACCGATAAGAAACACCGCCGCTACCAGGAGAAACGTAAACAGGTATGCCAAAGGAAGTCTGTTGGAAAAACGAGTGCGGAGCTTGTCGGACAGCACCATGGTACACAGCGCGATGAGAAAAGTCCACAGTACATTCTGATGGTAGGGATAAAAGACGGTGCCGCCCGCAATGAGATCAAACGGTATCTCGGAGAGTACTGCGCACACAAGCATTCGGAGCAGGTATTTTTTTACATTCGAGGTATGTGCGTATCCCTCCGCGATCATGAATGCAAACAGGGGAAATGCAAGTCTGCCGACACAGGTCAGCCACTCCATCGTGGGAAAAAACGTTGCCCAGAGATGGTCACACAGCATCAGTGCCATCGCCAACACGTGCATGGTACAGGAATCGATTCCAAAGGATTTTTGTTTGGTCATGGCAGTTTCATCCATTCTCCGCCGTCAGAGCTTCTGCAGCGGCACAGGTTCCAGTCCCATTTCCGCGAACACGCCTGCCCAACGCTCCGGCATCCCAACGTCATATTCGACAGGATAAAAACCCGCGGTCAGGTAATTCTTGATTGCCGGCTTGCGCCACTCGTCCGTTGTCAGATAAACCTTTTCCACCCCGTCGCGTCTCAATTTCTCCAGCGCGTGTGCGAGCATGGCGTGACCGATCTTTTTCCCGCGCACCTCCGGAATGGCAGCGACCATGTGAATGTCCCCCGCACCGTCCGGACGAACAAAACCCGTAATCGTGGCAACAGGACGGTCGTTGTCCCGCGCACAGACGAAAAAAATATCGCGTTCCGGTTCAACGCCTGCCACATTGGTAATGGAGGAGACGTATCCGTCCCGACCTGTATCCTCTCCGAACAGTCCATTCTTGCAGATCTCGACCCATACGGCGATTTCCTCCTCTGTTTCGCGGAAATTGCGGATGTAGTAATCCTTGTGCAGCGGATAGGGGAAAACACCCTCCGCCATCTTTTTGCACATCATCAGCTGGCTCATAGCATACCTCGCATCATAGTAGAATTAGGAAGACTCTGATTTAAGGTTATTTTTTGCAATAAAAGCCCCTCTATTTTAGCCTTTTATCGCAAAAATCCGATTGATTCAAAGGTTCCTTCGGTAAGGATATGCTGAACCCATCAACCGATCGGATCTTCGCACGAAAGCTCTTGGCGCAAAACCAACCGAAATCAGCGTATACCTCACCAATGATAACAGAAATCAAAGCAGATTGCAAGAGAATTGCGTAATTTTCGGAAGTTTTTTTACGAAAGCTATTGCCTTTTGTTGTCAATTTTTATATAATGAGAGCAGTGCGGCGTGAAAAAGCACAATGCCGCAAGGGACAATTACGAAAGGAGACTCCGTGTACAGTGCATACGCGGAGAAAAGAATCCATGAACAATCGCGAATGGTTTCGACAGGCAAAATACGGAATGATGGTTCATTTCGGCATCTATTCCATGCTTGCGGGAGAATACAGGGGCAGACGCACGCCGTATTACGCGGAATGGGCGCAGTCCTATTTCCAGATTCCGAATCACGAAATCGAATCGCTTGCCGGAACGTTCAACCCAATCTACTTTCACGCGGATGAATGGATCACCCTTGCCAAGGAATGCGGCATGGAGTATTTCGTCATAACATCCAAGCATCACGAAGGCTTCGCGCTCTTTGATTCCGAATGCGATCCGTTCAATGTAAAGCGCGCTACGCCGTTTGGGAGAGACATCATCGCGGAACTTGCCGAAGCCTGCTACAAGCACGGAATCAAATTCGGTCTGTATTACTCGCAGGAGCTGGACTGGCATCATCCGCACGGCGGTGGTTATAACAAAACTTGCGCCTGCTCCGGTACGACCTGGTTCAACAGCTGGGACTTTCCGGGCAGAGACAACAAGGATTTTTCCATCTGTTTTGAGGAAAAGATCAAGCCGCAGGTCAAGGAGATTCTCACAAAATACGGCGATCTCTGCCTCATCTGGTTCGATACGCCCAGTGTGATAACGCCGGAGCAGAGCCGTGAGCTTTTCGATATGGTCAAGCAGTACCAACCCGAATGCCTGATCAATTCCCGTCTGGGCAACGGTGCGTATGATTATGTATCTCTCGGAGATAACGAAATCCCACAGAAGCGTCCGGAGAATATCTCGGAAACTCCTGTAGGAGAGATGAATGAGCTTGACGGATTCAAGTATTCTCCCTACGATCTATACGAAACGGCGGCGACGCTCAACGACACATGGGGATTCAAGTATTACGACCACAACTGGAAAACGCCGGAGCAGATTGCGGCAAACAAAAAGCATCTGAACGCTATGGGCGTCAATTATCTTTTGAACGTGGGACCCGACGGACTGGGCAGAATCCCGTCCTTCTCTATCGACATCCTGCGCCGCGCCCGTGAAATAGAAGAAAAAAAACTGTAATCATAAAATCACAAGGAGGTACTCTATGAGACTTCGTCCACCATCTGTACCGCTTATCACGGTAGACCCCTATTTTTCTCTTTGGTCCCCGGCTGATCATTTAACGGATGCCGTTACCGTACATTGGACCGGCAGTCCGCAGACCATGGTCGGATACGCCACCATCGACGGCGTGCCGTATCGTTTTCTCGGCAAGCTCCATCCGGGAGACAATTCCCCGGCAATGTGCGAGTTGTCCCGTGACTGCGATGCACTCCATACAAACTATGTGTTTTCCGCAGCAGGCGTGGAACTGTCTGTCACGTTTATGACGCCGCTTCTGATGGACGATCTCGATGTGATGAGCCGCCCGGTGTCCTATCTCCGTCTCTCCGCCCGCAGCACCGATCATGCGTGTCATATGATCGGGATCCGTCTTATCGTCAGTGAAGAAATCTGTCTCGACAAGCGTGGTCAGGACGATGTAACGACGGAAATCTTCACGGAAGAGGGACTGTCCTCTGTGAAAATCGGCAGTGTCCGTCAGCCTATTCTTTCGCGTTCCGGGGACAACATCCGTATCGATTGGGGCTACTTCTACATGACCGCCGCGGATGCCGTCTGCAATGTGGAGCAGATCGACATCCCGTATTCCGGCGAAAACACTCCGGCAGATTATGATCCTTCAACCACATTTGTCTCTCTGTCGCTCGATCTTGATACCGTGGAGAATACGGATGCGCTTGTCACCTTTGCCTATGACGACGTGTATTCGATTCTCTATTTTGGGGAAAGGCTCCATTCGTACTGGAACCGAAACGGTATGACCATTCGGGAAGCCATCGTCGCCGCGCATCGGGAATATCCGGCTTTGGAGAAACGCTGCAGTGCGTTTGCCGCAAAGCTCTTTGCCGATGGCGTCAAGGCAGGTGGGGAAAAGTACGCGGAAATTCTGGAACTGTCCTATCGTCAGTCGATCGCAGCGCACAAAGCGGTTATCGACGACCGAGGTGAGCTTCTCTTTATTTCCAAGGAATGCTTCTCAAACGGCTGTGCCGCCACAGTAGATCTGAGCTATCCGTCCGCACCGCTCTATTTACTCTACAATCCGGAGCTGGTACGCGGTATGATGCGGCCGATCGTCCGGTACGCCAAGAGTGAGGGCTGGCACTTCGATTTTTCTCCGCACGACTGTGGGCAGTATCCAATCTTGTCCGGACAGGTATATGCAAACAATGCTGAGGAATGGCAGATGCCGGTGGAGGAGTCGGGCAATATGCTGGTGCTTGTCGCATCCTGTGCCATCGCCGACGGAAATCTCGCCTTTGCCAAGGAACATATGGATCTGTGGGAAACGTGGGTACAGTATCTGCTCGCGCATGGCGAGGATCCGGAGAATCAGCTTTGCACAGATGATTTTGCCGGTCATCTTGCGCACAACTGCAACCTGTCCCTCAAGGCAATGATGGGCATTACCGCTCTTGCCATTCTGTATCGAATGCTCGGCCGTTCTGATGAGGCGGAGAATTTGATCGGAAAAGCGCGGAATATGGCAGAATCGTTCGCACGTCGCGCCGCCAACGGAGACGGCAGTTATCGCCTGGCATACGACCGCCCCGGCACGTGGTCGATGAAGTACAACATCGTCTGGGATAAGCTCTGGCACACCGGCATTATGGATCCAACCGTGTTGCAATCGGAATTCGCTTCCTATCGCCGCCATGTGAATCCATACGGTATGCCCCTCGATTGCCGGGAAACATATACGAAGAGCGACTGGCTCGTCTGGACAGCGACCTTGGCAAACGACCGCGCAGATTTTGAGGACTACATCGCGCCGCTGTGGGAAGCGTATCATCGCACACTCACCCGCGTTCCGATGACGGATTGGTACTACACCGTCACCGCCAACCAGAGAGGCTTCCAAAACCGCTCCGTGATCGGCGGTCACTTCATGAAGCTGCTCGAATACTCCGGTAAAATGCGCGTGGAGTAAAAGTGATGAACAAAAAGAACGCAGAGGCTGGAAAAACCTTTGCGTTCTTTTTATATTGCCTGAAAAGCTCGAATAAATTGTTTTAGGCGAAATCCGCCTGAAAGAAGCGTTTTTCTGATGGAATTATTCGTACATGGCGTAAATTTTGTCCAATGCTTTTTCGATCTTTTTCTCCGCCTTGGCATAGGTGGAGGCAATATCCGTCGTTTTCAAATTGAGACAGCCTCGGAACATATACGGCAGCATTTCGAGGTAGGTACCGTACATGAAGGAAACATCAAATGCGGCTCCGGCAGAGATCAGATCGATCATGGAAGCGGTCGCCTCGTCCTTGGAATATTTCGATTTCAGAGCCACATCGTAGTATACGGGATACACATTCGCATACGTTTCCGCCGCCATAGCTTCCGTCATGAGCGAGACAAAATCTGTATCTTTGACCGTGGTCGGCATACCCACGATGGAGTAGCCGTCCGAGACCAGACAATGGTAGCCGTCCTGCTCTTCATCGTATTTGGGCTGCGGTACGATACCGAACGGATCCTCCATATCCCGCAGCGCGTTGAAAGCGTCGTTTAGCGTCCCCTGCGCAAAAACGAGGGTGCCGCCGGTGAAATAGTCCATGAAGCCTGTCCAGTTTTCCCAGAAATACACGCCGTTGTTCTCATAATATAGGCTGTAGATCTTGGAAAGCGCATCGTAGGTTTTCTCCTGCATCAGTTTGATTTCCAGCGTTCCGTCATCAGCTTTTCCGGTGACAGGAATGTCAAACGCGCTGCACCAAGTGTCGGAATAATACCAGTTCGCACCGAAGCCGTACCGGTCGCTTTCATCCCGGCTTCCGTTCCCGTTGATATCCTGGTACATTCCTTCCACAAGGGTACTGAGATAATCGATTGTCCACCCGCCATCCAGCACAAGCGCGTACAAATCCGCCTCGGTCAATCCATAGTTCTGCAACAGTACAGAATTCACATAGGTTGCCGTGGTGTTGGTCATGTAGGTCACGGAGAAGGAGCCGGTCAGACCGAACAGTTTGCCGTTGAAGGTGGCATCGTCATTGATCTGTTGATTCCACCACGGCTTGTCGAGATGGACATACTTAGTGTCGTTCCAGTTCTGATAAATGCCCGCCGCCGTAGCCATGTGAAAATTCCATACCTCCGGTGCGGCAACATCACAGAAATCATCGCCGGCTGTCGCATATTGTACGAGCGCATTATAGATGCTGCCGGAATCTCCGCTCATGGGAATGGCTTGGATAGAGACGTTGAAGCGTTCCGACAGCCGCGCGTTTCGATTGAATACGGCGTCGTTTTCGACCTCTCCGGTCAATTCTTCCGTGAAAAACTCATCGGTATAGCCTTCAATGCCGGCGATGCGATAGACTTTGCCGTCATAATCCATGGCGGGCAGATCGTCGGACAGCGCAGGCTCTGTTTCCTGTACCTCGGTATCCGCGGACGTAGCGGAAGCGGTGCCATCCTGGGTATCGGAGATAGTTGGTGTGGTTTCCTTTTCCGTACCGCCACATGCCGTCGCAGACAGCAGAATGGCACACAGAAGAAGGAACGCAGAGAATCGTTTCATGGGTAACTCCTTTTTGTTTATGGTTAGGAAAGTGCTGCATCCATCGTTTTTTTTGCACAAGAACAGCCTCACAACAGCATTTCCATGGTATACGCATATATTATATAGGATGCGGCGAGAAAAGTCAACAAAAACGGAAAAAGTACGGAGTGGCGAGAACCGAAACCGTACTTTTTGAGGTAGGGTACTATAGCAGTCTGCGATCCACCGCTTTTTTCGCCATTGCCAGCAGAAACCCTATTGCATATGTCCCGCCGAGGATCCCGACACACCACAGCACGGATTCCCCCAGCGGTTGGTCGTAGATGTAGAGAAATGGATACGGTCCTTGCCACCAGAGAAGATAGTTGCAGATGACGGCGCACAGTCCGTACAACTCCGTCGGCAAAAGCGCGATATGGGCAATCTCCGGAATTTTGGTAGAGATCCGTGGCAGGAAAAAGACGGTCGTGATCACAGTCAGAATCGGATTCAGAAGATGGTGGTAGAGCATGTCTCCCTCCGTCAGCGTCATTCGATAACCGTTTTCTCCGGCTGCCGGTGCCAGCACAAATACGACCACGAGAAACGTCAGAGTCAGGCAGACCGCAGCAGTGAAATAGGCAAGGAGAACCCACCCCGGCACAGGCTTTTTTGTGATGAGCGCACGAATCAGAAAGACCGTGAGCAGAATCCCAGAGAGGGCGGCGAGAGTGTTGCTGTCCACGGTGTAGTATTTGAAAATTTCAAATCCATTTACCGAAAAGAGCATCACGATCCCGCGGAGCGCAAATACCACTGTCAGGGACGAGAAGAGGATCGCGCCGATCGTTCGTACCGTTTTCATACCGTCTCCATTTATCCGTTTCTTTCCGACTGCTCCCTGTGATACTGGAGCATGTATAGCTGGTAATATTTCCCGTGTGTCGCGAGCAGATCATTGTGGCTGCCGGACTCTACGATCTTCCCGTGCGAGAGGACATAGATCCGGTCAGCGTGCTGAATGGTGGAAAGGCGGTGCGCGACGATGAGCATCGTGCCGATTTTCGCCATTTTCTCAAGCGAATCCTGAATGAGAACCTCTGTCTCCGTGTCGATATTCGCCGTTGCTTCATCGAGAATCATCACGGACGGGTGGTGGATCAGCGTGCGGGCAAAAGATAATAGCTGTCTCTGTCCGGCAGAAAAATTGTTGCCACGCTCCCGGACGACCTCGTCGAGTCCTTTGTCAAGCCGCCGGATGAACGGCTCCGCATTGACGTAACGGCAAGCCTCCCAAACTTCCTCGTCCGACACACCTTCCATGCGCAGAAGAATATTCGAACGGATCGTCCCGGAGAAGAGAAATACATCCTGGAGCATCTGCCCGAAATGGCGTCGTAGGCTGGAGATTTTGATCTTCCGGATATCCATGCCGTCGATAAGAATCTGCCCACGCTGGATGTCATAATTCCGGCAGATGAGGGACAGGATCGTGCTTTTTCCGGATCCCGTAGAGCCGACAAACGCGATGGTTTCCCCGGCGTGGATATGAAACGACACGCCTTTCAGAACCCATTCATCCGGCACATAGGAGAACCATACATCCCGAAACTCAATCTCACCGCGAATGTCGTCTACCTCAACGGCGTCCGGCGCGTCCACGATCTTCGGCTCCATGTCGAGAATCGTGAAAATTTTCTCCGCCGATGCGAATGCCGACTGGAGCCAGTTGAATTGCTCCGCGAGACTCTGAATCGGGTTGAAGAATTTGGAAATATACATGTAGAACGTGACGATTACGCCGCCGGTCAGGGTCTGCCCCAGAAAGGTTACATTCCGGATTGCGCCCCGTCCACCAAGATAGAGGAGACAGAGAACGGAGGAAACATACAACATATAGACGACGGGACGAAAGATACCGAACACAAAAATCTGCTGTTTCTTTGCCTGTCCAAGCCGATTGTTGCGCTCCTTGAAATCGGCGAGCTTCTGGCTCTCCCGGTTAAAAATCTGCGTGATCTTGATACCGGAGAGGTTTTCCGAGAGATATGTGTTGATGTCTGTGGTACCGTCCTTCACTCTGCGATAGGCGCGGCGGGAAAATTTGCGAAAAATCACGGTAAACAGCACGATAAACGGTGCGAAGCACAGCACCATAAGAGTCAGTGCATAATTGACACAGAGCATGGCGGCGGTGACACCGATGATGATGAAGCAGTTTTTCGCAAGGTTGACGAGGATATTCGTGAAAAGCATCGACACTGCATTCGGATCGTTCGTTACACGGGTCACGAGCTTGCCGACCGGGATCGCGTTTAGCTGCTCATGGGAAAGTCTCTCAATGTGGACAAAGAGATCCTCACGGATTTTCGAGAGAATCTTCTGTCCGACCTTCTGTAAAAGAATCGCCTCGATATATGTACATACAAGAGAGACAATCAAAATCGACGCATATGCGGCGACCATTTTATAAAGACGGGACAATTCAAAATCCGCCTTGACCATCTCCTCAATATTTCCGACGACCAGCGGTGAAACAATGTCGTAGGCGATGGAGACGAGCATGATCAGCCCAATGAGACAGAAATGCGCGCGATAGGGCTTGGTGTACACGAGCATACGACGGATGATTTCACCGTCTGCCATGTGACGATCGAAGCCGAGAGCCTCCTTCTTGTTTTTCATCAGCGCGTATGCCGTGATAAAGACGATGGAAAAAACGCCCAGGATCGCGCCTATGACAAGGATCGGATAAAATTCATACATCGGCGTGCTCCTCCTCCAGTTTTTGCAGCTCGACCATCTTCCGGTATGCGGGACATCTCCGGAACAGCTCCTCATGGGTGCCGACATCCACGACCTCTCCGTTATCGATGAAGAGGATTTTGTCCATTTTTTCAATAGTGGAAATCCGATGGGCGATCAGGATGGTGGTTTTATTTTGGCGTGTGTCATGCAGATTTTCAAGGATGCTCTTTTCTGTTTTTGTATCGACAGCGGATACGGAATCATCTAGGATGAGAATCGGAGCATTCTTCAACAAAGCTCTTGCGATGGAGATCCGCTGCTTCTGCCCACCGGATACCGTTACACCCCGTTCGCCGAGCATTGTTTTGTACTGCTCACCGAAATCCATGATGTTTTCGTGGATATCAGCCAACTTTGCCGCGTTCTCGATCGCCGTTTCATCGGGATTGTCCGCAGCAAAGGCGATATTGTTCGCGATGGTGTCGGAAAAGAGAAAATTATCCTGTGGCACATAGGCACACGCGTCGCGCACCCGGCGGATCGGGATTCTGTTTACATCCTGTCCGCCAATGAAAATTGTACCATCGGGAACATTGTAGGTACGCAGGATGAGATCGACAATAGTCGTTTTGCCAGAGCCGGTTTTGCCGACCAATCCGACGTTCTCCCCGGACTGTATCGTGAACGATACATCGTGCAGCGCGTCGATCTCGCCATCGGGATAGCGGAATGTGAGGTGCGAAAACGCAATTTCCCCGTCCGTGATCTCGATATCGACCACGTCGTCCGCATCTTTCACGTTTATCGGTGCATCAAGAAGCTCCGAGATCCGTGCGAGAGACGCTTTGCCACGCGCCGCCATGCCGATCAGTTCCGAAACCGCCATTACGGGCCAGACAACAGCGGTGAAATAACCGATGAACTCTACGAGCTGTCCGGCGCTGAATCGGTTTTCATGGACGAGATATCCGCCGTAGCCGAGAATGACACAGATCACGGATTCGACAAAGAGGGTAACGGAAATGTTGAGGAGCGTGGATACCCGTACAAAAGCGACATTTACCTCTTCATTTTTTTCGTTGCGCTTCCGGAACGCCATCAGTTCCAGCGTCTCCTTGACAAATGCCTTGATGACCGCGATGCCGGAAAAGCTCTCCTGCGAAAAATCGGACAGATCGGAATACGCGGCCTGCCGCTCGTCCCATTTTTCCTCCATGGATTTGCCGACAATGGTGCCGATCACCAAGAGAAACGCCATCGGAATTAGAGCAAAAAGCGTGAGGATCCCATCCATACGCCACATTTTATATAGTGCGAGAAGGCCGAGGAATGAAGCGTCCGCCAGCATCAGGATTCCGGAGCCGAAACAATCCTGTACGGTTTCCAGATCGTTTGTAAAGAGGGACATGAGCGTACCAACTTTATTCACCTGATAATATTCGCGAGAGAGATCCTTGCAGTGGTCGAACATGCGCTCACGTATGTCCGTTTCCATGCGTATTGCACTGCCGAAGAAGCAAATACGCCACACAAACCGTCCCACCACCATCACCAAAATGACGATGATCATTGGCAAACACACGTGGTCAAGCAGGACATCCATGGTGAAGGGGACTATCTGTCCATCGATCTCCACCATACCGTCGTTGATGCCATTGATAACGAGCCGGTAAAACACCGGGATCTCAAGCTGAAAGTAGTCTACCATTACCAGCGCCGCGAGTCCGAGCAACAGGATCGGCGCGTATCGCAGATAATAGCGATTGATATGTTTTCCGAAAATCATACGGTACCCCATTCGTTAACCGCAGCGCGTGCCGGAGAGCAACCGCGTTCTGCATCATTGGTCGCGTAAGCCTTAGAAAATGCGGAATCCCATCGGGAGTTTGCATCAAAAGCCTTGGAATTATAGGCTATTGACGTAAATCAACAGCTTTCTTATTATACTGCATTGCGTGAAAAAAGGCAATAGGATACAAATTAAAAACAGCTCTTAAAAAACAACTTTTCGCTTATTCCGCTTCTTGCGGAAAAAGGAGTTTTGCGGAATCAGGAAAACAGAATCCCAAAATGAGGTTACCGAGACAATAGCTTCATAACACAAAACACGGAAACGTAGCCGAAGAATGATAAAATCCCCATAGAGTAGACACATGAAAAAAGAAATCATGTCTACCCTATGGGGGTATTTATGTCAAACAAAAGACAGCTGCAAATTATTTTGAATTACGCGGGCTTTGCTTCTGATTTTATCGGAAGTAAAGCATTCTTTCCTATTGTGCAGTCTGCTCATATGTACACCAGATTGTCCTACGCATTCTCCTGCACCGCATTTTGCTGTTTTAAGAGCTTATCGTAGTAAATCTTATAGAACACAAAATGGACGGAGGCGGTGATGAGCCATGACAGCGGATAGGAGAGGAATAGCATGAAAAGGGTTCGGTTGGTCTGGAAAATCGTGGAGATCCACAGGATCCGGAGTCCGCATGCACCGAGCATGGAGACAATCATCGGGGTGATGGACATACCCATGCCGCGCTGACAGCCAACGAGTACTTCCATCCAGCCACAGAGGAAATACGGCAGCGCAACGATCAGCAGTCGTTCAATACCGTATTCAATTGCCTCCGGTTCGTCCGGAATGTAGATGCTGAGCAGCGGTCTGCCGAATACACATGCGATAATGCCCAGTATCAAACCGATCACAGTGACGATCCACATACAGTTGAAGCAGACCTTGCGAATCTTATGGAGCTTACCGGCGCCGATATATTGCCCCGTGAATGTCAGAGCCGCCTGATATAGGGAGTTCTGCGCCACATATACGAAGCCCTCGATCTGTCCCGCGGCGGTACAGCCTGCCATTACCACAGAATTGAAGGAATTGATCGCGGACTGGATCACGACGTTGGAGATAGAGAACACACTTCCCTGCAATCCGGCAGGCAGCCCGACGCGCAGGATCTTCTTGAATTTGTCGCCATGGATTTTCAGCTTACGCAGATCGAGGTGGCAGCAGTCCTTCGCACGCATCATGAATACAACGACCATGATGCAGGAAACATACTGGGAAATAATGGTCGCGATCGCCACGCCTGCCACGCCGAGATGGAACTCAATCACAAAGATGAGGTTGAAAACAATGTTGATAATCCCGGAAATGGTCAGATAATACAGCGGGTGCTTGGTGTCGCCAACGGAACGGAGGATCGACGCACAAAAGTTGTACACCATCGACGCCGGAGTGCCGAGGAAATAAATTTTCAGATACAGGGTTGCAAGCGGCAGTACGTCGTCCGGCGAACCCATCCAGATGAGGAACTGACGCGAAAAGATAAAGCCGAAGATTCCGACAATCACTCCGCCGACCGCGCTGATGAACACGGAGGTATGTATTACCTTCTGCACTCCCTCCTCATCGCCTGCGCCGTAGTCTTGCGCCACCGCGACGCTGGATCCGACCGAAAGTCCGATACACACGTTGAGAATCAGATTGATCAGCGATCCCGTAGAACCGACTGCCGCCAGCGCAACATAGCTGTCATACCGACCGACCACCACGTTGTCCGCTGCGTTATAAAGAAGCTGCAGCACGCTTGTAGCGATCAGCGGCAGGATGAAGCGGAAAATATTCGGAATCATCGGTCCGTTTACAATGTCGATGCGATCTGTTTTAATTTTTGACATTCCGTCACCTCATTCAACAAAATCGATATATAGTATAGCATTTTTCATCGAGAAAAGCAATACCACAATTTTATAAAAGGTCGCTTTGACGAATGGTCATAAATTGACAGAATTGATGGGAGATGGCTTCGTCTGTATAGGTAAAACAAGCGCGGGCGGATCGTTTGACAGATCACACCCGCGTGCGGATGGAAAATCAGGAATGCGCCGGTCATAGCATCGCATATTCCCCGATCTAAGGTCTCTGAAATTGCATTTTTTGATGCAATTTCAGCCTTGTGTCATGTTTTCTGAGGCAGTCTCACGCAAACCAGCCGAGATTGTAGAGCCAGTTTTTCAAGAGTTCCGCCCACTGTGCCACATGCGGATATTGCGGTGCAAGTCCGAGACCGTGCGGGCCGTTCGGAAAGATATGCATTTCGTGTGCAATCCCATGCCGACGGAGTGCGGACGCGTATAGATAGCTGTTGATCACATTTACACAGTCATCGTCGGAAGTATGCCACAAAAACGCGGTCGGTGTCGAATCGGATACCAGAAGATCCGGGCTGAAGCCGGATGCTACGCCGCGTCTGTCCGGACCGAGCAGATTGACATACGACCCCTCGTGCGTAACCTTTGTTTCGTCCGGATAGTGGATCACGGGATAGCAGAGAATCGTGGCATTCGGAATTGGATTCTCACTATCCACGTCGTCGAGATTCTCAAAGTCGATCGGTGCTGTGTAGGTCGAGACGAGTGCGGCAAGATGCCCGCCGGCGGACGAGCCCATCACGGCGACCTTTGCCGGATCCAGTCCATATTCCGCAGCATGATAGCGGACATAGCGAACCGCGCGGCGTGCATCGAGAAGCGGCAGGGGAAAATAATGCGGCGTGACTCGATATTCGCATACAAACGCATCCATACCGATGCTGTTCAGATATTCCGCATACCCCTTCCCTTCATGCGGGGCTCTGCAAGCGTAGCCGCCGCCGGGATAGATTACCACGCAGCCGTCCGACTTCCGGTTTTCCGCCTTGTAATATTCGAGAACCGGCACCTCATCCGCACGTCCCGGCACCTTATCCCACATCTGTAAAGTTTCCATACCTTCTCCTTCTCTGTCATAGCGGGAGCGATCTGTATACGATCGTACTCCCACAATTTCTTTATGACCATTATACAGACTCACACCGTCTTTGTCAAGATTTTTTCGCAATTTCAGGACAGCAACAGAAAAACGGCAGGCTTCCCTGCCGTTTTCCGTTTTCTATTGTATTTCGTTATTCCGCGTCATCATAGAACAGCTTCAGAACCTTTTCGTAGTAGTTCTGCATTGCTTTTTCGTTCTTCTCATAGACGCTTGCGAAGTTGCCCTCCTGCGCGGTCATGTTGGCGAGTTTAAACACCCAACCGGACCAACCATCGTAAAGGTACGCAAAGTCGATTACACGGCTGTCGAGAATCATTTCCATCATTTCGGCAGATTCCGGATCGCGTGCGGACTTGCGGTTCAGCACGATGTCACAGTAGGTCGGCATGACGGTGCGCCAGCTGTACGCGGACAAGGCTTCAACAATGGCACCGATCATCTCGGTATTTGCAGCCGTCACCGGGATGACCATAACGTTTGCACCTGCATCGCATACGGAATAATATTCGCTCTGTTCCTCGTCCCATTTCGGAAGCGGGACCACACCATAGCTGTTTTCGTAGTCACGCAGCTGTCTGTACACGTACTGAAGCTCCATCGGGCAGAACAGTGCGTTTTCGTTTATAAAAACGTTGTAAATGCCGGCGTTGGAGGAATCGGTCGGCTTATAGGTACCCTGTGCTGTAGACAGGCGGTAGATCTTGTCACAGATTGCCGCGGATTTCTCCGTGTTCAGCACCATATTGATCTTGCCGTTCTCCACAACCGCGAGCCGCTGGTCAAAGCCATAGAAATAGCTGAGAATCAGACAGCCGTTGTCCGCCGTGACGTAGCCGTAGTAGTCGTTTTCGTCCTTTGCACCATCACCGTTGACATCGGTGTACACGGAATCCGCCAACTCCATCAGCTTGTCAATCGTCCACTTGCCCTCGCGTACCAGATCGTACACACCTTCCACACCGTAGTCTACCGCTCTGTCCGTATCGAACACGATGCCCCAGGTCTGCTCGGCGTAGGAGATGCACAGGTCACTCACGGTCACAAACATCTTCCCGTTGACGGTCGCCGCATCGCGTGCCACGGATTTCGGCCACCAGGGCTTCGTGAAATCAACATAGGGAATGTCGTACCAGTTCAGGAAAAGGCCACCCAGTGCGTCCTTGCCGGTCTCCTCCATCTGACCGAGGATGAGATCGTATTCATCGGACTGCGCACGGATCGTTTTCTCAATCTGCGTGGACAGCTGGTCGAAAACAAGCTGCTCTGCCTCTGCGATTTTAATGTTGAACCGTTCCTCCATATCGATGGTGCGGTGGTAGATCGCGTCGTTGAGCGTGTCGCCGGTCTCCTCTGCTGCATAAATATCGTAGAGTGTGGAGTCCTGTACGATGGTACGGAAGACAGCGCCGTCAAAGTTCAACTCCGGCACCTCATCCTGCATCGTGCGTCCTGTTTCCTCTGGCTCGGTTTCTGTTTCAGCAGCAGCATTGTCGATGTTTGATGTGGTATCCGGTGCGTCTTTCTCGGTGCTTTCCTGTGTCCCACACGCGGTGAGAGAGGAGAGCAGCAGAGACAACATCAATACGATCGCCAAAAACTTTTTCATTATTTCTCCTCGATGCCCTTAAGGGTCTTTTCAATATTGGAGTTGATGCTCTTTTCAGCCTTTTCAAAGGAGGATGCGGGATCCTTCTGATTCAGTACGATACCCTCCACACAAGAGGAAGAGCCAAACTGGAACGCCTGCTCCAGCTCATACGCGCGGTTGTCGATTACGAGATCGAGCATGGCAATGGATTCCTCATCGCGGAGATATTTCAAAGACAGAGCGGTTTCGTAGTATGCCGGGCGGAGCACTTCACGGGATTTTGCTGCCATTGCCTCGAGAATGAAGCCGCTATTGTCGATGCTTTCCGCGCTGACCGGGATTGTAGCGTAGGAACCGACAAACCACACGACATTGGAATAGTCGGTCTGTGTTTCATCATACTTCGGACAGGGGGCGATACCGAAGTCTGTTTCCATTTCGCGCAGACGAATCACCATCTGGAGGTTTGTAATCCAGAAGAGTCCTCTGTTTTCCTCAAACATCTTGGTCGTCAGAAGGTGATAGCCCTCGCTGCCGTACTGGTGGTAGTTCAGGGAAACCTTCTTATCGTTCATAAATTCGGTGATATCCTCAATAATCGTGTAAACGCGCTCATTGCCCTTGAGATCGAAGTACGGCAGGTCGTTTTCGTCCTTATTGATGAGGTGATAACCGAAGGTGATGAGCATCGCAGTCGCGTTCTCGTTCTGGGTCAGGTTCGCGATGGAGTCTGCGGAGTCGTAATCGCCGTCGCCGTCGAGGTCGACGGATGCGTTTTCGCAGAGCATCTTATAGGTATCGAAATTCCATTTGTCCTCCGCAACGTACTGATACGGGGTCTCCACACCGAGGTTGTTCAGCACCTCAAGGTTAATCATCGTACACCAAGTCGCGTCATTGTTCAGTGTACTGATGTCACCGGAAACCATGTAGAGCTTGTGCGCGATGCTCAGATCAGCGATAGAGCGCTGGTCCCACCAGGGCTTGGACAGATCAAGATTGCCGACGGTCGTAAGATCGACCAGCTGTCCTTTCTTCACAAGGGAACCCGCATCGTTCAGCGGCGGCATGACTATGTCGTAAATGATATCCCCAGCAGTCACCGCGTTCCCGACATCCTTGCCAAAATCACCGGACTCGATCACACCAATCTTGCAGTTGTACGTGTCCTCCACATATGTGTTGCGCGTATACACCGCATCGTTGAGAACCTCGCCGTTTGTTCCCTCGGAGAACAGGCTGGTCTCCGCCCATTCATTGTACGTTTCCGTACTCTTTGTCAGGAAAGAAAAGGTTCTTCCCTCAAAATCCGTTTCCGGCAGACCGGGATCAAAGTTCTCGGTTTCCTCCACGGATTCCGATTCCGTATCGGCGGCAGATTCCGCGCTCGGTGTGGTTTCCGTCTGCTCTTTCTCCGTTTCTCCGCTGCCGCAGGACGCAAGAAGCGATCCTGCCATCAGGAGACAGAGAATCAGACATAGTGTTTTCTTCATAATGTTCTCCTCAAACGGCGTATCGTTTATATTGACATTTGTCTTTTTAGATACGCATACAGTTTTTACCTTATATAATATAGCATATATTCAATGAGATGTCAAGATTATTTGTGCCATTCCAACGTAGAAAAAATGTATATCCCATCTATAAGCCGTTTATCACTTCCGGAATTGCAATGGATCTGATGAATGATACATATGCACATACGGATGCGGGAAAAACGTACGCTCACTGCGCAATGGGAATTGCTTCTCTGACAGGTACGCTGCCGTTACAGAGCAGGAATTTCAACCCTGAACAGTATGCTACACGGGCAGATCTTGCAAGCAGTATTGCCGGCTTGAAACAACAGCTATTTGAAGTGTTGCAAGGAAAGCCTGATGGCTTCAAGGATATTGGAACTGCACAGATGCATTGGTCTTGATTCATCCTCCCCATGTAAAAAATCCCGGGATACTCTTGTATCCACCGGGATTTTTTGCTATAATAGAGTTAAAGC
>CAVIKO010000030.1:24277-26134 GCA_963643035.1 bacterium
ATGTAAAAAATCCCGGGATACTCTTGTATCCACCGGGATTTTTTGCTATAATAGTTAAAGCATTCCAATCACAAAGGAGAATCCTGTGCGAACCCACAAAAAAATCACTGCGGTCGTTCTGCTGCTGCTTCTTGCGTTGTCCGGTTGTAAAAAAGGAGGAATCCAGACGAAGACAATGACCCCGGAGGAGCGGGCGGCGGCTCACGCGGAAGCAGAAGCGAAAAAAGCGGAGTCGGAATCGGAATCCAAACGGCTCGAGGCGGAATCTAAACGCGCGGAGCAGGAGTCCATCCGTCTCGAAAAAGAGGCGGCAGAAGCAAAAAGGCAGGCGGAACGGGAAGAGGACGTCGCCATGGCGAAGGCGGATTTCGAAGAGAACCGCACTTTCCGTTTTGATGGCGTGGATTACGAGCTGACCTTCTACGATTCCTTCAACGGTCACACGCTCGATCCCGACAAATGGGCATACTGTCCGGAATGGGAGCGCGATGACTGCATCTGGAAAAGCGATGGCGCGTATCTGGAGGACGGCAATCTGGTACTTGCAGTGACCGGAGACAAGATTCCGTACACGGCAGGCGCGATCCGAACCCGCGATATTTTTGAGCAGACTTACGGCTTTTACGAGGTGCGCTGCAAGCTGCCGCAGGCAGAGGGAATGAACGGCGCGTTCTGGCTTATGTGCGACGGTGCCGGAGCGGAAAACGAATTTGGGGGCGGCGATGGCTGTGAAATCGACATTCTGGAAGCCCCGCATCATGATTGGAACCAGATTCAGCACGCGCTCCACTTTGACGGCTACGGTGCCAAACACAAATCGGTCGCCAAGGAGCTGATTATCGACAACATCTACGACGATGCGTACCACACCTACACCCTTGTCTGGACCGATGAGGAGTACAGATTCTATGTAGACGGTGAACAGACCTGGAAAATCGGCGGGATCTGGGTATGCAACGTACCGTGCTATCTCAAGCTCAGCGTATCCGTTGGCGGCTGGGCAGGAGAATTTGACCCGAATGCGACACCGGTGTCCGGTCTGACTGTGGATTATGTCAAGGTCGGACTTCCTACAGAATCTTGAACTGGAGGAGTATCCTATGGAAAGCTACAATACCGTAAAAATCACTTCCACCGCTGCCACCATCGCAGCCTTACTAGAGATTGAACCGCCTCGTCAATCGGAAAGCGCGTGTTCCCCTGTTCTGGACGCCGCCTCTCTCGCGTGGAACGGTGCGCGTGCCGATCGGGTCGTGATGTACAATCCGGACGCCGTCGCACTTTATCTCTATCAGAAATACACCGCCCTGTATGCGCCGCTTATGGCTGTCTCTCCGCTGTGCGTGCCGATTCTCTCCGTCATGCCGTCCGTCACCCCGGTCTGCTTCGCGTCAATGTATACGGGAGTCATGCCAGAGGTACACGGTATCCGCAAGTATGAAAAGCCGGTTCTGACGACGGACACGATCTTTGATGCGTGTATCCGAGCGGGGAAAAAGTGTGCCATCGTCTCTACGGAGGGAGACAGTATGTCCAAGATTTTCCTCGAAAGGGAGATGGATTACTTTATTTACCCGACCGTCGAGGAGGTCAACGAAAAGGCGTTTTCGATCCTTGCCGACAATCCCTACGATTTACTCGCGATCTACAACAAGGATTACGACAGTACGATGCACAAGCACGGTCCGGAGAGCGCGGAAGCTCTATCCCATCTCGCCGCCAACTGCCGCACATTTCGAGAGATCTACGACACGCTGCAGCGGTACAGCACAGGCGAACGGATCGCTCTCGCGTTTGCACCCGATCATGGCTGTCACGCCATCGACGGCGGCTGCGGCAGTCACGGGCTCGATATGG